>JBJXDS010000152.1:0-7083 GCA_046154525.1 Bacteroidia bacterium
AAACCAACTGCATGTAAACTGAGTTTTAAATATCTCATTTAGAAATTAAAGGTATAAATTAGTTTTTATAGAACTAATTATGGTTAAAGGAAACTAGATATTAGTATTATAATATTTCCCAAGATTCTATTTCCCCTTGTATTAAATTAAAAAAAGGATGAGGATCAAAAATGGAGTTGTTTTTAAACTCTCCATGTTTTGCAAATCCCGCGATTTCTGTTTTTTTAATAAATGCACCATTTCAAACTCAATTTGACCTGAAGTGACCGTTAATCCTTGAGATTCAAATCCCCAATTTATTTTGTCTTTATCAAATTTATAGTTTCTCTTTAGTACCTCCTTGTATATTTCTGTTGAATATTGATTTATGGCATCAATCGGTCGTTTTAATTTTTTAAAACGGTCGAGCTGCGGGTGATTTTTATAGCCTTTGGTTTTTCCTTCCAACACGTGTTTGGCCAAAAGGGTTTCCCGCCACAAAGCAACCAATCCTTTGGCATCAAGGTATTTTGGATGAATGGACCATATTCTCATTGTTTAGTAAACAGCCCTAAACCCTGAAAGGTTGTTAAAAAAATCCTTGTTTCCCAATCACTGTAGGCAATCCATCCAAACTTACCAAATTATTATCTTGTACATAGTGTTTTAATCCTTCTTCCCCTTTTTTCTCAGCCCAGTCGAAATGGATTTCCCGTTCACCCAAATATTCATAAATGGGGATACCATAACCACACGATGTTTGAACTTTGGTAATATCGGCCACAATAATTTGGCGGGTACTGGGGTATATGGTGAAATTTTTTGAAAGCTCAGGCCATTCTTTATCATCGGGCAAAACCGTATAGCCCTGACCATAAAGCCTTAAAATATTGGGCACTTTATCAAATGAGCAAAACATAAACGTAATTCGTCCGTTTTCTAAAGTATGGGCGGATGTTTCGTTTCCGCTGCTTATCAAATCCATATAAGCTACTTTATTTGGGCTAAGAACTTTAAAACAATCTAATCCTTTGGGTGAAAGATTAATATGTCCGTCCTTGCTCAAAGGGGCAGTAGCCACAAAAAACAGGTGTTGGTTTTCAATAAACGACTGGATGTTTTCAGTTATGTTTTCGTGAAATTTGCCCATGTTTAAATAATTATAAATTAAAAATTACTGCTTCGCAAATAGTTTGCTTTGAATAATAAACGTAATTCGGAATTTCAATTCTTTTTTTACTCAAATTTCATTCCCAAATTATACATTACAAACGACCAAACATCCGCTTCTTCTTCTATTAATTTTGAAGTTGGCTTTCCTGCCCCGTGCCCAGCATTGGTATCAATTCTTACCATATAAGGGATGGTTGGGTTTTTGGCAGCGGATTTAGTTTGCAATGTTGAAATAAATTTAAAAGAATGGGATGGAACAACTCTATCATCATGATCGCCCGTGGTAACCAATGTGGCCGGATATTTAACACTTTCTTTAATATTATGAAGAGGAGAGTATTTTATTAAATAATCAAATTCTTCTTTCACATCACTTTTGCCGTATTCCACGGCCCAACCCCAGCCCACAGTACTTTTGTGGTAGCGCAACATATCCAAAACACCCACTCCGGGCAACGCTACTTTAAACAAATCGGGCCTTTGGGTCATTACTGCCCCAACTAATAATCCACCGTTGCTGCGGCCTTTTATGGCTATTTTATCACTGCTTGTATATTTTTCTTTTATAAGATATTCGGCCGCTGCTATAAAATCATCAAACACCGTTTGCTTTTTTTCCAACATCCCAGCTTTGTGCCAGTCTTCGCCATATTCACCTCCACCCCGAAGATTAGCTAAGGCAAAAACTCCTCCTTGCTCTAAAAACACAATGTTGCTGGTGCTGAATGATGGGGTAATACTAATGTTAAACCCACCATATCCATAAAGCAAAGTTGGGTTGGTGCCATCTAATTTTATTCCTTTTTTGCTCACTATAAACATGGGGATTTTTGTTCCATCCTTGCTCGGATAAAAAACCTGTTTGGTTTCGTAATTTTTTAAGTCGGCAGGGAATTCTATTGTTTTAAAAAGTTCTGATTTTCCTAAGGCAATATCGTATCGGTAAATAATGTTGGGAACGGTAAAGGATGTAAAGGAATAAAAAGTTTCCGTGGCGTTCTTTGTACCACCGAATCCTCCAGCGGTTCCTATACCGGGTAATTCAATTTCTTTTTCTTGTTTACCCTCAAGGCTAAACTGATAAATATGGCTGCTCACATCCTGTTGGTATCCTGCAAATAATTTGTTCCCGGTAAAGCCAACCCATTCCAATAAATGCTTTCCTTCGGGTATAATTGTTTGCCAATTTTCCCTAGCTGTATTGGCCGGATCAATGGCTACCAATTTATATTTTGGTGCATCATGATCAGTCATTAAAAGTATTTTTCCGTTATGGATTTCTACCACACCGGGGTTATTTTCAAATCCTTTTACCAGTAGTTTTAGATCAGTATCTTTTCCCTTTTTCAAATCGGCAAACCAAATTTCGCCACCGCTGGTTCCTTCGGCAATATTAATAAACATGTAATCTTCATCCTCGGTAACCGAAGCCCAATAATAGCGTTGCGGATATTTTGGGTCTTGATACACCAAACTGTCCTTGTCCTGGGTTTGGCCCAATTCATGAAAAAATACTTTTTGAAAGGTATTGGCTTCTGATAAGCCGCTTCCTTTTTTAGGTTTATCATACCGGCTGTAATAAAATCCGTTTCCTCTCCAGCTTGCACCGCCAAACTTGGTCCATTCAATTTTATCTTCCAGTTTTTTTCCTGTTTCCACTTCCATCACAAATATATCTTGCCAGTCGCTACCAGCTTTTCCCAAACTATAGGCCACATATTTATTGTCGTGACTAAACGAAATACCGCCCAGTGATACTGTTCCATCTTTTGACAGCTTATTGGGGTCGATAAAAACTTTCGGTTCGCCTTTTAATCCTTTTTGGATATACAGCACACTTTGATTTTGAAGGCCATCATTTTTATAAAAGAAATAATTATCGCCTTTTTTAAACGGGCTGCTGTATTTGGCATAGTTCCAAATTTTTTCCAAACGTGCTTTAATTTTATCCCGATACGGAATCTGTTTTAAATACCCGTTTGTATATTTATTTTGTGTTTTTACCCATTCAGCCACATCTGCTGCGGTATCATATTCGAGCCA
Source organism: Bacteroidia bacterium (assembly GCA_046154525.1). Lineage (GTDB taxonomy): Bacteria > Bacteroidota > Bacteroidia > NS11-12g > UBA9320 > JABWCE01. The sequence goes on from JBJXDS010000152.1 coordinate 3,196, forward strand.
ACGGTAAGGGTCGGCTATTTTTGTGCCGAAATAATCATCGGATACACCTACGGTTTTGGTAACGGGCGGAGTACCAAAAGCGATAGGAGGGAGGGGTTTTTTAGAATTCATGCACGAGGCCACAAGCAGCGAAGGAACTAAAAAGAAGGTGAGTTTTTTACTCATGTTAATATTTTTGTATTTGAGGTATTCGTGAATCTTCGATTTCATTTTTAATAATTTGATAAAACAAACCAATGAAAAAAATTTGCAGATGGTTTTAAGATTCGATGAAGTGGGGGGATTATAGGGATTAATGGGTTAGATGTAAAGATTTGAGAACAAAGATTAAAGATTTTGGATTTATGATTTTAAATACTTCTAAAATCATAATTCAACATTCCTTGTTCGTAAATCAAAAAACAAAATCTTTTCTTGCAGGCCTTTTATCCGCTAACCACCTAAACCCCCTCAATTTTTCCCGTTCTTTTGGAAATTTATCCAAAGGATAAAAAGTTCCTTTGGGCGAAACCAAAAACGTTACTTTTTTAACTTTATTGGAATCAATGTTTATTACCATATTGGTGCATTCCACATAATTTACCCCCGTGTATTTAGCTGAATCTTCGGCGGCATAATACACCGATTGCCCATTTCCTCTTACATTTACCCGGTACAGCTTGTTGTTGGCAAACAGGCCATACAATTTTTTGCCACGTATTTGGTTGTATTTTTCAGGAGCTTCTTCCATTATTACCATCGCATTTTGGATTACATCCATTTTATCAATGGTTTTTCCTTTTTGGTAAATAAAAATGGTGTCGCCCGTGGTTTGGTTGGCTTCGTTCCAAAGAACGGGGTCTTTAAAAAGCCGGATAGTAGAATCGGTTAATGAATAACTCAAACTATCACCCATGCCTTGAATATCGGGTTTGTAAATACGTGAAGAACCATAAGCGGCTAAAGTTCGCTTGTCATTGGCGGTATCCAGTTTATCAAAAAAATTATCAGCTTTTATAAAAATAGAATCGTCCTCAAATTCTTTAAAAGCAACAGGATTGCCGCTAATCAAAGTGGTTTTTTCAAATCGGTTGTGGATACCTTTACTTCCTTTAATTACAATTTTTTGAATTGTATCGGTTAGTTTTATATTTCCAAAAGCACGGCCAATACCGGTAGTGCGGTTATACAAAAAACTGTCGGAATCAATACGGTTTTCCTTGCTTAATATGTATGCCTTTTTGCTAAACTGGCAGGTGTTTTTTTCGGTATTGTACCACCCATAGTTGCAAAAAAGCAAATTATCGGTACTTGTAATATAGGTCGGGCCAAAAAAGTAGGCCACCTTAGTGTTTCCGTTATAATTAAGTGTATCGCTTTCCATGGTGTATTCGGGGTTCACCAATTTTATTTTTCCTTTAAAAAAATATTCCCGGCTTTTGCTATGATAACTTCCAGAGCGGCTTACCATGGTATTTTCTCCGTCTTTTATATTTCCGCCGGTAGTATAATAGGCTATTTTATTGCTTACATCGTATTGAATGGCATCGGTTGTCAGGCTCATTTTTCCATCCGTTAGTCTTACATTTCGGTTGGCACTGGCCATTTTGGTGTTCCCGTTATAAAGCATATAGTCGCTCCAAACTTTAACACCTCCTGCCTGATTTAAAAACGCTTGACCAAAGGCTTCCATCCGGTTTTCATCTTTCCAAAACCAGGCACTGTCGCAGGTTAGGGTCATATCGCCCTGGCTCATACTTACATGTCCAACTAATCGTTCTGCATTAGCAAAATTTTTATCAAAAGCCAGATATTCGGCACTATTAATAGTAATTGGTTCTTTGTTTTGGGCAAACAAAAAAACAGGTAAACAAAAAATGAGAAATGCCGGTAACCGCATTGCGGCAAAGATAGGAAACATTGAAAGGCATTTTTACAAGAAATGTGCCAGAAAAAGCAAGGAAAGTATAAAGGTATAATTAGTTAAATTTGCTCGTTTTGAAAAAAATAGGAATTATAAATGGCCCCAACCTTAATCTTTTGGGCAAACGCGAACCGGAGATTTATGGCGATAAATCGTTTGAGGAGTTTTTTGATGAACTTAAAAGTCAGTTCAAGGAAAAGACAGAGTTAGTTTATTTTCAAAGCAATATAGAGGGAGAACTGATAAATAAAATTCAGGAATGGGGTTTTGAATTGGATGGGATTTTATTAAATGCCGGAGGCTACAGCCACACAAGTATCGCCATTGCTGATGCAGTTAAATCAATAAAAACACCTGTAATAGGTATTCATATATCTAATATTTATAATCGCGAAACCCCAAGGCACAGCGATTTGCTTTTAGGAGCCTGTAAAGGAAATATTTCAGGATTGGGGTTGGGAGGGTATGAACTGGGGGTAAGATATTTGTTAGAAAAGTAAAAAATTTTACCACGGAGGCACAGAGAACACGGAGAAAATAGTTCTTAAGTATTATTAAATCTCTGTGAAACTTCGTTTTCTCCATGCCTCTGTGTTTAAAAAAATCACCAGTTAATTTCAGAAAACCTCCGTTTTCCCCTCAAATAAAAATCAAAAACCATACTTTTTTGATAAATACCTGCCAAAGACTTTGATTGGGCCGGAACCATTTTCCTTTTATTTAGCCAGTACCCCAATTTGGAATAAAAAGTAAAATGAGCCTTTAATATAGCCCCTATTTCCCTGAATTTAAACTCGGTTAAAAATTTTATTCCGGCCAATCCGTCCAATAAAAACCGAATAAAAAGAGTTTTAAAAAGAACAGAACCGTGAAGATTTTTACATAATAAAAACAACCCATTTCTAAAATTAAGATAGGTTTTCCGAGGATTACCAACAGGTAAAGTTCCACCACCAACATGGTAAACCTCACTCCGGGGGCACACCATTATTTTATATCGTGCATTTTTCAGTCGCCAGCATAAATCTATTTCTTCCATGTGGGCAAAAAAATCTTCATCCAAACCATCCATTTCTTTCCAACAACTTGATTTTATTAAGAAACAAGCACCAGTAGCCCAGAATATTTCTTTGGAATCGTTGTATTGTCTGGTGTCGGTTTCCAAATGATTAAACCATCTTCCCCGACAAAATGGGTATCCGTATTTATCAATAAAACCGCCCGAACCCCCGGCATATTCAAATTTAGTTTTATCCCTATAATCCAATAATTTGGGCTGGATGGCTGCAATTTTAGAATCACTTTCAGCAAGAGTCACTAAGGGTTTCAGCCAGTTTTCAGGAACTTCCACATCCGAATTGAGAAGTACAAAATAATCAGCATTTACTTTTGCCAATGCTCTATTATACCCTCCTGCAAATCCGTAATTTTCAATTAAGGAAATTATTGAAACAGTGGGGAAATTTTGTTTTACAAATTCTACCGAATCGTCTTTGGAAGCATTGTCAGCCAATACAACTTCAAAATTTTCATAATCAGTAGCCAATACCCCCGGCAGGAATTTTTCTAAAAAATGCCTGGTGTTATAGTTTAAGATTACAATTGAAACTCTGGGTTGCATGGTATTATAAAAAAAATCCCGCCTTTAATAAGACGGGAGTTTAAGTGGTGTGGGCCGGGATCGAACCGGCGACACAAGGATTTTCAGTCCTTTGCTCTACCGACTGAGCTACCGCACCATTAAAGGGCTGCAAATATAAAATTATTGTTTTTAAATTCAAACCTTTAATTGCAATAGTCTTTTAATATTGATTCCATACCGGGCTCTCCTAATTCAGCAGCTTTCTTGAAGTCTTCACAGGCCCCGGCTGTGTTATTTAGGTTTTTTAATCGAACAATTCCTCTGTTTTTAAATGCTTCTGAATATTGGCCGTTGGATGCAATGGCTTTGGAAAACCACAGTTCTGCTTCCGCGGCTCTGTTGA
>JBJXDS010000153.1:0-5113 GCA_046154525.1 Bacteroidia bacterium
ACCGGCTTTTTCTCAAATATTTTGATTCCGGTGCATTGATTATTAAAGATCGGAATATTAAAAAATTTACAGATCCCTTTCATCACCCGTTGGCATCTTTTAAAATGCTGTTTAATAATATTGCTACCTGGGGTGATAAAATAAATTTGATAAAGCGAAGAATTGAAACGAAGAGTTTGACCGAAAATCAGATTTTTGAAAAATTTGAAGTTAAAACCTCAAGCATTCTTAAAAAGAAGAGGTTCACAGGCCGAATAATTAAAAACTTTTTCCAGCCTTTGTTTTCAAGTATTTTTATGGAAAATGAACTCACCACCTCGCGTCGTATATTCGATTATACTTTTAAAATGATGATGGAGGGAAGGGTAGCACTTCCAGCTTATGGCATCGAAGCTATTCCAAGAGAGTTGGCTACTAATTTCAAAAAAGAAAATTTTATTTTTAATACATCTGTTCTGGATTTTTCAAAGAATGAAGTTTCACTAAATAATGGTGAAACCATAAAAGCCGATATATTTATTGCGGCTACCGATTATAATTCGCTTTTTAGAAAGATGAAAAACGAACCTGTTAAAATGGATCATCGAAGTACAACCTGTATGTATTTTTCTTCCGATAAAAAACCATTTACCGAACCAATGGTCTGTATAAATGGAAACGACATAAAATTAGTAAGTAATATAGTAGTGCTTACCAATCTGTATAAGAACTATGCTCCAAAGGGGAAAGAATTAATATCGGTTTCACTTAATGGATTGGCCAAGGCCGATGATAAGGTGCTGGAAGAGGAGGTGAAGGACGAACTGAAGAAAGCGTTTGGAAAAGAGGTTTTAAATTGGAAACTAATTAAAATTTATCGAATTGATTATGCCTTACCTAATCAGGATTTTGTGTTGGGAAAACGACAAGTAAATGAATTAAGACTTGGTAAAAATGCCTATGCTTGCGGCGATCATTTGCTTTATGGCTCCATGAATGCCGCCATGAAAACCGGAAAAATGGTGGCCGAAATTATACATAAGGATTTTAACCCTGGCCATAAAATAGAGAAGAAAAAGAAATATGATAGTATTTTTGATAATGAAATAGGTGGCAAAGAATTATTTTTTGATAAAATGTAGGACTTTTTACAAATTATTAAAAATGTCATATTTTTTAAATAATAAATTGGCGATGGCTTGTATATAAACGGATTAGGAGTTTTCATTAAGAAACAATTTTCCAAACAGCCTGTGCAGAAGATTGCAAATCCGCAAAAAATATGTAGGTTTGGGTAAAATTATTAAAAATATGCCTTTACGATTATTTTTTATATTTATTCTTTTCCCAATTATTGGATTTACACAATCTGTAACTGTTGGTACTGGCAACTTTATTGGGTCTGTGTATGGCCCAATGTATTCTACCAATGCCTTTGATACCGCTTTTAGTAGGCACGCTTATATTTATCCATCTTCCGTTCTTTCGGGCCTTATTCATGGAGACACTATTGGTAGCATTGAGTTTTATGCTCAGGCTGATTTAGCTATGACAGGCAATCCAAATTTAAAAATTTATTTGAGAATGGTAAAAAATGACACTTTTCCAACCTCAAATTTAAACTGGACCAACGAGTCAAAATCAAGTGGAATGGTATTGGTTTATGATGCTAATCCTATTTCAATAATGGATGGTACCTCAGGTTTTAAAAATTTTATTTTTAATGTAAACAAATTTAGATTTGATACCACTGGAGGAAAGGTAAACTTAGAAATACTTTTAGCTTATAATCAAACCACCAAGCAACAATCAAATACGCTTTGGGCTTATGAAAGTAACATAACAGTACCTTCATTTAAAAGTAAGAATGAAGGGAAACTTATATATGGCTCCGGACAATTTAAAGACACAACGGCATATTCAGATGTTAGAAAACCCTATATCCGAATTAATTTTCCGCGGTATAAAAAAAATCTAGAGTTAATGATGACTTATTGTCTTGGCAAGGTTCCGGTTTTAGCCAACGTTAAAGATTCGATAAAGGTATTAATAGGCAATCGTGGCAAGAATGAAGTATCGAGTGCCACACTATATCTTGAAATAAGCGGAGCCAATAAGCATAAAGACAGCATTGCCATTGGTAAACTTAAGCCATGGGAGGATAAATTAATTGTTTTTGGTAGTTATAAACCCGATTCATCCGGCACAGATAATGTTAAGGTTTCATTAAGTGCCGACGACTTTAATTCGAATAATTATGATACCATCATTCGGCAAGTAAATTACAACGTTTTTTCACATACCGATCCATTTAAAGGGAATGCCGGTGGTATTGGTTTTAATGGAGAAACTGGCGATTTTGTGGCTAAATTTTTTTCAGATACGGGCGTTTACATAAATCAGGTATCGGTAGATTTTAGTTCGAATGGTCGCGGGTTTAGGGTAGGTATTTGGGATGATAACGGAACGGGTGGAATGCCAGGTTCTATATTATTTATGTCAGATTCCCTTACCTCTAAAGGGGGAACTTATATTTTGCCGGTGTTGCCAAGAGTAAAAGTAAATGGTGGCTTTTTTGTTGGCATTCGCCAAAATACCCGGACAAATGTTGGTTTTTCATTTCAGTATGAGGATCCAATAAGGCCGGGAGCATTTTATTTTACAGCCCCTATGGGCAATACCACATGGACTCCTTTTAGCCCTGGATTTCCTTATAAATTTAACATACAGCCCCGTATTCAGGTGGGCAATGATGTGGCTCCATTAACGATAGAATACCCAACAAATAATCAGGATATTGAATACAGTATTAAAGATTCATTAGGGCCAAGGGCTACGGTAACAAATTATGGATTTAATGACCAAAATACACCATTTGAAGTAGAATGTATTATAGCCAATGCTTTTGGAACAACAGAATATAAAAGCACCAAAAAACTAACCCTTAAAGCAGGACAAACCGATACCATTTATTTCGACACAACCTATCGATTATACAATTTGGGCAATCATAAAATTACAGTAACTACCAAACTTGGTAACGACAAGGTGATAGATAATAATACGATAGAGCATCAATTTAAAGTATCAGTTAAAAACGATATTGGATGTGATTTTATGTATTCGCCGGTGGATGCGGCCATTTATGAGTATAAAAGGGATACTATGACTCCAACGGTAAGAATTGTAAATTTTGGAACCATAGCTAAAAATAATTTTAAAGTAACTTTCAGAATTAAAAACGATACCAGCATTATTCATTCGGAAACACTAACCCGATCTCTTGCAGCCCTGCAGCAACAAATTATTACGTTTAATAAATATGTACCTAAAACAGTTGGCAATTATGTGGCTGAGTGCTTTACTTCTTTAAAAGACAGCATACCTTATAATGATACTATACGCCATACGGTTACATTTCAAAAATCGAACGATGTGGCACCCAAGCGAATTGATATTCCATTGGCAACAGGCATTTATACCATGGCTGGATTTTTCTTTCCTCGCCTAACTATTGTAAATTATGGAAGCAAAACTCAGGACACAGCGTTTAAAGTAGAGGTTAGTATATACGATACCAAAGGTCAGCAGTTTTTTCAAGATTCTATAAATACCCCATTGGGCGCCTATTCCGAAACCCAATTAATTTTTAAACGGGCCAATTTGCCCAATGTATTTGGAAAGTACAAACTGATTTTTAAAACTGCATTAATTGGCGATCAGGAGCCAGATAATGATACACTTACTGGATTTTTTACCGTGATACCTAATCGAGATATTGGGGTTCAAAAAATGATGCTTCCCGCCCTGGATACAGTAGTTTCTATAGAATCATTGCCATTTAAACCTATCGTAAGAATTAAAAATTATGGGTCACAAACCCTTACAGCAGCTGGGCCTGCCTATGTAAAAATTTATAGAGGGGGCAATTTGGTTTATCAGGATTCAGCCTTCGCTACTGGAAATCTTTCCTATAATTCAAGTTTTAATATTACATTAAATAAAAATTTTACAAATACCGCTTTGGGCGATTATACGCTTAAAATGTATACCGGTTTATCGGGCGATTTAATAGCCGCTAATGATACATTGTATAGCAAATTCAGGATTACCCGGAATTATGATTTAGCATTGGATAGCAATACCAATTTTGGGAACGGACAGGTGTTCCTTTATGAAAAAAGTGATCTTAAACCGCAAATACTTGTTAAAAACTTTGGTTCCAAATCATATCCTGAAACATACGAGGTGAAACTGGACCTATATAAAAACGGAGGTTTATTTAAGTCAATGGTTCGATATTTCGATTCATTGCCAAGGTTTGCTACCAACTCATGGTTTCAGGATACATTGGCCAGTTTAAGACAGGTGGGCAATTTTAAATTATGTGCAAGGGTTAAAGGGGCGCTGGACCAAAACAATGGAAACGACAGTTTTTGTTGGAAATATTTTATAATTAAGCCCAACGATTTGGCTTTGGATAGCATAATTTTCCCTGATAAAAACAATTCTTGTTACCACAATATTACTTACCAACCACGCTTAAAGGCTACCAATTTAGGCACTGCTGCCATTGTAAATTCTCCCATTGAATTAAGGATTTATCAAACCACCAATATTTACTGGCTTAGCAGCAAAACGGTTAGTCTTGCCCCTTCGGAATCGAAATGGATAAAGTTTGACAGTACCCTTGGTTTCGATTTTACAGGGGTGGCCTGGGCCAGGGCAGTGGGTTATTTGGCCAATGATAATGAAAAAGCCAACGATACTCTTATACGGGTGTTTAATGTGGCTATGAAATCAGCAGTTAATACTATTTCAAAATCAGGATTTAAAATTTATCCTAATCCCACGAGTGGAAAATTATTTATGGATGTTCCTAATAACTCAAAGCAACAACTCACCATTTGGAATACATCGGGGCAAAAGGTTTTTGAACAAATCTTAAAACCTTCAGACAATAAAATGGAATTGAATTTAAAAAATGAATTAGGATTTTACAGCGGTATTTATTTTATACGACTTCAAAATTCGGAGACCAATCAGTTATTTAAGTTGGTGGTTTATTAATCCTTAAATTTTTTAAAGTAAAAACGGGGTTATCTCACGACCACCCCGTTTTAAATTAACTAAA
>JBJXDS010000154.1:0-6117 GCA_046154525.1 Bacteroidia bacterium
ATTAGTTGGCAAATTATTGGCTATTCCCAACAAAGCTTTAAGAGTAAAAATTTGATAATCTTCCACCCCGTTTTCGGCAGCATACCCTTGTCGCAAATCATTAATAATATTATATAAATCGGGGTGATTGCTCACCCGCGATGGTCGTGTTCTTTCTTTTCCTGAACGGGTTGGTTTTAGTTTTTCAAAATCAATTTCAGCATTTACTTTTGTTTGCATATAACCCAAGGCTGAAAATTCTTTGGTACAATATTTAAAGCACTGAAGCTGGACATAAAATGATCTGTTGGCAAATTCCAGAGCTTTTGTGATGGTTTCTTTTATCGCTTTATTCTCAGTACTTATAAAAAATCCTTTCAACGGATTTATAAGTAATTCTTCGATTTTTGTTTCAAAATATGCAGCCCCTTTTTTTAAGCGTTCTTTTAAAAATTCATTGTTTTCGGGCAAATCGGTCTGAGGCAATATTTCTTTTATCTGTTTTTTAAAAGTAGCCAAAACACTCCCAATTTCCTTATCAGCATTGATAAGCATTTGAGTTATGGATTGAATTGTTTTACTATCAATGGGTGGCGAATTATCTGATAACTGCTTGTGCAAATTCATCAATGGCCGGTTGAGTTGGTTAAAATCCAACAAATCCATTAACAGTGATTCCTGATAATCAAATTTGGCCTGATGAAGTTCTGTTTCACTTAGGTTTTCGGTGGAGATGGATTTGTTAAATTGATTAATATTATAATCTAAACGGATGCTTTTATTCCCAATAGGAGTGCTTAAAATAATTCCCTCCAAAGTGCGGCAACGACTTAAAGCCACATACACCTGCCCACTGCTAAAGGCAGCCTGAGCATCAATAATTACTTTGTCAAATGTTAATCCCTGGCTTTTATGAATGGTAATGGCATAGGCCAGTTTTAAAGGAAATTGGGTAAAGGAACCTATTTCTTTTTCATCAATACTTTTCGTTTCGGAATTAAGGCTGTATTTAATATTGGTCCACGTTTCTTTGCCTACTTCTATATTTTCTAATACATCTGTCGATACCGTTATATTATCATTATCTATTTTAACAATCTTGCCAATCTTGCCATTAAAAAACCTTTTTTCTTTGGCGGTATCATTTTTAAGAAACATGACTTGTGCCCCCAGTTTCAATTCCAATCTTTCATCCGTTGGGTAACTGTATTCCGAAAAATCCCCCGTTACATCAGCTTTATAAAAATAAGATTTGCCTTCCAGGCGTTCCAATCGGTCGGCATTAATATTTTTGGCGGTAATATTATGACTCGAAAGAGTGATATAACCTTCGTCTTCATTGTCTTCAAATACCCTTGGATTAAGGCGGCTATTGAGTAATTCATAGGTTTCATCATCCATCATATTATTTCTTACTTTATTTAGTAAGTCAATAAATATGCTATCGCTTTGCCTGAAAATATGTTTGAGTTCTACAATCACCGGAAAATTTTCCTTTAAGGCATTACTGCTAAAAAAGAAAATCGTTTCATAATAATCCGATAGCAATTGCCATTCTTCATCTTTGGCTACGGGAGCCAATTGGTTTATATCACCAATCAACAACAATTGCACACCACCAAAGGGTTTGTAGCGGTTTCTAAACTGTCGCAACACCGAATCAATAGCATCCAGCACATCAGAGCGTACCATGCTTATTTCATCTATTACAAGCAGGTCGATACTTTTTATAAGATTAATTTTATCCCTCGAAAATTTCTTTGGCTCAACGGCTGTATGGTTGGGAACAAAGGGTGAAAATGGCAATTGAAACAAAGAGTGGATGGTAACTCCTCCCGCATTTATAGCTGCCACACCTGTAGGAGCAACAATCGTAATCCGCTTGGGGGTATTTTTCTTTAAACGGTGCAGAAACGTGGTTTTTCCGGTTCCGGCTTTTCCGGTTAAAAAAACCGAGCGGTTGGTATTTACCACATAATCAAAGGCCATATCCAGTTGCGGATTGGATTGGGTATTGGTTTCTACTTGGTTTTTACTAATTATCATCTTAGGTTTTGGCAATTATTTTTTAAAATTTCAGATATCTATTTTCCGCCAAACGCTTTTAATATGAGTTTGATTCCGACAGTTTTTTTTCAATGAAATTCCTATTTTTCATCAACAAATAAACTAAAAAAAGGGATTATGGGTAAAAGATGTGTTTTTATACTTTTCTTTTACCAACTCAGTTAGTCCTCACCACTACAGTATAAGTATACCTAATAATCTTTTCCTCTCCGGCTTTTACAAATGTTTCCCATCTCAAGGCCGTTGATTTATTAAGGTAGTTGCTGTAATTTATTTTATCAGTTTTTTTCCAGTCCACATTTGATTTTAGAAGTTCACCAGATACCAAACGATTTACATTCATTTTTACATCTTTGGACTTATAATTTTTAATTTTTATTTCAGCTTCCACGGTAATGAGGTCATATTGAATTTCTCCCCGTTTACGAACATTGGTTTTGCGGTCAATTTCCCGTTCAGTTTGAGAAACTTTAATATCAGGGCTTTCAGTTAGTTTCAGGCTGTTGTCGCCTTTCATGGGGGTATAACTCAAAATGTCCTGACTTATAGGTTTTTTATTTCCTTTTTCATTACTTACAACAAAACACAATCCTGCTGTCCATGGGTATTTGGTTTGGTTGCTCAGTTTCAGTGAATGATAGGTTTTGGCATTGGGTTCTTCAGTAGCATATATTTGATATACATAATTTTCAAAATTATAAGCACTCATATCGGTTAAATTCACTTGGTAAATATGCTCAAAACTGATTTCGGCTTTAAAAAGTTCCATTTGTGCCCGGGAGCCTTTGGGCAGATTCAGGTTTTTTAAAATATAAAAAAATAAATCTTCGGTGCTTTCGCCATCCACGCCATCTCCTTCTTTAGAGGCAGGTTCGGCTTCACTTACATCAGAAAAAGTACCTTTATAAAGTTGTGTATTATCATATTTTCCTCCTCCATCACCATAATCCCAGCTAATTGAGGGCAAAAAATCAACCAACCACGCTAATTTATTGGCATCTTTAAAATTGGCATTGCCCACCACAAAACTTACGTCCGTGTTTTTAATATCCTCGGCATCGTTTTTTACCTGGGCTTGTAAAGTAAGAATTCCTTTATTTTCAGAAGTAAGTTCCAATAAATAATTCGGGTTCCAGCCAAGCCCGTCTTGCAGGTACATCATGTTCAGGGTTTGGGGTTTGCTTTCGGTAAATTCTACCGATACTACTTTTTTCTTTTCGTAAGTTGTAACCGTATTCACAGGATTTTCGGCAAAGCCAATGCGCTTAATATCTTCGATGCGGATGGTTTGCCATACTTGTGATACCGTTGACCCTGTAAATATTGGTTTAAGTGTAACAAAGGCCGGGATAAACCATGTTTTGGTTTCTTCATCGTATTCTTTTGAAAATGACTGCACCGTTCCTTCCACCGTTTCGGTCGGACTTAAAAAAATGAAAACTTTTTTATTGAGATTGGCTTTTAAAATTTCGTAATGGTTGAGCGGCAATCCTTGCTTCTCGACGTTTTGTTCATCGCTGGTCACCATTTTTATCCCCGGGCTTTGAAACCATAGTGTGCCAAACAGGGCCCGTGGAATTTCACCTTCCAATTGATAAATAGTTCCTTTGGGGGTGACTGTCCCCGACTTTATAAAAAATGCTTTATTGTTTTTAAAAACGGAAACAGACTTCGTTTGGAGTTGGGCTTTTGCAAAAAGGGTAAAGGCAAAAATGGATGCGAGAAGGAGGATTGATTTTTTCATAATAATTTGGACAATACAAATGTAAAGTATCAAGTTGACAAATCTGAGCAATCATCCCCCTTCGCCATTTCGCAGCCAAACACACAAGGGGGACTTTCACCCGTAAGCATTTTCAAATCTTCAAATTTCTATTTTCCAACCACAATTATTCCCTCTTTGGGGGTTAGGGGGCTTTGACTTATCTTCGCTGCAAAAATTAAAAAATGTCAGATTCTCAAACTCTAAAATTAGTACCATTAAATGATGTACACATAGCCGCCGGAGGAAAAATGGTTCCTTTTGCAGGGTTCAATATGCCTGTTCAATACAGTGGTTTATTACCCGAACACCATGCTGTGCGAAATAATGTAGGTATTTTCGATGTGTCGCACATGGGCGAATTTCGGTTGAAAGGCCCGGGGGTTTTGGATTTGTTACAGCGTGTTACAAGCAATGATGTTTCAAAACTAACGGATGGCAAAGTACAATACAGTTGCCTGCCCAATGATACCGGAGGAATAGTGGATGACCTGTTGGTTTACCGCTGGACTGAAAACGAATATTATTTGGTGGTAAATGCCGGAAATATAGATAAAGACTGGGATTGGATAAGCAAACACAATACTGGCGGAGTAGAAATGCTGAACATGAGTGACGGCATGAGTTTATTAGCAGTACAGGGACCAAATGCTATCAAAGTTTTACAAAAACTGACCGATGTAAATCTTTCAGAAATGGAATATTATACCTTTAAAATGGGAATTATGGCCGGAAAAGCCGATACCATAATTTCAAATACAGGTTACACAGGAGCGGGAGGTTTTGAAATTTACATGAAGAACGACGATGCTGAACATTTTTGGAATGCTATATTAGAAGCCGGAAAAGAATTTGGAATAATACCAGCCGGATTGGGAGCAAGAGATACCCTTAGATTAGAAAAAGGATTTTGCTTATACGGGCATGATATAAATGACGAGACTTCTCCCATTGAAGCAGGATTGGGTTGGATTACTAAATTTGAAAAAGAATTTACCAATTCGGCTTATCACAAAGCAATTAAAGAAAATAAACCTACTAAAAAATTGGTTGGTTTTGATTTAATAGAACGAGGAATCCCTCGCCAATACTACAAAATAACCGATGGCAAAGGCAACGAAATTGGAGAAGTAACCAGCGGAACCCAAAGCCCAAGTTTAAATAAACCTATTGGAATGGGCTATGTAAAAAGCGACTATTCAAAACCCGGTAGCGAAATATTTATAGAAATACGCGGAAAAGAGTTGAAAGCTGAAGTGGTTAAATTACCATTTTTATAGAAGAGCTTTCCAAACCTCCGTGGTTTTTAAAACCTTGGAGGTTTAATTTTAAAAAATGCAAAACAGAATAACCCAACTTTTCAATATCCAATATCCAATAATCCAGGCTGGGATGATTTGGTGCAGTGGCTGGGAATTGGCTTCGGCCGTTAGCAATGCAGGAGGATTAGGAATTATTGGTGCCGGAAGTATGCACCCCGAAATACTACTGGAACATATTAAAAAATGTAAAACCGCCACCAACAAACCTTTTGCAGTTAATCTCCCCTTATTATATCCTGAAATTGATAAACACCTAAATTCAATTGTAAATGAAGGGGTAAATATTGTTTTTACTTCCGCTGGAAATCCAGCCACATTAACTCCTTTTTTAAAAGAAAAAGGAATTACCGTGGTGCATGTTATAGCCAATGAAAAGTTTGCAAAAAAAGCCGAGGTTAGTGGAGTAGATGCCATAGTAGCCGAAGGTTTTGAAGCCGGAGGACACAACGGACGGGAAGAAACCACCACCTTATGTTTGATTCCACAAATTGTAAACACAGTAAAAATTCCGGTAATAGCAGCCGGGGGTATTGGAACCGGAAGAACCATGTTAGCAGCCATGGCTCTTGGTGCAGAAGGTGTCCAAATGGGAAGCCGGTTTGTATTGAGTGAAGAATCATCAGCCCATCAAAATTTTAAAAATGCTATTCTACAATCTTCCGATGGAAGTACCGAGTTGTCGTTAAAGCAATTAACCCCGGTGCGATTATTAAAAAATAAATTTTATGAAGCCATAAAACAGGCCGAAACTAATTGTGCATCGAAAGAAGAATTGATGGAATTACTGGGACGTGGTCGTGCAAAGAAGGGAATGTTTGAAGGAGATTTGGTAGAAGGGGAATTAGAAATAGGCCAAATAAGCGGTTATTTAAAAACTATAAAACCTGCGGCTGAAATAATTAAGGAAATAGTGGAAGAATATAATTTTGCCTTGAAAGAATTTGAAAACAGCAGACTTTGAACCACGGAGGCACCGAGAAAACGAAG
>JBJXDS010000155.1:0-3156 GCA_046154525.1 Bacteroidia bacterium
TTTGTTTCCTACGAGTATTCAAATGGTGTTACCAAAGTATACCCTGGTTTTTTGGTTTATAATAAGTTTAGCTATGCCTATCTTTCTGCCGGAATGGATTATATAAAGGAAACGGACAAAAAACTTAAATTTTATCCGGGAGCCGATTTGCTAGTTGGTATTTTCATGTATGATTACGAAAGTTCGAGCCATTTTATGCATCTAACTACCAGTGATGGTTATAATTCGGCAGGGATGAGGTTAAGGGCAGGTATGTTGTATGAACTTTCGGATAAAATGAACCTTCATTTTGAAGCCAACCGGTCCTATTATTATGTAGATCAGGTAGGTTTTTGGAGTGCAAATGATCTTGGATTCACCCTTCAATTAATTTTTTAAAAAAATGAAAATGCAAAAAGTAATACTATTATTTGGTGTCATTCTACTTTTCTCCACCTGCCGCAAGCCATTAAAAGATGTTAAAGATTATTATCCGGTGGTAGAAACAGTATCAGCCACGGTGCAGGATGATGGCACGGTTTTGATTGAAGGGCAAATTGTGAAAGACGGTGAAACAGAGGCCGATTTGTTTGGCTTTTGTATGAGCAAAGAACCCATACCTAATATGGTAGATAACCAGATTAGTAACCCAAAAGTAGAAGGCAAAAAATTTAGTGGGGTATATGAGGATTTTGAGTTGAACACCCCTTACTATTTCAGAACCTGGGCAAGCAATGATTTTGGATATTCATATGGAAATATTATTTATCTTGATAGCATAAAGCCGGCCTATAAAACCGCCCCTTGCACGCCATCCATAAATACCTTTGACAATGGAATGGGTGCAGGCTATAAGTCAATTAGCAATGTGTATGTTTACACCAATCAAGTGTGGGAAATGCAATGGGTTAGTTCTGGTTCGTATTTCTATTTAACTTTTTCTGAAATTCCCAAAACTGGCATTTATAAAATAACTGATAATTGGCAGCCAGATAATAAATCAGTGAATTTAAAAGTTAGTTACAACGCCACAGCAGGCAAAGGGGAGGTGGGGCAAAAAGTTTATGTAAACCGCATGCCCAATGGTGAATTTGAGGTAACTATTTGTTCAGTTCCGGTGAGTTATAATGGGATAATTAAAAACTTTACCACCAAGTTTATGTGTCCTGATAAGTAGGTTTTTATTTTTTTAAAAATATCCTGATTTATGGGTAATTAATTTAACGGTAAAGTATCTCTGTTTTTCAAACCCCGTCTGATTTAATTATTTTACTTTTGCATAAATGAACCGCTTCAAAATAGTATTTATTTCAATACTGATAATAATACTTTTAGGTGGTAGTTTTTATATCAATAAAAATCAAACTCACTTTCTTCCTACAGCAGGTACATTAATTAGGGATAACGAATTGCCCGTTCCGCCACGTATTAGTTTTAATGTAAGCCGCCAGCGGCAAACTTTTATAAAAGACCTTTTTAAAGGCTGCAACCTGAGTGGTGATAAAAAACAATTGATAGAAGCTTGCAATTTTAGCAGCCCCGAGGTTAGAGATTTTGCTATTAGGGTGGCTGGAAATTCTCCGGGAACGCTCAATCTGGGCCAGCTTTGTGATATGTTTGACCAATGTTTTAGCAACTGGAAATATGTGAACGACCCCAAAGGTGAAAATTATGTATCCTTGGCCAGCGAAACGTTGGCTAATAATTTTAGTGGCGATTGTGATGATTTTGCGGTGATAATTTGTTCATCTGTAATGGCCATAGGAGGGGAGGCCCGCATTAGTTATGCTTACAAGGGCAAAAAAGGCCACGCTTTTACCGAGGTAAATTTAGGCAATACGCCACAAGAAATAGTGACGGATTACCTTAGCAAACGCTACAAACTAAAAACTGTGAACGGCAAACGCGATAAAGCAGGCAACTGGTGGCTAAATATGGATTGGTTTGCTGGCTATCCAGGGGGTCCATATTTTAAGTATTCAAGTGGCCAGCGATTTTATGTTTTACAAAATTATTGCGAAGCCATTTAGAACATAGAACTCACAAAAGTAGAATTTAAAAAAAATGCTAACCCCAAAAGAGCGATACCGAAGCAACCTTAATTTTACAGTGGTGGTCTTTTTTATTTTGGTAAGTTTGGCTACGGGATTTTATATAGGCTTAATAACCTCAAAGGGAGGCATTATTGAAACAGAAAGCAGCGGCAATGCCATGTATCAAAATATTTGGCACTATCGAAGCGATATTTTTAATCTTTTTTTGATTGCCATTGCCTATGTGTTTATGGTTCTTCTTGCCTTGGTGGTGTTGGGGAGATATAACCTCCGCAAAGAAAAACACGATGAAATAGAAGGACTGGAACGCCTTGGTGAACTATTAAAAAAAGGACTTTTAACCCGCGAGGAGTTTGATAAAAAGAAGGCCGAATTATTGGATGATGAAGACAGGTAAATAAAGGTTAAAGTAGAAAGGCTAAAGGTTAAAAACCTATCGGCAGCTTATTTCTTTATCCCTTCCATCTAAACCTTATCCTTTAACTTTTCTACTTTAACCTTTAACCTTTCTACCTTAACCTTTAACCTTTAACCTTTCTTCGGCCAGCTATACCATTCCAGTTTTCCTTTGGTAATGGCTATTTCTTTCCAGTCTTTTATTTCAAATTTAAAAAGACCCATGACACAGGTTGGCAAATCGTCAACCTTGGCATTGCCAATAAAATTAAAAAGTTCGGTAATGCCGGGGTTATGACCAATAATGACTAACGAATTTATTTTTTTGTTGGTATTTACTATTTCGTTTAAAATTGCATTAGGCGTGGCCAGATACAATTTTTCATAACCTTCCACAGTCCCTTTTTTCCAGCCCAAGTGTTTGGCTAAAAGCTTGGCGGTTTGCTGTGTTCGGTTGGCTGTACTTATTTTTATGAGGTCGGGCATAAATCCTGTTTTTTTAATTCTTTCAGCCATCAGTTTACAATCTTCCGTCCCCCGTTTGGTAAGTTCCCTTTCAAAATCACGGTCGTATCCCTGTTGCTCGGTTTTGGCATGGCGAATGAGAAGGAGGTATTTCATATATTTTTTTAGAGACAGCAAATTAAAAGATTTTTCTGATTATGGCTTAGATTATCATTCCTCTTACGGATTGTCATTCTCTTGCAAGTTGTCATTCCTCTTAAGG
>JBJXDS010000156.1:0-5082 GCA_046154525.1 Bacteroidia bacterium
GATGTAGATTCAGGATTTATTGCCAGTTGGACTACCGAAAAAGGTGTGACTCCAGCTCCAATTGCCAGTTTTACAATTCCAGATACATTATACAATCCTAACACCTACACCTTTGTGAATACCTCAGAAAATGTATTGGGTAAAACCGATTATGTTTGGAGAATTGATCCAGGATATGATGAAGTAGGCTATGCCAAAGATCTTGATTTTGCTATCATGACCGATAATACCTATGATGTAACTATGACGGCTTCCACTTGTGTTGGAACCAGCTCTTATACCAAATCTGTGGTTGTAGTTACTCCTCACTCCAAGGCTGAGTTGGATTTTAAAGCAGATAACCGCCGTCCTTCTACTGGTGAAACTATTACTATTACCCCTTTCAGACCCACCATGGGCAAAGCTATGCAGGCCGACCAGTTCAAATGGACATTCTTTCCTGCTACCGTAAGCATCGTTTCTCAAGATCCGTATACAGGTGCTGTAAAACTTAAATTTAACGCTAAAGGTAAATTTACTGTCTCCTTGAGAGGTTGGAATACCCTGGACTCTGCCGCTACTACCGCTCAGGTTATTAAAGCTGATTATGTTATTGTGGTTGAACATTGCACCCCTATTTTAGGAATCTCTGCTTCTTCTGATATTGCTATCAACAACGTTAAAATTATTGATAAAAATAATGTAGCCCTTATTGATAACACCACTACCAATAACGTTAATGGGTATGACGATTATACCCTTACCGATATTTCTGCTACTGTTACTTTTGGTGGTACTTATACCGTGTTTACAAGCCGTTTTACTAACATCAACCCTATGACTCGTAAAGTTTGGATTGACTGGAACATTGATGGCGATTTTGAGGATGCAGGTGAGTTGGTGGCTCAGGAAGCTACTGCTACTACCAATAACTTCCAGGCTAATTTTTTGGTGCCTGATGCTACTGTAGCTTTCGAAGGTAAAACAAGAATGAGAATTGGTACTTCCTACTCTACCGATCCTAACATGCCGTGTGGTGCTTCAAGCGGTGTTACCAATGCCAACCGCCTTGGTGAGTTTGAAGACTATAGAATTTATATTACCAACGATATGAAACCTCCGGTATTAACCCTTAACAATAATGATACCCTGTATCTTGAAGTGGGAACTGCCTATGTTGAATATGGTGCCACTGCTATTGACCCTACTGAAGGTAATATTAGCTCTAAAGTGGTTATAACTTCGGATGTGGACATGGCCTTTACAGGGGTTTATTATTTGCAATATAATGTTAAAGATGCTGGTGGAAACCCTGCAATTCCTGTAAACCGTGTGGTGTATGTTGTAAAAGACCAAACCAAACCTGTTATTACGCTTAACGGAAGTGATACCGTTCGGGTAGAAGTATATGGTACTTATACCGAAGATGGTGCCAAAGCTACCGATAACAAAGATGGTAATATTACCAACGCTATCGTTATCAATGGTACTGTTAATACCAGCGTTTTAGGAACTTATCACCTTACCTATTCCGTAAATGATATCTCTGGTAACTATGCCGTGAAAAACCGCGTGGTTATTGTTCGCGACAGCGAAAAACCTGTTATTAACAACAGTGATGCCAACGCTAATAATGAAATTAAAGTGCAAATCGTTTCTATTTTTGTCGACCGTACTAAAGTAACCGACAATTATAATGAGCCTACCATGATGATAACCAATGGACCTGGTACCTTGGATGGTGTAGATCCGCGTTTTAAAGGAACTTATACTCTCATTTATAATGCCACGGATGCCTCTGGAAATAAAGCCGATACTAAAACCTACAAATACATTGTTGAAGATTATGTAGGTCCAATTATCACTTTAAATACTTTAGATACCGTGAACTGGCCAGTGAACAAAGCCTACAACGCTGTTCAGGCGCATACCTCTGATAATTTCTATAATACTTCTGAATTATCTTTGACCCGTACTAGCAATGTAAACCCATTCAAATTAGGTTTATACTATGATGAGTATACTTCAACAGATGGTAGTGGTAATACTACCGTTCGCCGCAGGTATGTAAGAGTTATTGACGATCAGGCTCCTGTTATAAATGGCTCCGCCATGAACGTAGGTCTGTTCTCTACCATCGATGCTTCGGTAGGGTTAACCATCACCGATAACTATGATGCTCCTGCCGTTTTACGTCCTCGTTTGATTATTTTGTACAATAACCTTAACACCTATGTGGAAGGTATTTACTCTGTAACTTTCCGGGTATCTGATTTAAGCGGTAACTGGAGTGCACCTTACGAAAGAAAAATATGGGTAAGCCGTACATTTGCAACTACAAACAGTGTAACTGATATCGAAAAAGAGAATGGTATCTCTGTTTATCCTAACCCTTCTACTGGTTTGGTAAATATCAGTTATAACTTTGCTACCCCGGAAACTATGGAAGTAGAAGTGTATAACGCTACCGGTGCTTTGGTGGCCTCCATTAATACTAATGGCCAAAACGGTACTCAAACTATTGATCTTTCCAACGAGGCAAGTGGTTTATATACCGTTAGAACCAGAACCAACGGAAGACAAACTACACGCAAAATTTCTCTTAGAAGAAAATAGTAATTATCAAAATATCTTTTAAAAAAGGGGTTCGAAATCGAACCCCTTTTTTATTGCTAAAAATATTTTAATAAAAAATGCAACCTTTTGGTAATTTGCAGTCTATAAATATAACAAACATTGGACAAGGCTTCGCTTTATGAAATCATTAACGGATGTAAAAATAATGATCGCAATAGCCAAAGGTTACTGTTTGAATTCTATTCCAAAAAAATGATGGGAGTGTGCTTAAGATATAGCCCCAATTATGAAACCGCCCGTGACATGGTTCAGGATGGATTTGTAAAAGTATACACAAAAATTTCAGGGTTTAAAAGTGAAAGTTCTGTGGAGACCTGGATGACCAGAATATTTATAAATACATGTCTTACAAATATTAGCAAAGCAGAAAATAAAAATATTTTTTTGGATATAAACGATCCAATAGTAGAGCACAAAGCTCACCTAAATATAGAAGTAGAAGCTACAATTGAAGAGGTTATGAAAAATTTACCTTTAACTAAAATTTTTGATTACATTAATCAGCTTCCAGAAAAATACAGGCTTGTACTTAATATGTACTCAATTGATGGGTTTTCTCATCAACAAATATCTGATAGTTTAGGAATCCAAGTTGGGTCATCAAAAAGCAGGTTAAGCAGGGCAAGATTAATGTTGATAGATTTAATTAAACAAAAGGAAAAAATTAATTGAATACCGAGCGCAACAATATGGACAATTTGTTAAGGGATAAATTTTTATCCTTTGAAGGAGATATCCCCATGTCGGATTGGTACGCTATTGAAGCAAAATTAGATAGGAAGCGCCGTTTTGCATGGATATGGTGGGCTGCCTTACCTTTAGTAATTGTTGCGGGGTTGAGTCTATATTCATTGTTACTTAATTATAAAGTTGAAACAATTGCACAACCAACTATACTTAAAAAAACAACACCTACCAAGGAATCAATAAGTAAAGAACAAAAATCTACTAAAGAAAAAGATTTAAAGTCAGCTGACACAAATCCTCCTAATACATTTATAATTGCCACAACATCAAAATATTTAGAGAAAGACCATAAAAAAATTAAAGAAAATCATGGCTCTCAAAATAATATTTCTGAACAAAATACAAATTCAACTTTACAATTGGAGCCTATAAACTTATCAAGTAAACAAATAAACAGTTTATGGAAATATAGTTTTGTTTTACCAACAGCTTTTGAAAATAATATTGCTGAAAAGAATTTGCCAAAAATAAAATCTCCTTCCATTTTCAGTTATGAATTTGGGGTAAACTTAGCCCCGGCAGCTGGCTTAGATGCAATAAAAGGAAATAAAAGCAATATGCTTAACCAGTCCTATTTTTCTTCAATTGCAGGTAGTTCTTCATTAGGAACCGGATTTAATCAGGGAATACACGCTCAAATAAATATTGGCAAACATTGGTTCCTCCGCCAAGGGATTTATAGTTCCAATTATTCTGTAAGTCATAATTACAGTTATACAATAGACAGTGCCCCTAGAATTACACTAGGAAAAGGGATATACGATTATGACCCATTAGACCCTTCAGAGATTGAAAATATTCAATACAGCGGCAAGGCTACTATTAAATATCTTTCTCTACCTATAATGGTTGGGTACAGAACCTACATTGGGCAAAAAATGGGCTTTGAAGGTAAAATAGGATTTAATGCTTCCCGACTTTTAAGTGCCGATGGAAAAACGGTTAATCCTACTTATTTAAATTTAGAACCTATCAATAGTAATAATTCTATCAAAAAATGGAATACCGGCATGTCTATTTCCGCCGGATGGTTTTACAAATCAAATAATAATCTTATTTTTACCGTGGAACCCAATTTTTCAACCCTGTTAGGTTCGGCACGTAACAAAGATTACCCAGTAAAAACACGATATTATAACTATGGGATTAATGTGAATGTCAACTATATTTTAAGGAAAAGGTAAAATGAAAGCACTTGTAAAATTATTCATACTCTTATTGGTATTAGTAAATGTTACTAAGGCTCAGGTTATTTTACCTATGGGTTTAGGTCAAAAAAACTCCTTAAATATAACCTGTTCGGAAGGTGAAAAAATGTGGGTGGTGAGCCATGAGAATGAAAAATTTTTGGTGAGCAAATGGGATGGTAATTTTTGGATTCAATACCCAGAAATACCCGCTACCTTATTAAGCACCATTGCCACAGTTCCACAATCCATAGAAGCAAAAGCAATTTATTTTTATAAAAATGAGCTGTTTTTTGCCTTGGCTAATAAATTTAATGAAAAATTTCTTTTAATAAAATCTTCAGGAAAACAATGGGAAACCATTAGCACAGCCGATATTAGAGTTTCCAATACTTTAACTTTTTTAAAAACAAAAAACGATTTATTGCTTTGTGGTAAAATTGCAATAGGAAACCAGTTAGTAAGTATTATAAAGATAAAGCAAACAGATTGTGAAATTTATGCTGGCCTATCGGCCAACCACAGTGCCAAT
>JBJXDS010000157.1:0-4009 GCA_046154525.1 Bacteroidia bacterium
GTTTTGATAGGCACAGCCTTTTATTTTATCACTCACAAATTAGAGAAAAAACCAACTGAAAGGAGCACTTATAACAAGGCCTTAAAACAAGTTTCTCTTCTTAATTTGTTATTGGTTATTCTTTTCGGAATTTTTTGGCTAGCCTAATGGAACTGCAATATTCTGTAGAACTTCACAAATTAAAATTTAAAAAACCGGCCAAAACATCACGCAATGTTTTTGAAGAAAAACTGCATTGGGTAGTGAAACTTTGGTATACACAAAATCCAAAAATTACTGGGATAAGCGAAGCAGCCCCCTTGGAATTTTTAAGTCCCGATTATGATGAAGATTTAGGAGATATTATTGAAAGTAGGCTTCGCCTATTGGCCGAAGGAGAAAATTTTGAAAATCTGGATTTTGATGAACTTCCTGCTATAAAATTTGTTATTGAAAGTGCCTTACTGGATTTGGGAAATGGGGGTAAGCAAGTTTATTTTCATTCTGATTATTTAACCGGAAAGCCAATACCTATTAACGGATTGGTGTGGATGGGCAGTCTGGATGAAATGCTGAACGAAGCCATTGCCAAGGCGGATATCGGTTTTGATTGTATAAAATTTAAGGTAGGGAGCCACGATTTTGATGCCGAGTGCCGATTTTTTGAACAGTTTAGAAATACTCAACAGGGAAAAAATGTAACCATACGATTAGATGCCAACGGGGCTTTTGAAACCGATGAGGCTTTGGAAAAACTAAAGGAATTAACGAGGTTCAATATTCATTCCATAGAGCAACCTATCAAGGCGGGGCAATGGGATGATATGGCTAAAGTGTGCAGGGATACTAAAATTCCGGTGGCATTGGACGAAGAGTTGATAGGAATTAAATCAGATGAAAGACCGGAATTATTAAAATTTATAAATCCACAATTTTTAATTTTAAAACCAACTCTTTTGGGTGGCTTTAAAGAAAGTGACCATTGGATTTCGTTAGCTAATAAATTCAAAATTGGCTGGTGGGCCACTTCGGCTTTAGAGGGAAATATTGGACTAAATGCTATTAGCCAATGGGTGGGAAAGCATAATATCAGTTTGCCGCAAGGCTTGGGTACGGGCTTGCTGTATGAAAATAATTTTGAAGCTAAGTCAGAAATAAAAGGCGGAAATTTATTTTATAAAAATTAAGGTTTCAACCAATCCAATGGTGCATTTTCAATTTCTACTCCAATAGGAATATAGACCACATTTAAATCTTCTTTTTCTAAAAATGGCTTTAACCGCATCCAGTCCTTTTCAGTCGTTAAAATTAAAACTTCTTTTTCTGAATGGGTTTTTGAAAGAATATTAGAAATATCGGAACCATTAAAATTATGATGATCTGCAAAATTGAAATGATGAATCAATTCATAGTTTTCGGTTTTTAAATAACTCATAAGCAAAGCTGGATTGGCAATTCCTGTAACCAAAATTATTTTCTTTGATAATTGCCCTTTTAATAAAACGGGGTTTTGATAAATAATTCTTGAATAGTAAATCTGTTTTGCTTGTATATTTTCAGGAATTTTTAAATTTAAATTTTCTGGACATTTGGTAATAATAATAGCATCTGCTCGTTCAAAACCAAAGGCAAATTCCCTTAATCTTCCTGCTGGAATAATAGCATCTTTCCAAAAAGGATTGTTATATTCACTTAGTAAAATATTTAAGGAAGGTTTTACATACCTATGCTGAAACGCATCGTCTAATAAAATTAAATTTATTTCAGGATTTTCATCTAAAACCGTTTGAATGGCTTTCACGCGGTTTTCGCCAACGGCTATTATTGTTTCCCCAAATTTCTGTTTTATTTGTAAAGGTTCATCGCCAACATTTTCGGCACTATCCGTTGCATTTACATATCTGAAACCTTTTGTCTTGCGACCATACCCGCGGCTAATCACAGCAATATTTTTTGTGCTAATATATTTTGCAATAAAATATTCAATATGTGGGGTTTTGCCTGTTCCACCAAGGGAAAGATTGCCAATGCTGATAATTGGAATATCAAATTTTGTTTGCTTCAAAATTCCCCAATCAAATAGTTTATTGCGGAGCCAGATAATGGCACCGTAAATGAGAGCAATGGGATATAGAAGTTTTAAAAATTTCAAAATTTGCACGGTAATAAATCATAAATCGTAAATCGTAAATCTAAAATCATAGACTAATATTGCGAATATTAATTTTTAATTGCTAAGTACCAACGTTTCTATCGAACAAAAAATAATTCTTCCTGAGTTTGAAGCTGCGGGAGTTACTGTTTTTGTAAAACGCGATGATATGATTCATCCATTTATTTCGGGCAATAAGTGGCGAAAACTGAAATATAATTATGACCGTTTTTTAAAATCGGGGTGCAAAGGCATTGTGACGTTTGGTGGGGCTTTTTCTAATCACATTATAGCTACTGCTGCTTTTTGTGCCGAGAAACATATTGAATGTTTAGGAATTATAAGGGGAGAAAGGCCGGAAGGAATTAATCATGTTTTAATATTGGCTCAACTTTGGGGAATGAAGCTGGAATTTGTTTCCAGAGAAAAATACAAAGGCAAACCGGAATTGGAAGACTATTGGAAAATGAAAAATTACTTTATTATTCCCGAAGGTGGTGAAAACGAAGATGGAGTAAAAGGCTGCGAAGAAATTATTAATGAACTAACCCAAACATACAATCATATTTTTTGTGCATCGGGTACCGGCTGCACCTTTGCCGGAATTGTAAAAGGCGTGGCTGCGCAAAATTTGGACACCCATTGCCACAGCATTGCTGTTTTAAAACAAGGGGAATTTATAATTGATAAGGTTTTAGAATACATTCCTGATGCTAAAAATTTTACAGTACATACCGATTATCATTTTGGAGGGTACGCTAAAACAACGCCCGAATTACTTGAGTTCTTAAATAGCTTTGCTTCTCAAACCGGCATTCTGACTGACCCTATTTACACCACAAAACTATTTTGGGGATTGATGGATTTGGTAAAAAAAGGCTATTTCAAGAAAGGTGAAACTATCCTTACAATTCATACCGGAGGGCTTATTGGCTTATTGTCTGATAAAATGCTCACTGATGTACAGAAAAGTATAAATGAAAAAACCCTCATCACACACTGACGAGGGTTTTTAACTGAAAAATTTATTTGCAATCCTATCTATTCTTATTTAAGTACCCACCAAACCTTTAATGGTAATGTAATCCCTTCCTGATTCGCCATTATGCTTTACTTCTATGGTTTTGCTAAATGTGCCAGGCTTACCCTTACTATCAAATGTTACCTTTATTTTAGCCGATTTTCCGGGAGCTAAAGGTTCTTTTGGCCACTCAGGGGTGGTGCAACTGCAAGGTGGTTTCACATCGGTTAATATTAGCGGTGTTTTACCGTTATTAGTATATGTAAATTCGTATATAGCTAGTGTTCCTTCTGCAATTGTTCCAAAATCATGTACAACCTCCTCAAATTTTAAATTTGGTTGTCCGTCTGCTTCTAAGGTTATAGTTTTCTTGCCAGGTTGCGCCTGAGCAGAGAACACTATAAGTGATAAAATCAGGGTCAAAAATTTTAAAACTTTCATTTGCCGTTAAGTTTACAAATTTTGTGCCACAGGGATTTTAAGTTTTGGATTTTCTCAAAAAGCAGGTGGAGGGTTTGAAGGAATATATTCCACATTACCTTTTACAGATAAATTTTCCAAATAAACATTAGAGAATTTAACATAAAAAGATTTTGAAAAATGGCCAGATAAATAAGCGAAGTTTGAGGCCTTAATTCTCCCCGTATTGCCTGACAAAATAGGTTCATTATCTCACGGTAGTATTGGATTTCCGCCTTCAATTGCATCTGTTACCAAAAATAGGCAATGTCCCAACATTTTTAAATTTAAAATAAGACTAACCTGAATATCCTCCGGGATGTTTCCAAAATCGGCGATAGTTTTGTTGAATTTGTAGGTAATTTTTAAGGTATCTCTCGTTTGGCATTGCCCATAAA
>JBJXDS010000158.1:0-7806 GCA_046154525.1 Bacteroidia bacterium
ATCCTATAAAATTTAAAAATTCAACTAAAAAATTCAAGACTATTCCTATCATTCACTTTGCTATTACCAAACAGGATTTAGCTTTAAAACTTCGAAAATATCTTAGAAATAAAAAAGGTATTCTATCTCAGGATGGCATTGACACGCTTTGGGTTAGCCACGAAGGAAGACTTTTATTTCAAACTGAATTTAACTCATCATATTATGATCAAGATAAAATTGATTCAAATGTTCAAAAAATTATAAAAACATATTCTGGTGAAAATACTATTAAAGGTCAAAATATAGATTATGTTGATATTCCCTACTCATTAGTACCAAAACAGAATTACATCCCGATTAATTACGATTCAATTGTAAAGACACGAAAACAATTAATTAGAACACGAATTAAGAAAGAATCAAATATTGATTCCATCAATTATGAAATATCCCTATACAATCAAACAATGGATGATATTTTGGAGGAGAAAACCAATAAATTTGAAAAATATTATTTCTATTCATCAAAGGAAATAGGGGAAATGTTTTATGGGTATCCAATATTGGAAGAATGGAAACCTCATACAAATATTGAATTCTACGTGTATGGAGTTACTATAAAAGATATTAGGAAAATAGTCAATAAATTATAAAATTTCCCATTGATCTCCCAAACCACCATCGAAAAAATCCTTGACACAGCTGATATAGCCGATGTGGTTGGAGAATTTGTGACCTTGAAACGCCGCGGTGTCAATTTAATGGGCAATTGCCCGTTTCATGATGAAAAAACACCATCGTTTGTGGTATCGCCAACCAAAGGAATCTTTAAATGTTTTGGGTGTGGCAAGGCTGGTAATTCAGCCGGATTTATTATGGAACACAATGGGATGACTTACCCCGAAGCCTTGCGTTGGCTTGCTGCCAAATACAATATTGAAATAGAAGAAGAAAAGGCCAACCTGGAACAAATTGCCCAACAAAAAACAGACAGGGAAGCATTATTAACCGCTCTTTCGTTTGCCAATAAATATTATATCGACTTGTTGCAAAACGATGAAGAAGGCAAAACCATTGGCAAAGCTTACTTTATAGAACGGGGGCTGCGTGAAGACACCATTGAGAAATTTGAATTGGGGTATAGCAAAAAAGAATGGCGACACTTTTTTGATACGGCTGTAAAAGGTGGCTTTGAAATAACGATTCTTGAAAAAGCCGGACTGGTTAAAAAGAAAGACAAAAAAGAAGAAACCGATGTTGATGATTATTTTGATGTGTACCGCGAAAGGGTAACGTTCCCCATTCATGATATTACCGGAAGGGTGATTGCTTTTGGGGCCAGGCAATTAAAAAAAGACGACCGCAGCCCTAAGTATATCAACTCACCTGAGAATGAGGTTTACCATAAATCAAGGGTTTTGTATGGTATGTTCCAGGCCAAAAAAGCCATCCGGGAAAAAGACTGTTGCTACCTTACTGAAGGCTATCTGGATGTGGTTACCCTTCATCAAAATGGGATTGAAAATGCCGTGGCCTCATCTGGAACTTCTCTAACGCAGGAACAGGTCAAATTGATCAGCCGGTTTACCGATAATATTACCATGCTGTATGATGGCGACCCTGCGGGAATAAAGGCAGCATTAAGGGGAACTGATATTATTCTTGAAAATAATTTAAACATTCGAATTGTTGTTTTCCCCGAAGGAGAAGACCCGGATAGCTATTGTAAAAAAGTAGGGGGAACAGCGTTTGAAGAGTACATAAAAGAAAACCAAACCGATTTTATAATTTTTAAAACCCGCCATCTATTAGGCGAAAGTGCTGGAGACCCAATAAAAAAAGCGACAGTAATAAGGGAAGTAGTGGAAAGCATTGTAAAAATTCCCGACCCGATAAAGCGGAGCGTTTTTATTAAAGCTACAGCTACCATGCTCGACACCGATGAGCAGGTTTTGATTGCTGAAACCAACCGTTTGAGATTGAAAGGCAATGAAAAAGCCTCGAAACAAATCGAACGGGAATTTGAAAACCTGATAATTAGTGAAGAAGGTATTTCGGAAACGACTATCAATATTCATGAATCAAGAGAAAAGGCAATAATCCGCTCATTGATTTTATTTGGTAATTTACCCTTAGATGAAGAAAATTTGGTTGTAAAATTTATTCTGGGTGAAATTGAAGCGGATGGCCTAGAGTTTATTAATAACCAATATAACGATGTTGTGATAGCCACAAAATCCCATTTTGCTGAGCATGGTTTTGTGGATGAATATTTTTTTAAAAACAATGAAACTACTACTCACATTGCTTCCGCCATAATAATCGATTCGCAAAGGCATTTGCTCAGCCCTCGCTGGGAAACCGATGCCGAAAAGTTTGTAAAGACAGATACCGATAATTACAAGGATGAAGTGGTTTATAATTTAAATTATCTAAAGCTGTCTCACATCTCCAAATTACTGAAACAAAATAATGAAAAACTAAAAGACAGCCTGACTGAAGAAGAACAAATTCAATTGATGGAAATTCAAAAAACTTTGCTTGAGGTGAGAACCCAATTGGCAACCTTGCACGGCATTATTATTCATTAATAATCTATTTTGTAACGCAAACCTTTTTACCTTTCTTCGCGGGTTGTGATACTCTACTGGGTTTTAATAAATATTCTTTATTTCACGTTACGCACTTTTTTTAGGCGAATTTATATAACCAACGTGAACCTGATTCCAAAAGGTAAACCTATTTTGTTGGCTCCTAACCATCCTAATTCGTTTATAGACGGTGTATTGTTATCTGTATTGCTCCGTCGAAAATTAAATTTATTGGCCCGTGGCGATGTATTTAAAAAACCATTGGCCAACTGGGCCTTGCGGAGCATGAGGGTGTTACCAATTTTCAGAGCCGAGGACGGAGCCGGAAACGAACAAGGGTCTAAAAATCAGCAAACTTTTGATGAGTGCTATGAGATTTTTAGAAAAAATGGTATGGTACTTATTTTTCCTGAAGGCTATTGTGTAAGTGAGAGAAGGCTAAGACCGATGAAAAAAGGAGCGGCGAAGATGGCATTTGAGGCTATTGAAAAATATCCGGATATGGATCTTTATGTTGTACCTGTTGGGATGAATTACTCCAATTCAGCCCATTTTCGAGAGGAAGTTTGTATAAATTTTGGGCAACCTATAGCCGTGCAAACCTATATGCCTATGGTTAAGGAAGGCCTATTTGCCAAAGCTTCTAACGAGTTTAATGCCCAATTGTATGGGCTTTTAGAACGTGAAATGGTGATAATAAAAGAACCGGCCAATGATATAGTTGGCAACAGATATTTATTGATGGCTCGTAACCAATATAAATCTGCTTTTTTTGGTTTTTTCAAGCATACCAAAAAACGTTTTTTGGCTGAAAAAAGAGCAGCTACGGATTTGAATAATTTATCGGAAAATAATCCAGAGAGCTTTGAAACCTTCCGCCGAAATATTACAGATTATTTTGAAAATCTTAAAAATTTAAAAATAAAAGATAAGTATTTTGCCTTGCCTTTATTTGAAAAAATACTCTATCTCACCTTTACCATAATTTTTGCAATTCCTGCATTTGCAGGTGCTATTTTAAATTTTATTCCTGTGCGAATGGCCAAAAACACAGCAGTTAAAAAGGTAAAAAAAATGGAATTTTTTGATTCGGTGTATATAGGTTCGGCAGCTTTAATTGGGTTTATATATTCTATTTTACTATTAATAATATGCATGGCTATTTTTGGTTGGCAAGGATTTTTTATAACAATACTTATAAGACTGTTAGGGTATTTATTTTTATTTTGGCAGGAAGCTGCCTTTAATACCCAATTTTGGTTCATTGTATTACTTACTAAGAAAGGTCGTCAAATGAGCAAAACCTTGCGGAGTCAACGTAAATTCATTTTGGATTATTTTGGGTAAAAATTGGGAAGGTGCCGCTTGTAAAACAGTTTATCGAAAACTTTAATTAATAAAATTATTTTCACTTCTTTTGAAACTATTATTGGTTAAATAAGTATTACGATTAATATCCCTTACTATGAACCGTTTTAAATTTTCACTTTCCAAACCTAAAAAGATAATTATAGTTCTTTTATTAATAAACGTTGCCGCATTTTCGGCTACCCAATCCATGGCCGATAAATTTTCGCCAACCCAGCTTTCAAGAACTGAAGATGAGAAAATTGGCTATCTTGAAAAAGGATGGCAAATTGTAAATTGGAGTTATAATCTTTTGAAATACTTTAAAAAACCACATACAACTGAAACCCCCGGTTGAAATTTAATACCACATCACTGCTTTTAAAAATAATTAGGTACAAAATTCATCATGTACTGTTTTGGGTGCTGTATTTCATTTTATGGATTTTCCTTTATGAATCGGTAGTTGGGTTTAGCAAGGCTTTTGAAAATGCCCTGGCCATAGTTGTGCTGCATGGCACAGCGGCCTATTTTAATAATTATTATTTAATCCCTGTTTTTTTAAGACGGCGGCAGTATTTTTTATATTTTTCTTCTATTTTTCTTACCATAAGTTTTATCTGTTTTGTTCACACCATCTTTTTGTTATGGGCCGATACTATTGACGATACAGAAAAATACAACCTCTGGAGTATTGAATTTTTTATAAATGATGCCATGTACGTCAGCTACACTCTGGCCATCACCATGACGTTAATGTTTTTTAAACAATGGTTTGAAAAAGAAAGACTAACCGACCGATTGGAAAAATTAAATATTGAAACCGAACTTAAATATTTAAAAAGTCAGATAAATCCCCACTTTTTATTTAATAGCCTGAATAGTGTGTACGCCCTTACTTTGAGCAAAAGCGATAAAGCTCCCGAAGTGGTTTTAAAACTTTCAGATATCTTAAGATACATTTTGTATGATGGTGGTGAAAAAGTGGTAGGCTTAAAAAAAGAAATTGAATACCTCGAAAATTACCTGGAACTTGAAAAAATACGCTACGGCAGCCGGCTTGAAACTAAATTAGAAATTATTGGAGAAACCTCGGGTAAAGAAATTGCCCCGATGATTTTTTTACCTTTTGTTGAAAACAGTTTTAAGCATGGTGTAAATTCAAACATTGGAAATACGTTTGTCAATATCAAGTTCAAAATACATGAACATGAACTTACGTTTGAAATTGAAAACAACAAACCCTCTCAAAAACTAAATGAAACACCCGATTATCAAGGTGGCATTGGGTTAAATAATGTTAAAAAACGTCTTAATTTTTTATATCCCGGCAAATATGATTTGAAGATAGATGAAGAAGGTGAAACCTTTAAGGTGAAATTAACCATTGATTGGTTGTAAGGTCAAAAAATTTTGTGACCCTACAGCCAATACATCGGAAATATCCCGATTTTAATCATTCCAATAATTGAAATATTGATTTAATGCAATTGATTTGAAATACTTAAAATTAATCCCTAAAAAAAAATGAAATGTTTATTGGTAGATGACGAACCCTTAGCCCTTGATATTTTAGAAAGCTATCTTAAAAAAATGCCGGATATGGAACTGGTAGGCAAATGCAGTAATGCCCTAGAAGCCTCCGAATTTTTAAAAACCCATAAAATAGACCTCATGTTTTTAGATATTCAAATGCCTGAAATAACGGGGCTTGAATTTATGCGGAGCCTTACCAATCCCCCTCTGGTGGTATTTTGCACGGCTTATTCCGATTTTGCAGTGGAGGGTTTTGAACTGGATGCTATTGATTATTTATTAAAGCCTGTGGCCTACGACCGTTTTTCAAAAACTATGGACCGGGCCAAGGAATACATGGCCTTAAAAAAGAACGACAGTGTGGAGGCCCCCGATTTGGAAAACGATTATATTTTTATTAAATCAAACCAAAAACAAATAAAATTATCTTACGACCATATTTTGTACGTGGAAGCCTTTGCCGATTATGTAAAACTATTTACCACCGAAAAACGCTACATCACTCTACAAACCATGAAAAACATGGAGATAAAACTTCCAAAAGAAAAGTTTATAAGGGTGCACCGCTCATTTATTGTAGGTACCAAATACATCACCTCCTTTAACAGCGGCGAATTAGAAATAGGGGCCGTAAAAATTCCGGTAGGTAAAAATTATAAAGATGAATTTTTAGTAAGGATGAGGAGCAAGAATATTTTATAAAATAATATTCTTGCTTTTCAAGATATATTTTAAAAAAATATTACCTAATTCTTGATACACCTAATAGTAAATCCTATTTTTTTATCGTAGGCTTTATAGAGAAGGGAACCTAAATCTTTGGTTACATACCATGCAGTTCCATAGGCAGCATCTTTAGGAGTGGCCGACCAGAAAAAAGCACTTGATTTATACTCCTTGTAGGTTCCATCCATATCCCTTTCGCCGGAGCCACGGGCCGTAAACCCACTGCTATTATCGGCATTTTTATTGGGTCCATCCCAATTGTTTAATCCGGCCTCTTTCATTTTTCCACCGGCACCTGAAGCACCTAATAAAAAATCGCCTAACGCCGCAAAGTCAACATCTGTGGGAACATGCCATCCTTTAGGGGCTATATTGCGCCCATCATTAGCAGCATACCAATTGTACAACCGGCCGTGCAAAGCCAAATTAGCTAAAAGATTATTGGGGTAAGCAAAAGCTGGCGTTGTAAGTTTTGCCCAAGTGGCATCAATATCCACAAATGGTATTTTTTCACCATTACGAAAACGGGTTGTTTTTAAATTTTCAAGCATCCAAACCTGGCTTCCAATGGTAATATAATGGTACTCGTTTCCATCCAAGTCAACAATAATTCCAGTTGTAAATGATTTTTGAGTTCCATAAGTTGTACCTATACCATTGGTAGCAAAAGCTCTTACATAATACTTTGTATTTTTTGTTAATCCCTTAATGGAAGCAGTAAATGCTTTATCTCCTTTGCCCAACATTAAAGTGTCATTGCTCATGGTAGGGTCTTGATTAATACTCCAACAAACGCCCTTGGAAGTAACTGGTGAACCACCGTCGGAGGTGATTTTACCACCTAAAACGGCTGAAACATCTGTGGTTTCAAAAATTGTGTCAGTGGTAATTAGGGGAGCTGTCAATTCAGGAGTGTCGTCTACCGTTGAGCAACTTACCGCAAATACAAAAAGCACTGCCAATGCAATTAATGAACAGAACCACATTTTTGATTTACTTACATTGTTTTTAAAACTACCTAATTTGTTAATGTATGATTTCATATTCTTAAAAATTTATAAATTCCTTTTTTGCCAAATGTACCTAAATAATTTTGAAATTTAGAAGTTGAAAATTATTTACTGGCATCTGGGTTTACACAAAGTGCCTTTTTCCTTTATCCTTGCTAAATTTATCAGTATTATAATCTTGAGATTTATTACGGGCTATGCTTAGGGTTTCCCATTCAGCAGTAATGGCTTTGACCAAAAAAATCAACTGCCCCACGTGGTAGGCATAATGGGCTATTTGTCGATTGATGGCTTCCATTACCGTATGGCCTTCATTGCGGATGTAAACTATTTTTTCGAGGTCGGTTTCATTTAATGATTCAATAGCTTCAAATAAAGTGGTCCATCCATTTTCCCAATTTACCCATAAATCATCTTTTGTCCAATCAGGCGCCTCAAATTCAGAATCGCGGTTTCGCCAGGGTTTTTCACCATCGGTGGTTAAAAAATCGGTCCAGCGGCTAAGCATATTACCGCTCATATGTCTTACTAATAGAGCTAGGCTGTTGGAATCTTCGTTAAACTGAAAATGGATTTTACTTTCTGGTAATCGTTCAATGGATTTGTCACCTAAG
>JBJXDS010000159.1:0-3486 GCA_046154525.1 Bacteroidia bacterium
GAAAATGTGTAACCGCCCAACCATTTTATTTCGGCCTTTTTCCATTTTCGGCTTCCGGCAAACGACATATCTAAGCCTCGGATTTGTGCATTGGATACATTGAGGGATTTAAAGCCGACAGGCAGTGGATTTTGTAAAGTAGGTTGCTCCCATTGAGCAAATGTAAATTCCATCATCCGGTCGTATTCCATCCAAAAAGCGGCAATATCCAGCAGGCCATTCATTTTGCCCAATTTCACACCTTGCTTCACTCCTATTTCTGCATTCCAGCCCTGTTCCGATTTTAAATTATTATTGGGGTATATTTTTATGGGACCCGCAGAGGTTAATACATAAGATTCGGCAATAGTCGGAAATCGGTATCCTTGCCCAAAAGAGGCCCTTAAAAATGTAACTTTGGTTATTTCACGGCTCACCCCAGCCCTTAGTACGGGCTTTGATTCTTTATAGCTATTGAGTCTGTAACTTTCGTAGCGCAATCCTGCATCCATATTCCATTTACCAGCTTTAAAATTTGCTTGTAAATAAACAGCTTTATTGGAAGCCTTTTGATTGCCCTGATAAAGTGGAGATTTCGAAACCACATAGTTCCCGGTAATTCCACCAATAAGTTTAAGATTAGAATTTATGAATTTGGACACCTGGTATTCGCCAAACCAAAAATCGGAATAGTTGCTTTGGTTGCTGCTACCGGCAGCATTGTCTTCTATAGCATTTGAAAGCCTTAAATAACGGCCTTGAATCAAATTTTTTAATCCCTTCCAGCCATTTCGGTTAATCACAAGGTAAGGATCAATATTTAGCTTAATAGTGTTTGAATTTGTAATATTGCTATCAAGGGCTGTGTATGCTTTTTCATTATTTTCCCATAATAAAAACGAACTGCTTTTGCCCACCTGAACATTGCCGTTCAATCCGGCGTAAGCCTCTATTCTCAATTTTTCAAATTTTGGTAATTCGCGGCGGTATTGGGTTCCCAGCCTCACCCGTTGATCACCATCACTCATACGGTAACCATCATCCTTAAATCCATTGAGGTTAATAGTTATTGAATTTTTACTATCCAGCTTTTGCGAATGAAATGCTCTTATTCCATAAACCGATAGTACTTTACCAGTGTTCCAATCTAGCCCCTCCTCCTTTGGTTTACCATAATAACCATAAAATGTAGAAACCTTTGTTTCGGGTTTTAATTTTGGCTTACTTGTTTTAATGTTTATGACCCCATTTAGAGCCGATGAGCCAAACAAAACGGATGAAGCCCCTTTTATCACTTCAATATTTTCAACATTCTCCACCGGCAAAAACGACCATTGAACCGCCCCGCCATCGCCCGATAACATAGGCATACCATCCAGCATCACCATTACCCGGCTGCCGGTTCCATAGCTCCAGCCGCTGCCACTTCGCATCACAACCTGGCCATTTACAGTTTGCACCCCGGGTATCTGATCTACCGTATTTTCAGCCGTTGCCGGATTTTTATTTTCTATTAAATACGGTTTGATTACTTCCATGGATACTGAGGTGTTTTTTAAAGATTGATCGCCCCTGGAAGCTGATACCACAATTTCTTCCAGTAGACTTTCGGATATGGCCAGGGTTATATTTAAAACCGTTTCGCCTCCAAATACAATTCGTTTGGTTGTAAATCCAGTTTTACCAAACTCTAATTGGTCGCCCTGTTTCACTATAATCTTATAAAAACCGGAGTCGTTTGAAACTGTTCCTGTTTTAGAATTAAGATTTTTAACAGCGGCATGGCTTATCAGTTTGCTGGAATCACTAGTCATGATAACCCCCCTTACCAAAACCTGGGCTGGCAACATTCCTCCATAGATAAAGCCAATTACCGAAATAATTTTGACACCAATACTAAATACCTTAAAATTGTACCACATAAATAATCATTCAAATGACCAAAAATATTCTTATAATTTCACTATTTATTTTTTCGGCTTCAAAAATAACTGCACAATGCTTACCAGATAATACTATTACAAAGCCTGGGTTTTACCCTAAAACCTTGCCCGATGCGGTAGTTGGGGTAACCTATAACGAGGTAATCCAATTCAAAATAATAAAAGATACAACAGTTATTGTGTTTGGTAGCCCCACTTTGGCCAATATAGATTCGGCCACAATTACCAATGTGCTGGGAATGCCTGATGGCCTTACATTTAAATTAAACAAAACGTCGAAAACCTATACCCCTGCCGAAACCGGCTGCGCCAATATTACCGGAACACCTACCAAGGCTGATACATTTAAACTTAAAATATGCCTTATTATTTATGCTAAAATTGGCTCCTTTAAATTATCACAAGCTGATACCATCAGAAATTTTAGAATTGTAGTAAAAGGTACAGGTTCGGTTAAAGAACCAATAAACCTATCGAAACTTTTATACCCCAATCCGTTGGCAAGCAATGAACTTTTCATTAATCCTGATTTAGTATCTGCAGGAACAAAAATTTCTATTTTTAATAGTCATGGCCAATTATTGGATTTTAAAAAATTGGAAACCACCGGTGCCAGTTTGTCTTTTGATTACCCCAAAGGACTTTATTGGGTAAGTTTGGATAATGGGAATAAAGTGAGCCGGGTAAAATTGATGAAGGAATAAGAAAAGTCCTAATAAAGATTATCCTTACCTGTATAGAGTTGCATGTATATGGATGAAAAACCATCCTTATATATAAGTTATGTGTCACTTTAGGAAGACCGTCCGACACAATGATAAACTGGTTCAAAAAAGAAAATTACAAAGAGTATCGGGACAGACTTCTGATTGCCTTTCCTCTTACTTTACATGACGATGTAACAGCAGTTTTAGACATTTTGCCTTTTGACATCAATGAAGTAAAACTTTATGGAGGGCAAGTTCATAAAGTTGACAACTTAATTCACCCAAACAATTTGAAAGTGCAATTGGACGCAAATCCGTTGATAATTCCTTGCAGACTTTACTTCAACGAGCCAGACAAAGCAAAAGAGAATAATCTGACAGAGACTCAAAGGACAATTCTCAACTGCATCTATTTACGACATCATGACGGATACTTGCGACAAAGACGGTTAGAACTCCTTGCTGACAAGAATGAGTATTGGGTAACACCATTTACTTTACAACTTTTAGGCGAGTTTGTTTTTGAAATTCTAGAGGTGTTGGACAAGTATCTAACCCACAAACACCTTGACAACTATGACCGATTTATAAACGAAAATCCAAAGTATTGGCAACGGACAGAAAGCAGAATGATAAGTTATTGGAACGAGTATTACAGACGTCAGTTTCCAAAACTAAAAGACTATCTCGGACGACAATTGGCGGACAGAATAAAGAAAAGCGAACGTATAAAAAGGGGTTTGCGATAGCAGGTTCGGTGCTTCGCAGACACATTTGTGCAAGGTGGAAGTTCTCCGAATGAAGTTTAGTGCTAATAATCCACACCATCTCAATAGCAACCGTTAACCAACCCTAAA
>JBJXDS010000160.1:0-4559 GCA_046154525.1 Bacteroidia bacterium
TTGTAATAATGTCGCGTTGTCTTTCGTCAATGTTGTCTTTGTTTAAAGAAGCCGTTTGTAATTTAAGAACCGTGAGCATTTGCCCAATATTATCATGCAACTCCGAAGATACAGATTTAAGGGTTTCATTTTTTATTTCCATTTTTGATTTAATCAGTTCGTGACTAAATTGCATTTCAGTATTCTTTTGTTTTTCTGCAAATATTTGCTTGTTTTTATTATTGAAATAAAACAAAACGAAAACCCCTGCAAATAAGGCCAAAATAATAGCGGTAATTAATATAATGGCAAAAATCAGATCCGGCGGCTGCATGTAATGGCTTTGCAAAAAGAGATATACATTAAAAAGGAAAAAATGGTTGTAAACCACCCAAATAAAAGTAACGATTCGGGATACTCTGTTTTTATTGTGTTTAAAAAAATCATGTAAGGGAATTCAAGCGAATTGTAAATTGTAATGCCCAATACTAACCAAAAATCGGTACGTTGAAAAAAATTAAACGTTTG
Organism: Bacteroidia bacterium; assembly: GCA_046154525.1. Lineage (GTDB taxonomy): Bacteria > Bacteroidota > Bacteroidia > NS11-12g > UBA9320 > JABWCE01. Next base: position 508 of record JBJXDS010000160.1, read on the forward strand.
TTTTTTTACCACCAATATATACATAAAGTATAAGCCGTTAAAGAAAAGCACAAAGGCTCCAATTCCTATGGCTTTATCAGGAAAAGACGAGGTTTCTAATTCTGATAATAGTTCCAGAAACCAAAAAATTACAACCGAAGCACCCAGATAGAAATTTATTTTTAGTTGATTCCAAGTAGCCAAAAGTCTCAAAAAGTAAAGTTGCTGGAAAAGAATGAGGGATGCATAAAAAGCACCAATATATTCAAAATTGAGATTATTCAAAAAAAGTCCTGACATATCAAGAAAGAATACAAGTCCCAAAAATAAACAGAGATGGCCTAACCCATCTCTGTTTAAACTTTTGTAATACACAATTGAAAAAACAAAAGTGATAAATTCAATGATATGTATTAGGATACCGAGCATTTATGGCAGGAATGGATAGCATCTCAATCCCAATAGTTGGTTTGACATACTGGGCGGTGAGTAATTAAAATTAGTAGATACTGGACAAGATATATCATAGGAAGAAGGCTCATCGATAGCTCTCATTAATAATGCCCCATTGTTGCACTTGGGTGGACACATACCTCCATGATTCATAACATTTGCTTGTGCACAGCCTAAAGGATCAAGAACATTAAGAATGGTTCCAGCAGGAAGTGTTTCGAGGGTCATTGGTTTGTTAGACCCATCAGTATATTGGGGGTCAAAATCAATTTGAATTTTAGTTGAAGTTTCTTTATAAGTGGGTACAATTAATAACGAGTGTTTATTTCTAAATGTTTTTTTAATTTCTGACAAATATGGTGTTTCATTAACTCCGGGTAAGTCTTGTGGATAGACTGTAAAGTAAAATCTTAAACCTCCTAAGCTATAACCAGATAGTAATGTGCCATTATTGTGTTTCTTTTTTACAATGGCTTCTATTTTACAGATATAATTTTTCAACGCGTCAATATCAAATACTATACTTCTACTATCTTGATATTCTACTGGACTTTCTCCCTCATCCACACTTGAGTTAGGGTAGGTGTTTCTTGGGAATAAATTGGTTTGTTCAATTACTCTTGCCCTTTCATCTCTGTACTTTGCTATCATGTCTCTCACGTTTACAAGAGGTATTCCACAATAAGTGGAATCATTGCACTCTACACAATATTCATGAATACTTCCATCTATTGTGTCGACGCATGAATTTAAATTTGCTACCAGGAAGCCTAGGCCAAACATGAGCAAAGAAGAAAAAATTGGAATAAATAATTTTTTTTGTTTCATAATTTTATAAATTTAGGTATCAAAAGTAGATTTAATTGTGAGAATTGCTAATGCCTTATAAAATAGCTCTCAGTTCCTTTTTTCTTCATTACTCTGTATCTTAATTAATTAAGGTTTTTTGGGGTTTTCAAATTGGGTGATATTACTCCACAGCAGGGTGAAAACACCCTTTAAAATTCCGTGAAATAACCTTACAAAACCATGTTTGTCTTCTGTTTTGGGTTTACAATCCAAGCCAACTTTGCTCCATCAAAAAAAATAAAATCGAATAAAATGAAAAGCAACTTTGATATAAATGTATTCAAACAGGTTAGTACACTTTTAATTGTATTGTTTGTTCACTCATGTTTTGCGCAAAATCTAAAAACTAAAAAAAGTCCTGTTAAAATAACCGGTGATTTTGGCCTCTACGGTGATTTTTATAATATGAAATCTGATACGGTTGGAGCAGTTGCCCCACGCCGACCTGATTTTTTGGGCCGGGCGGTAATTAACGCATCCTTAGATATTAAAAAGTTTTCCTTGCCAATTACCTTGTCGTTGGCTTCAGGACAGTTTGGTGTTATCCTTCCAAATATTCCGAATCCTGCAGGCTTATCCTTCAAAGATTTTAAGAACCAATTCAAAAATCCATTGAACCGCTTTGGCATTGCACCCAAATACAAATGGTGCCAGGTATTATTGGGTTCACAAATCCCACATTACTCTGAACTAAGTGTTGGTGATTTGGCTGTATTTGGAGCAGGAATAAATCTTACCCCCGGAAAATTCAGGTTTTCAATTTTTGGTGGGACTTCCCAATTAGCTGTTGAATCAGATTCAGTAAAAAAAATACAGGGTATATATGCCCGTAAAATATACTCAGCCAAAATAGGATTGGGGCATGAAGACTCATCCCACCTCTATTTAATTGGAAGCATGATGAAAGATGATACGGCTTCGATTAAAGTAAATTCATTAAATCCGATGGCTCAAACAGGAATTTTAAGTTCCCTGGATTTTAGATTAAATCTGAGTAAAAAATTATATATAAAAGGTGAAGTGGCGGGTTCAGTTTTTACACGGGATGTAAGCTCTGATGAATTGCCAGCCTTTACCCCCACCATTCCTAAAGAAATTTTTAATCCCAAAATATCAAGCCGGGCCGATTATGCCTCCATAGTGAGCATTGGCGGAGACTGGAAATATTTTGGAATAAAAACTACCGGCCGTTATTATGGCGATGGGTTTGTGCCATTGGGCTATCCCTTTATGCAAACCGATCGCTTGGAAGTAACCATCGATCCCAGGTTTATGCTTTTCAAAAACAAGGTTCAGTTTTCGGGCTCCATTGGCAGGCGGGTTAATAATCTTTCCGGAATCAGAGCCGCCACCACCACCCAAACCATAGGCTCAGCCAATCTTAATTTACAGTTTACCGAAAGCCTTTCGTTGGCGGCCAGTTATTCAAACTTTGGGTTTCGCAATTCCATAACCAATGATACTTTTAAAATGGAAATGGTAACCCAATCGTGGAGTGTAAATCCATCTTACAGCTACACCGGCAAAGGCTCCATTCATAATTTTAGTATTTTGTATTCACAAAATGCCTTTACCGATTTTAATACTATAAGCGGCGCCATAAATAATAATGATGCGGTAAACGGGGCCTTTTCCTATACCGTGTCCATGCTCAAAAAACCTTTATCTGTTAGCACCATGCTAAGTTATTTTGAGAATCATACCTCCTTTGGAAAACTTCTAACCCAATCGGCAAATGCAAGTGTAGGGTATAAATTTTTTAAAAAGAAACTTTCAACAAACCTAGGCTTAACCGTAGCCGATAATAAAGTAAACGCAATGGCCGCAGGCTTGCAAACTATGGCCACCCTTGGGGCAAAATACACGTTGAAAAAGAAAATTCAGTTTTCTTTAAACGGCTCACTCAACCTGTTCGATTATAAAGAATCAAGACCGGGAATATCCTACCGCGAAAATCTTTTAAGAACATCCGTAACCTATAAATTTTAAAAAAATAAATTATGTACACCAAAATTAAATTACTCGTCATTCTACTCTGCCTCTCATCAGGCAGTGTTCTGGCTCAAAGTATTCAGGTACTTATGAACCAACATCCGTCGCCATACATTTCGGATTGGCAACAGCAAACTGAAACCGTTAGACTTGTTATCACTAACGGCAGTACCAAAGAAATTGAAGTAAAAATTAAAACCGAACTTTTTGATGGCAAAGGGGCTCTAATCGCCAACACTGATGACGCCAAAATGCCGGTGCTAACAATTTCTGCTACCTCCACCACAACGTATAATCCGGAGGATATTATTCCGGGCAGGGCAATACAATATTATGGAAATTTAGAAAAAATGGCCATTACCACCGGCCGGATTCCTGATGATAATTACAGGCTATGCGTTACTCTTATTGACCCACAAAGCGGGAAACCAATCGGTACTTCAGGTACCGTATGTAAAGTATTTTCAATTGTGGCTTATCAGGCACCTACCTTAATTGCTCCCGCTAATAAGGAAGTAATAAAAGGAGCCGCCATCAAAGGCATCGTTTTTCGTTGGAGCCCGGTAATTCCTTCCCCCAAAACGATTGTAACCTACCGCTTGCAGGTATGGGAAGTATTGGAAGGACAAAATAGTATGACCGCCTTGCGAAGCAACCAGCCTATTGTTGAAAAAGATTTGAAAGGAATTTTGCAAACCCAATGGCCTACTGATTTCCCCTTGCCAGATACAGGTGTAAATTATGTTTGGACTATTACTCCAATAGATGATGAAGGTAGG
>JBJXDS010000161.1:0-2655 GCA_046154525.1 Bacteroidia bacterium
AAAGGACGGATAATTGATATATGTATATTGGTGCATGACGGGTTAACGGTGGTTGACAAATTCAGCACCCTTATAAACCCTTATTGTTATATCAGTCCATTTTTTACAAAACTATCGGGTATTACCAATGAAATGGTAGCCGATGCCCCCAAATTTCATGAGGTAGCAAAACAAATAATTGATATTACCGAAGGAAAAGTTTTTATAGCCCATAATGTGGGTTTTGATTATGGTTTTGTAAAAGAGGAATTTGCTTCCCTAGGTTATGTGTATAAACGTGAAACCCTTTGCACCGTGAGGCTAAGCCGAAAATTAATACCCGGAAAATTTTCGTATAGCCTTGGTAACCTTTGCGATTCGCTGGGTATAGTGAACGAAGCCAGGCACAGGGCCGAGGGGGATGCGGTGGCCACGGCCAAATTGTTTGATATTTTATTGCAATTAAAAAGCACCAATCCGGTTTATAAAAACAAAGGGGTGGAAGATCTGATGGCTCGCAGGGTTGATAAAATAAAGCAGTATGTATTGAACAAAATTCCAGAAGCTTGCGGGGTTTATTATTTTTTGGATAGGGAAGGGGCTATTATTTATATTGGCAAAAGTGTGAACATGTATAACCGGGCCATGAGCCATTTTAATACCAAAGAAAAAAAGGGAAAGAAAATGTTGAATGACTTGTACAATGTTGATTTTATTGAAACCGGAAGTGAATTGATAGCTCTGCTGCACGAATCGGAAGAACTGAAAAAGCATAAACCACCCTACAACAGGGTGAGAAAGGAAGATAATTTTAAATACAGCATTGACTGGTTTATGGATGATGATGGAATTTTAAATTTGGAAATTGTGGATTCTGAAAAATCAAAAAATTCCTTGCAATCGTTTGTAAGTTATTCATCAGCCCGCGAACGGATGGACCGTTGGATAGAGGACAATGCTTTGTGTTTACGATATTGCAATCTTACCAGTCATGATGCAGTTTGCGACCACCACCATATTAAAAAATGCTATGGGATATGTGCTGGCAGGGAGGATACCGAATCTTACAATCAAAGGGGCAATAAAATTTTAAAACAGTTTGAATTTCCGCATCCTGAATTTATAATTTTTGACCGGGGCCGAACCACAGAAGAACGTTCGGTTATTTTAATTGAAAATGGAAAATATTGCGGCTATGGGTATATCGACCACAGCCATCAGTTTAGCCATCCTGCCGAATTAAAAGATATAATAAACCGAACAGCCTGGTATCCTGATGCTAATGATTTGGTGAGAAGTTTTATCCGCATAAACGAAGGGAAAATTAAAGTGGTGGAAATAAGCTAACTGGTTGCACATCATTTACAAATAACCGCTAGGCAAGCCAAGTTCTATGCAAAGAACGTTAACAAAATGAACCCTTTGCATACTTTACAGCTTTTTTCTTTTTGCAGTTTGCGGGTATATTTTTTTTTAAAAAATTACTTTTCCAAAAAAGCTTTCATTTTTTCCTTTTGCTCCGGTGTATCAAAGCAAGCCATGTAATTCCTTCGTTCAAAAGCCAGGCCATCATTTAATCCCATTTCCAATGATTTTAAAATACTTTCCTTGGCCAGTTGCACTGCCACGGTAGAGTGAGAAGCAATGAGGGAGGCAGTTTTCTCCGCTTCCAACATCAGCATTTCGGTGGGTACTACCTTGTTTATCATTCCAATTCTATAAGCCTCGGCGGCATTTATAAAATTTCCTGTCAATACCATTTCCATGGCTTTGTGCTTGCCTACCAATTTTGGCAGTCGTTGGGTGCCACCAGCCCCAGGCATTATCCCCAGTTTAATTTCGGGCTGGCCAAACTGGGCATTTTCGGCAGCTATGATTATATCGCACAACATGGCCAGTTCACAGCCTCCGCCCAGGGCAAACCCAGCCACGGCAGCTATTACAGGTTTTTTTAGGTTTTTTAAATTTTGCCAAAGGCCATACATATCCATTTTCCAAATACCAAGGGGGCTTTGCTCGGCCAGGGCTTTAATGTCGGCCCCTGCAGCAAATGCTTTTACTGAACCGGTAAGTATCATGCAATTTACTTTTTCGTTTTTATCCAGGGCATGCAATGCAACGTTTATCTCGTTAAGGAAGTCATAACTCAAAGCATTTAACTCTTTGGGTCTGTTAAGTGTAACAATTCCAATTTTCTTGGCCTCGTTTATGCTAACAAGTATATTTGCTGTATCCATCCCGCAAAAGTAATGATAACAAAAATTATATCTACCGTTTGCCTTGCACTTCTTTCCATAGGATCCATGGCCCAACCCAATGCCGAGTTTGATTCCAAAACTGTTGATTTTGGAAAAATAATGGAGGGAACGATAAGCAAACACAGTTTTAAATATAAAAACACGGGAAATCAACCTTTGGTTATTGAACATGTGTCGGTTACCTGTGGATGTACTGCACCCAAGTGGACTAAACAAGCACTGCTACCTGGCGATACGGCATCGGTTTATATTGAGTTTGATTCCAGAAATAAAATGGGCCAGGTGGCTAAAGGGGTTAATTTAATGACCAACTGCCCGGAACCTTTGATAGGGTTGATTATTTTAGCCAATATTGTGCCCGATTCTAATTTTAAAGCCGTGGTAGATTCTTCGACTTTTAAACCCATGACTTTAATAA
>JBJXDS010000162.1:0-8072 GCA_046154525.1 Bacteroidia bacterium
TTTTACCGAACCGGCTTCTGCAACTCTTGCCATATCATTCCTTACCAAGTCTACTATCATTACATTCTCGGCTCTATCTTTTATATTTGTTTGCAGGTCCTTTTTTAAAATTTCATCTTCTTCTTTACGGTTACCCCTGGGCCTCGTTCCTTTTATGGGCTGCGAAACAAGTGTGTTATTAATTTTTGCTAGATATCGTTCGGGGCTGGCGCTAAGCACATATTTATTGCCATCCGAAAAATAAGCTGAAAATGGAGCTGGAGAAATTTTTATTAATTCTTCGTAAAGGGCATACGGATTGGATACAGAAATATTTTTATACAAAAAACGTGAGCATAAATTCAATTCATACACATTTCCAATTGTAATTTCATTCTTAATGACGTTTACAGTTTCACCATGCTGTCCTTTTTCAAAATCTGTTTCTAAATCCGATTGAAAATTAATTGAGTTGTTAAGCGAAGAGGATACTTTAAAATTATTAATTGATTCAAAAATTATATCCGAATTTAAACCATACGTTTCTAATTTATCCTCCCAGGAGATTGTAATCACGGTTTCGGGTGCAAAAAAAGATATATCAGGCCAATAGAAACAGGTATCATTTAAGGAACTTAGTTTTTCTATTTCATTTTTTAAATTATATCCCAACACACCTAAAATCCAGGTTTTATCCTTATTCCAGGTTTCGTGCAAGGTTTCTAACTTAGAGGATGGTGAACAAAGTACCTTGTTACCTCCAAACCCTATTACCAATTTATACTTAGCTTTCTTACACTGCGGTGGAATATGGCAACTATCTAGAATAGCGCAGAGGTTAAATTGCGAAGCATATAACTTGGCCTTGGCTGCAAATTCAGAATAATTATTCAAATAGATTTGTTCCAAAACAGAAAGTGGAAATCTATTATAAAAAATGGAGTTATACTAGAATAGAATTTACCAAACCGGAACTTTATAATGTCCATTGTTCGAAAATTTAGCGAAAACTTCCATTACGGTTTCTTTATCTTCTTTATAAGTAACTCCGTACCACTGATCTTTTGAAGTCATCACTTGCAGTTTTACCTGTCCGTTGTTAATCATTTCATCCACTATTATTGGGATAAAAAATTCGGCTTTGGGTTCATCGCATTTTTCTGCCAAAAAACCATTAAAACTCTTTTTAAGGTGCGGAAAAATGGAATGGTGAAACCCCCAAAAATTCATAGATACGACTGAATTATCAGGCAGCAAATGCTTTTCATCACCATCGATATAAAAAATACCTTCCAACTCGCGTCTAATTTTTGTTCGCTCTTTTATTTCTTTTAGTATTCCATTCTCGGTTTGGCAAACGCCACGGCTCACATAACCATTTTCAGAAAGGGTTTTGTCGAGCGAGTAGCCAACCATACCATAATTAGACGAGGAAACTTCGGACGTTAAAAAATTAAAAATTTGTTTAAAAGCGTCCTTACCATAATAATCATCGGCATTAATTACTGCGAAAGGTTCATTTATTACAGGCTCACAAACCAATACGGCATGTCCGGTTCCCCATGGTTTTTCGCGCAAAGGAATTTCCTGATCCAGGCCTTCTATTTTTGTATCAAATTCCTGAAACACCAAACACACCTCAGCCCGGTCGGCTATCTTGTTACTAATTTTCTCTTTAAAATCCTGTTCGAAACTTTTGCGGATTACAAAAACTATTTTTTTGAAGCCTGCTTCCAGAGCATCATGCAATGAATAATCAATTATAGTTTCGCCTGAAGGTCCTAATTCGTCAAGCTGTTTTAAGCCTCCGTAGCGGCTTCCCATGCCGGCGGCTAATATTATTAGAGAAGGGTTGGTCATGTATGAAACAAACCGCGAGTTAACACTTTTTTAAGCAAAAGTGCAACTAATAGTTTGTTTTTAAATTGTTAAGGCTTTGTTATTAACGATTAAAGAAGCAATAGACCACTTTTAATTTCTTAAATATTCGGTAAAATAAAATATCAAATTTTTAAATAATCCTTCACCAAAATCTCCATCCCCACAGTAGCTTTTTCCTGTATATGCATCACATTTTTTTCAAATTTATAATCGGGAATGGCGGGGTCGATATAATAAACCGGAATATTTGATTTAGCATACCAAAGCAAGGAAGCCGCGGGATAAACAACCATTGATGTTCCAATAATTACTAAAATATCTGCTTGTGAAACTATTTCGGTAGCTCGTTCCATTTCAGGTACTTCGTCGCCAAACCATACAATATGCGGCCTAAGTTGCGAACCTTTTTCACATTTATCGCCCAGGTTTAGTTCGGTTCCTATAATTTCATAAACCAAATGCGAATGCCGGGTGCTTCTACTTTTAATTAATTCCCCGTGGAGATGAATTATTTTTTTTGAACCAGCCCGTTCGTGAAGGTCATCCACATTTTGGGTAATAATTGTTATTTCATATTTTTTCTCCAGTTCGGCCAAAGCAATATGTGCAGAATTGGGTTTAGCGTCTTTTAAATTTCTTCTTCGTTGATTATAAAAATCCAAAACCAATTCCTTGTTCTTAGCCCACCCTTGCGGACTGGCCACGTCCATCACATTATGGCCTTCCCACAATCCTCCTGCGTCCCTAAAGGTACTGATTCCACTTTCTGCACTAACACCGGCCCCTGTTAATACCACTAACTTTTGCATGGTTACGAAGTTATTAAAAAAGTTCTAAGTGCCGGATGCTATGTTCGGAGTTCCATTCGGCTGCAAAAACTTAGAGCTTGGAACTTTTCTGCTCCAAAAACCTATAATTTAGAACACAGAACTTAGAACTTATAGCTACAAAAATTTAGAACTTAGAACCCAGAACTTAGAACTTACCTTATTTTTGCGGTATGAGCGGGTATGGGAGCCAAAAGGACCGGATAAAAAAACTATTAATAACAGGATGGCCAATAATTGCAGGGCAGGTGGGGCTGGTATTAATGGGCGTGGCCGATACTATTATGGTTGGCAAAATTGGTTACATACCATTAGCCGCTGCCGGACTTTCGGTAAGTATTTTTTTCCTTATCTCTATTTTCGGTATCGGGTTAATTACAGCAACTGCTTCATTGGTATCAAGTGAACGGGCCCGAAAAAATGATAAATCACTGCCTTTCTTTTTAAGGGATTCTTTACTAATTGGGTTAATAACTGCCTTTGTTCTTTTTGCGGCAATGGTTATAATTAATGAACTTTTGCCTCATTTGGATCAAAAACCCGAGGTGGTGGCTCAGGCCAAACCATTTTTATTTTTATTGGCCTTATCTATTTTTCCCATGAACCTGTATATGTCGGGTAAAAATTTATGTGACGGCTATTTTTTAACCCTTTCACCTATGATAATAACCTTTGGGGCATTGCTGCTCAATATTTTTTTAAACTGGTTATTTATTTATGGCAATTGGGGCTTTGAACCTATGGGGCTTAATGGGGCAGGATGGGCTACCCTTATAGCAAGGGTTGCCATGGCTATCGCCATATTAATTTTTATTTTTAAATCAAAAACTATTGGTTACTCGTTTAAGTCAGTTTTTAATACAGATTTTAAAACCAATTATATTACGCCTATTTTAAAATTGGGTGTACCGTCAGGGTTCCAATATTTTTTTGAAGTGGCTGCATTTTCGGGAGCAGCTATTTTGGCCGGGGTATTGGGTGCCATTCCGCAGGCTGCGCATCAAATAGCTATAAATGTAGCCAGCCTTACCTTTATGTTTGCTGTTGGTATTGCGGTATCGGGCAGCATTTATGTAGCCGAAAATTATGCCCATCATGATATGAAGGGAGCAAGAAAATATGGGCTTTCTGCACTTTGGCTAGTGGTGGGTGTAGAATTTATCTTTGCCTTACTTTTTATTATTTTACACAAAGTAATCCCCACATGGTACAATGATGAAAAAGAAGTTTTGCTCATTGCTTCTCAATTAATTTTAATAGCTTCGGTATTTCAGGTGGTAGATGGTATTCAGGCTGTGAGCCTTGGTTTATTAAGAGGTTTGCACGATACCAAATTTCCTTCAGCTTTTACTTTTATTGCCTACTGGCTCATAGGAATTCCGTTGTCGTGGTATTTTGCAAAGCATAGCGTTTGGGGCATTTACGGCATTTGGTGGGCTTTAACTTTTAGTCTTGTTTTTATAGCCATTACCACCACCTGGCGGTTTAGGGTTAAAACACGTTATGTTTGATTTTAATAATTTTGTCATTCCGGCGAAGGAGAATTGGGAGTTAAAAGATGCTTCGTACCTCAGCATGACAGCAGCTGCGATTGTCATTCCGAGGAACGAGGAATCTGACATGAATAGATACAGATGCTTACCTGGTGAGCATGAGACAACAAAACAGAACAACCGTTTGATTTTTTTTATACCTTGCTTCCATATTTATGATTTCAAAAATATTAAAATTACTTTGCTTATTACTAATTTCCAATCAGGGTTTTAGTCAAAAATATATCAAACCTTTTGTAGGAATTAATTTTAGTAACCGAATACTAACATCGGATAATGCCCAACGGAAAGACTCTTTGGACCAGGCAGATAAAATGAAACCTTTCCCTATGGCCGGGGTTCAATTTCTGTTTGAAAAAACACAGGGACGTGAGTTTTATTTTGGGGTTGATTACCTCGAAAACGGTTTTATCCGCGAACGTCTCGATTACAAATTTCTGGATAGTGTTCATGATATAGGAAAAATATTTGACCTATCTCATGCTGCTCAAAAAAATGGCTACTTTACTTATCATTTCAAATATTTGGAATTGCCCCTTGGTTTTAATTTTCAGGTAACCCCACGAAGTAATATGAATATGTATACCGCCTGGTTTAATATTGGCCTTACCCCACAAGTATTGATAAAACAAAGTATGACCATTTTTTTGCAAGGTTTTTCAATGAAGGGTGAAAATCGCTTTTATTACAGCAATACAGGATATAATGCGGCCAAAATTAATCTGGCCTTTCAAACCGGGGGTCGTTTTGATGTAAATGTAAAAGGTAAGTTTTGGGTTACTATGGATGCCCTTATGAGGATGCAATTACTGCACTCTGCCACTAGTGCCAATGAAAAATTAAGGGTTTGGCATTTAACTGCCAATCTGGGCATAAGATATGAGGTAGGTAGTTTTTAAATCTAAGTGCTTTAGCACTCTATCAAATATAATCGAGGTTTTCTATTCTTATTATTATTCAGGTTTAGGTGTGAATAATGTAACAATTTTCCAACTTAATGTAACATCTTTCCATAAGGTTATTGTCACCTTTGCCTTCTTAAAATAAACATTAAAAAAATCTAAATTATTAAACTATGTTACTAAAAAATTTACTTGCCGCCACACTATTGATTGCTACTACAACAGCTTTTTCTCAAACACTTTCTATTGGTCCACGAATTGGTGGAACCTTAACAAAATTTGGAGGTTTGGATAACGCTTCCTACAAAACCGGGCTAACAGCCGGTGCATTTCTGGTATACAGTAAACGTGAACATACGGGATTGGGGATAGAAATACTTTATTCGGGTGAAGGCTCCAAGCACGAAAACACAACTATGAACGGAACTACTACAAATAAATACGAATATAATACGCGATTGCATTACATAAAGGTACCTTTTCATGCTACCTACTTTTTTAATAATGCCGGTGATAATTTGCGACCTAAAATTTCATTGGGCCCTTCTGTTGGTTTTTTGATGGGAACAAAGCAAAACATCACTTTGCATAGCACCACTAGCGGAACTACCACAACTACAGAATCGGAGAATAAAGTACTTGATAATTACAACAGGCTTGATGTAGGATTAGCTATACGTACAGGATTTAATTATAAAATAAAGAGCAAACTATGGCTTAATGTTGACTTACGTTATAATTACGGAATTCTAAATATCCTTAAAAATGCAGCTTATGGCAGCAACAAGATGAATAATCAGGGAGCTTCATTATCATTAGGATTGGCTTATGGTCTTGATAAAATTAAAAACTAATTATTAACCAAATACACTGATTAATATTATGCATCCTGCCCGAAAAAACATCAATTTAAAAGTAAATAACCTCGATGTAAGTTACAATGACGAAGGTCCTGCCAACAGGCAAACTGTAATTTTTATTCATGGATTTCCTTTTAACAAAAGTATTTGGGATTTTCAATTAGAGCATTTAAAAGAAAATTATAGGGTTATAGCTTACGATGTTCGCGGACATGGGAAATCTCAGGCAGGGACAGAAAAATTTTCAATAGAAATGTTTGCCACCGACCTGATAAGTTTTATGGACGAACTTGAAATTGATACCGCCATTATCTGCGGGTTATCCATGGGTGGCTACATTGCTTTAACTGCTGTAGAAAAGTATCCTGATAGGTTTACAGGTTTGATATTGTGTGATACACAAAGCAAGGCTGATACGAATGAAATGAAAGAAAACCGCATGAAGGCTATTGAAAGTATTAAATTGAATGGTACAGAGGATTATGCTGACGAAAGTGTAAAAAAACTTTTTGCATACATTTCCTTTACCTCCAAACGGGAGGAAATTGCAGTAGTGAGAGATATGATAATAAATACACCTGTAGAAATATTAGCTAAAACCCTTATTGCCCTGGCCGAGCGTAATGAAACCACAAATAAACTTGGTGAAATAAATATGCCGGTACTAATTATGGTTGGTAAAAAAGATATTCTCACCCCGCCCGAAAAATCAGAACTAATGCACGAAAAAATCCAAAACTCAACCTTAGAATTAATTGATTATGCGGGCCATTTACCTAATCTCGAAAACCCTTATGAATTTAACCGTTCCCTTAAAAAATTTCTTGATAAAATTACCGATTCAGACAAACAACCGCATTTTGAAAGGAATACCTACAATCCACCACAGAATAATGCCATAGAATTATTGGCATCCAAAGTGATATTAAATTTTTATAAAATAATGTGGTCCTTTAAAAAACTGGCTTCATAATAAAAAATGCCGGTCATTCTATAATTGTAAATTCAACCCTACGGTTTTCTGCTTGTCCTTCTTCTGTTTCGTTATCAGCAATTGGTTGGTCGGGACCATAGCCCTTGCAAACAAACATTTTAGAAGAAAGCCCTTTTTTAACTAAATACTTTTTAACGGCCTCGGCCCTATTCTTAGATAATAATAAATTTCGTTCGCGGCTTCCGGTATTACTGGTATGGCCCGATATTTCAATTTTTTTAAACCCATTCTCATCTATCACATCATATAGCGAATCAAGGGCATTATACGATTCGGGCAACAAATCCCACTTATCGTTTTCAAAAAAAATATTACGTATTACAAATGTTTTAAAAACTTCAGGTGCCTCTTTTTCTGATAATTCCATTGAATCATTTTCTGATATTTCCGGTATATCCCTGCTGCCCATACCGCACGGGCATTCCATCCCTCTCTCAAGAGCAAACAATTGCACCATATCAAAGTAGTAATAGGCTTCAAATATTTCACCTTTCAGTTTTATTTTACTCATCGAATCGGCATTGGCAAAACTCCCTAAAGTAATAAATTGCTCATCTCCCCTGGCCTTATAAGTGCACGATAGTTCCATCCATTTGGTTTTGAAAGAAAGCCCCGCCCCACCATTGTGTTTCACCGAAGGTTTGGCCTCTCCATACATCAACTCATCGGCCTTGGGTATTTCGGGGCTGAACAAAACACCAAAGGCATTAACTCCATAAATACTAGTTTCTCTAAGCCTCAGATAAACCTTAAAACAATAAACTTTATCCTTTTCGAGGGTTTCTTTAAGCTCAGCACTTATAAACTCTATATCATTAAATTTCTCAGTATAAAAACGGCAACCAAGTATGGCATATCCATCTACGGTATTCAATTTTTTTATTCTGTAATAATCTGGTGTACCTGCCGAAACTTTCCAGTCCGGAATATGGTTTCTTACTTCAGCTCTGTGTACTATTTTTCCATCATTTTTTTCAAAACTTGGGTTGGGTACAAGGTTCTCAATTTCTTTTACAGGTGTTTTAATTTTTTCAGGAACAAGCCATGTATCAGGGTTTCTTTTATCCATAGCCAAT
>JBJXDS010000163.1:0-7055 GCA_046154525.1 Bacteroidia bacterium
ATTTACCATTGACGAAACTAAAACTCCAATTTTCTGTTCTGTTAATACTTCTACCGATGCAGTTAAATATGAATGGTCGATTAATAATGGCGGTACATTTATTGGTAGCTCATCTACCGATGAAAACCCATGTTATCAATGGCCTGATACCGGATGTTTCAGGGTTACACTAAAAGCTATAAATTCAATTGGTTGTTGGGATACCACCAGTCAGGTAGTTTGTTCATCGTTTGTTGCCATTATTATTCCATATAACGTATTTACACCTGAACCTAAAGATAATTTCAATGATGTATTCAGGGTAAAGGCACAAGGTTTGGATAAATTTGATATAAAAATTTATAACCGATGGGGCGAACTAGTTTTTGAAAGCGAGGATTATAATTTTGCATGGGATGGAACGGTTAAGAATAAGGGTAAAATTGAATGTCCGGAAGGAACTTACCTGTACATTATGAATTATCAAATCAAAAATAAACCATTGAATGATGGTAGAGACAAACCCATGAGCGGAGTTGTAACTCTCATAAGAGGTAAAAAGGATTAATTTTTTCTTTTCAATAATAGTAAAGGCCTGTTTGTATATACAAACAGGCCTTTTTATTAAAATTGGTTTCTGTGAATTTTTTATTAAAATGTTGCATACTATCATATTTTGTAGTTGGTTTGCCCCCCTACCAATCTACTTAAAGGTAAATAGGATATTAATAATTAAAAAGTAAATACGAATGAAAGCCTTAATACCAGTAGCCGGAATTGGAAGCAGGCTTAGACCACATACCCATACACAGCCTAAATCATTAATACCCGTAGCAGGGAAACCTATTTTAGCACATATAGTGGACAGCCTCATAGCTGTAGGAATAAATGAATTTGTTTTTATTATTGGTTATTTGGGAGATAAAATTGAGCAATATATTTCAACCAATTACCCTAACATTCGCTCTTTTTTTGTGGTTCAAACTGACGGTAAGGGTACGGGCCATGCCATATGGTTGGCTCAGGATTTATTAGAAGATAATCAACCTGTTTTTATAGTATTTGGCGATACAATTGTTCAAGCCGACCTTAATTTGATAGCTAATTCTCAAAAATCATTATTAGGTGTAAAACGGGTGGATGACCCGCGTGAATTTGGTGTAGCAGAAATTGATGAGGCGGGATTGATAACCCGATTGGTAGAAAAGCCTAATATTCCAAAGTCAAATCAGGCGCTAGTAGGTATTTATAAAATTTGTGAAACCAAGCAACTAAAACAAGCATTAAACTATAACATAGATCATGGCATACTTACCAGGGGTGAATACCAACTAACGGATGCCTTAATGCGGATGATTGAAACAGGTGTAAAAATGTATGCCTTTAATGTAGATGGCTGGTTTGATTGTGGTAAAAAAGATATTTTACTAGAAACTAACGCTATTTTATTAAAAGGGGATGGATATAACCGGGCAAAAGCTGATGATTATGCAAAAACAATAATTATAGACCCGGTTTACATTGGTAGAAATTCAAAAATATCCAATTCAATAATTGGCCCAAATGTGTCAATTGGTGATAATGTGATAGTGGATTATTCAATTATTCGAAACTCAATTATAGGCCCCCATTCTCATTTAGATAACGCCAATTTAGATAATAGTGTTATAGGCAATGATGCTAGTTTAAGAGGAATTTCGCTTAGTTTAAACTTGGGTGATAGCACCGAAATTAATTTTGGATAATTATTTCCATGCTGGGTATTTCGCAGGATTGTAATTAGTCATCAATTCATAAATTTTATTAAATACTTCATCCACGCTTGGTTTCGAAAAATAATCACCATCTGTACCATAGGCCGGGCGATGGTCCTTGGCAGCGATAGTTAAAGGTTCAGAATCTAAATATTTATAGCTTTTCTGATTTTCCAAAACTTGCTGCATCATATACGAGGTGGCTCCGCCGGGCACATCTTCATCCAAAAATACGACCTTGTTCGTTTTTTTAACCGAATCAGCAATGGCATGATTTATATCAAATGGCAACAATGTTTGTACATCTATTAATTCCACAGAAATTCCTACTTTTTCTAATTCGATACTAGCATCGGCGGCTATTCGGCAACTGCTACCATAAGTAATCAATGTAATATCTGTTCCTTCTCTCAATATTTCTGGAATACCAAGTGGTAACGTAAATTCACCAATATTATCAGGTAAATTTTCTTTTAGTCGATAACCGTTGAGGCATTCAACCACCAAGGCAGGTTCATCACTTTTTAATAACGTATTATAAAAACCTGAAGCTTGAGTCATGTTTCTTGGTACCAAAATATGAATACCCCGCAAAGCATGTATAATCATTCCCATGGGCGAACCACTATGCCAAACACCTTCCAGCCTATGGCCACGAGTTCTTATTATTAAAGGTACTTTTTGGCCACCCATGGTTCGGTACTGCAAAGTGGCTATATCATCACTCATTATTTGAATGGCGTATAACAAATAATCTAAATATTGAATTTCAGCAATTGGCCTTAGGCCTCGCATGGCTAGCCCTATGGCTTGGCCAATGATGCTCAACTCACGTATTCCGGTGTCGGTAATACGTAGTTCGCCATATTTTTCCTGCATTCCGGCAAAGCCCTGGTTCACATCCCCTATTTTTCCAACATCTTCGCCAAAAGCTACAATTCTATTGTCGCGGGCAAAAGCCGCATCAAAGCAAGCCTGAACTATTTCCCTTCCATCCAGATTTTTTGAATTGTTGGAATAAACAGGTTTTATTTCGTCAATTTTTAATGCCGATTGATCACTTCTACTATACACGGTAGAATTATACCGTTCCTTATTTTGGGCTGTAAAAGTTTCTAATAAATTGAAGAGGTTATCACGATTTTCGTTTTTTTCGCCGATGCTTAATCGCAAAATTGAATTAATGGCCGAAAAAATATCTTTTCTATTAGGCTCTCCTAAATCTTTAAGGGCAGTTATGAAGGAAATTATTTCATCCTTTTTGGTTGATGAACTTGCAAAATCTTGCAACACTTCTAAAGCCTTATCACGATCGGTATTGATAGGTTGTAAATAGGCATTCCAAGCAGCTTTTTGCTCAGCTTTTACAAAATTTTGGGCCACCTTTTCTATTTCTTCAATTTCTTCTTTTGTGGCCAGTCCGGTTTCCAACATCCATTTTTGCATTTGTGCAATGCAATCGTATTCATTTTCCCAGTTTAACCTTTCTTTTGATTTATATCGCTCATGCGAACCTGAAGTGGAATGGCCTTGTGGCTGAGTCATGGCGGTTACGTGAATTATAACCGGGGTGTGAAACTCGCGGCATAATTTCGTGGCTTTTTGATAGGTTTTAATTAAGGCAGGATAATCCCAGCCTTTTACTGTAAATAATTCATAACCTTTTCCATCTTCATCAGTTTGAAAACCACTCAATATGGAACTTAAATTTTCTTTGGTAGTTTGATATTTGGCATGTACCGAAATACCATACTCATCGTCCCATATGCTCACCAACATGGGTACTTGCAATACCCCACCTGCATTTATCACTTCCCAAAACGCCCCCTCGCTGGTGCTGGCATTACCTATGGTTCCAAAAGCTATTTCGTTTCCATTAATCGAAAAGTTAGAATATTGGTGTAGGTCATTATTTTCACGGTAAAGTTTGGAAGCATAAGCCAATCCTAACAAGCGTGGCATTTGACCAGCAGTAGGTGATATATCGGCTGATGAATTAAAATTATCAGTTTGCGATTTCCAACTTCCATCTTCATTTAATAATCGGGTTCCAAAATGCCCGTTCATACTTCTACCGGCAGAACAAGGTTCACGGTCAACATCAGGATCGGCATACAGTTGAGCAAAAAACTCACGAACATTGCTCATTCCCTTGGCAAACATAAAGGTTTGATCGCGGTAATAGCCCGAACGAAAATCACCTTTATTAAAAAACTTAGCCATGGCTATTTGGGCCACTTCTTTACCATCGCCAAATATCCCAAATTTGGCTTTGCCGGTAAGTACTTCCTTTCGCCCAATAAGGCTGGCCTGCCTGCTTTCGTAGGCAATGCGGTAATCGGTTAATACCTCGGTTTTAAATTCTTCGCGGGTCATGGCGGCTTTTTCGGTGGCACTTTCACTCATAGCAGGGGCAAAGATAAATGAAATGCTCATGAGAACAAATGCCTTGCGGCCATGCATTCAATTCATGAGCATTACATATGGCATATGGCTAAAAAACAGAAAATTACATATGAAAGCCCCCTAACCCCAAAGTTGTAATATTTAAATACCTCACCCCCCGGTCCCCTCTGATAAGTAATTTATATTTATTTTTAAATTAAGGTCTCATCAAACCCTTCAGGTTTCCAAGAAAGGAGAGAGGGAGTGTTCACTTAGTTTATTGACGGTAACCTTAATGGTGGAGTGGGGTTAAAAATGAATTTTAAAAATCTAGCTGAGTCACAATGCTCTATCCGATATTAAAAATTAGTGTCCATTCGTGCTATTCGTTTCTTATTTTTGAAGCATCAAATTTTTCGATTCAATTTTAAAATTTAGTAATATTTTCAGTCTCAATGTGGTGTTAGGTTGCCTAAGCACCGCTTTGTTTTTTTTGGAACCTAACCCGTTACAGGGCAATAAGCTAGATTTTTTAATCATTCTGTTTAGTACGGTTTGGGTTATTTATACTGCAGACCATGTTATAGACGGATATAGGTTTAAAGGCAAATCAGGAATTTTGAGATATGATTTTAATTTTTTATACATCAAAATAATTTTACCCATTTGTGCAGGTATTACGGTATTTGCCATTTCGCTTATTTTAAAAAATAAAAATACAACGTTTGTGACCAACGGGCTTTGGATAGCCCCCATAATCCCGATTTATTTTTTTTTAAAATTTAAAGGAAAATTAAAACCGTTGGTAAAAATGGCGATTATATCTGTGGTTGTATCTTCTGTAATGGTTTCACTGTATAATAGTCCCACTATTTTTTATGATTTTTTAACATTGGAGCGATTGATTATAGCATTGATGGTTTTTTTAAATTTATTGGTGCTGGAGCATTTTGAGTATCACGAAGAGCATAAACAAATGCAACCTGAAACGGTCGATTTGTACCTCAATATTGCAAAGAGGGTTTTTATCTGGATAGTAATAATGTTGATTTTAGCTACCTATCAAAATATAGCTTCATGGCCGTTTACCGTTTCCTTATTTCTTGCAGCACTTTTTATACGGATTATTTTAAATTACCAAACATTATTTGGGCGAAACCGCCGCTACCGCTATTGGGCCGATTTTAGTTTCTTATTGATGTGGCCTTTATTAAAATTATTTCAGTTGTTCGCTTAACCCTTTTTGATAGCAAGCCAAACATCGGGCTTCATAAATATCATTTTCGCCAATTTCAATTATTGACTCTGATTTTATTTTTTTAAAGGTATGAAACGCCTTATCTCCACATTGGTGGCAAATGGCCGCTAAGTGAGTTATATTTTTAGAAATTGAAATTAAACCAGGCATTGGGCCAAATGGGTTATACATAAAATCTTTTTCAAGCCCGGATATAATAATTTTTATTTTTTGCGAAGCGATTATTTTACAATTTTCAATTATTTCTGCATCAAAAAACTGGGCTTCATCTAAACCAATTATTTCAACTCCATTTATAAAATTTAAAATTTCATAGGAATTTTTAACTGCAATTCTTTCAATACGTGTTCCATTATGCGATACTATATTTTCATTATCGTACCGATTATCTATTTCTGGCTTGAACACTGCCGTATTTAATCCCAAGGCCTTGGCATTATTTATCCTTTTAATCAATTCTTCGGTTTTCCCGCTGAACATGCAGCCAGTTATTATTTCTATGGAGTCATATTTTATGGGTGGAGTTAGAACCATTATATTAACGTGAATAAAAATAATTGGTGCGAAAGATACAAAGCATTTAACTTTGGTCGCTTTAAAAAACACATCTTATTATTTTTTTATGAACCGCAAAGAACTGCATATACAAATAGATTCGCTTTTAGAAAAACTAGCGGCTAATAATACCATGTTAAGAACCCATGAAGGCAGATTTTCGCAATTGGAAACCGATCTTTTACGCAAGCAATGTATTGAATTGTATGATGCCATTAATCAATTGCATTTGGCCAATATGATGGATAAAAACACGAAACCTGTGGCCGAAATTCCTAAAATAGAGGTGGTAAAAAAGGAGCCAGAACCAATAATTGAACCTATAATAATTGAACCAATACCTGTAAAAGTTGAAGAAAAATCGGCGATTGATTCTGCCATCGAAAAATTAAAAGAATTTACAGAACCAAAAATTGAAGAAATAAAAAAAGAAGAAAAAGTGGAAGAGGCGGGAATGAAACCAGTTCCGGTTGCTGAACCAAAAAGTCCAATCAGTTTTGAGTCACCACTGTTTGAACCAATAGTAGAAAAACCGACTCCTGTAATACTGCCACCTAAGCCGCCAGTAGTTGAAGAAAAAAGTGTTTTGGATAAAATAAATGAGGTAAAACCCAATACCACCTTGCATGAAACTATATCAACAAAAAATGAAGAAAATGAATTATCTCATAGGTTTGCCAATTCGAAAATTTTTAAAATTAAGGATGCTATAGATATTAGCAAACGGTTTGAATTACAATCGGGATTATTTGGTGGCGATTCTAATGCCTATAATATTTCGATAAGTGAACTGGAAATAGCAGGCAATAAGGAAGCAGCTTTGGAATTATTTAACCGATTTGCCATACGCTATCATTGGAATGCAGAAAATGAACTGGCACAAGAATTGAAAAGTTTCATATATCGAAAGTATTAAAGGAAGAGGTAACTTCAAATTTTTTTATTTCAATATTTAGTCCGACTTTAGCGTGCCTGATGCCAAAGTATGTCGGTATTAAAACGATTGCCTTTTGTTAAACTTTTAATTCCGTTTGTAATTGGAATATCGCTGGTTATACTATTTCCAGAGGTTGGAAAATTTACCCTTATCCCCTTAATTTCCTTTTTTTTATTATTTTTAGTTT
>JBJXDS010000164.1:0-4976 GCA_046154525.1 Bacteroidia bacterium
TCATTGAAAAAATAAGTTTTGATTCATCAATAATTATTAAAATAAATAGAGAGGAGAAAGCTTCGGTATCTAAGAAATTTGGGGAGAGCTTGTTGGTGGTTTAAAAAAATAGGTTTGAATTCTACAATTTCAAAACCCTTTCCATCCCCACTAACCCATTTTCAAAAAATACCTTTACAAAATATATACCGGTTGGGGCATATAGTTCAAGGCTGTATTGCTTCAATGTTTTGAACGATTCATTAAAAATCAATGAACCTAACGTGTTATAAATTTCAATTTTTGAAAAGTTAGAATTGCTGTGAATGTTCAGTTTAGACGAAACTGGATTTGGAAAAAATTTAAAGGAGGATTGCAAAAGCTCAGGATTTTTATAAGCACCACTTTCATTGTATTCAATAGCTCCAATATCGGGGGCTAAGCCGAAGAAAGGCTCCGAGCCGTAATACCAGCTATTAAATTCTGGTATCGTGGTTCCTTTGTTAATCATGGCACTATTGCTGGCTAATGAAAAATCGTTGCCGGCCAAATTTGTAAAACCCGGAGGCAGGTTGTAACTCAAAATTTTGGCGAGTTTACTTTGGGTAATGGTTTTCATGCCATTATTAAAATCGATGGTATTGCTATACGTTTCGCATTTTGAGTTTCCATTTACAGGCTGAATGGTTGCTATTATATTTTTATTATTATAATAATTGTCTGAACGGCTTTCAAACGAATAGGTGCTATCATTTTTTATGTCATCAAAAAAGAAATTGGATTTTCCTTCTGAGTAATAGATATTATTAACGCTGTGCAGCCGCTTCCAAAGGCTACCCCACAAATACATATTAAAACCAAGACTATCGGCACTGTGAAAGGCATTGTGCAATATAAAAATATGCCCGGCGTTGGGATTATAAACCGAGCCTGCATTTAGTTTAAGACCTGTTCCCCAAATTTGATCACTCAATTTATTATTGCAGTCCATAAAAAACACATCGTTGTTATGGTTTTTGCGTTGCAAAATATGGTGGACCACATTCCTGAAAATATAGTATGGCCCGTAGGAAGGAGAAATTAAAGAAAACGCTACCGGGCAATAGGAAACGGTATTATTAAAAATCCGCACGTTTTGGCAACCTGAATTTTGCCCAAGGCTTATCACATCTATTCCATCGTAACACCAGCTTATATCATTATTATAGATATCACTTTCCACCACCTTATATCTGTTGTTGTTTGAGCCCATTACAATACCAGATACTACGCCTTTTATGGTATTATTACGGATACTGTTGCCCCGTATGGTTTGTCCTTCATATGGGAAAAAACTGATACCTGCATTTTCTAAATAGCGGCCATAACTTCCTGGTTCTAAGTAGGATTGGTCGCGGGTTTGTTTAAAAGCTCCATGCCCCCAATAGCCCGTACCGTCTTTTATATTACAGTTTTGAACCACATTAAAATTGCAATTGCCACTAAAAGCCGCAGGGTAATTGGTAAATTCAAATTTGCAATTGCTCACCACCACATTGTTCACATTGGTAAAATTTAAAGTCCGGGAAGGATAAGAGGCCGTTGGGTTTCCAAAAATATCAATATCGCATTGTCCTTTGTTATAATTTTTAAACGTGATGCCGCTTATATAAATATGGTTCTTAAAATTGTTTCCATTGATATTAAGGCAGGTAAATTGTTTTGAAAATATGATTTTGGCTTGGTTAGGATTTCGTTTATCTAGCATTTTTATATAAACCAAATTTCCCTTTCGGTAAAATCCCGATTGCTCGAAACCAAGATTTGATAAACTTGGATGATTGGGTGCAATACCCGGCGGGGTTAAAAAAGGATAGGGGTATAGCCTGAGCGAATCAAACAAACACAAGGCATTATAAGCCAGGTGCGAACCAATGGAGGCATAATACATAGTGCTATCGCTGCTGGTTTTTGTCCAGGTGTATTGTGTATAATCGCCGCCGTCAAAAATAACCGTTTCATTATTATATGGCATAATTACAATGCGTTGGCTTTCGCTGCAATCTTTGTTCAGGCTCACATTTATGCTGCCCACCTCGTAGGTACCGCCTTTTAGCAAAATGGTGGTTCCGCAATCCAGAGCCGAGGTAAGCAAGGTTTTTATGTTTCCGGGTTTGCTTAGGCTGTAATCGCTGCCGTTGCCGCTGGGGCTAACGTATTTTTTATTTTGGGTTTCAAAAAAAGTGGGTTCTTTTCTGAGGCTTATCTTTTTTTGAAATGTTTTTTTAGAACCGCCCAAAGCTGTTTCATCCAGAGTAACTTCTACTTCCAATTCAGGGCCGGCTATGGAAATAAAACTGCCTTTTAGTTCATTAATGGAATCGTACTTTAGCCTTACCATGTTTACTTCAGTGGCCCAGACATGGCCTGGCCACCGGTATTTAAAGCTGGCTTTAGCCAATTGGTTGGGGTCAAAACCGGAGGGCAATTGTAAGGTTATTCCCACACCATTGATGGTGCTATCCAATTTTAAAGTTTGGCTTTGGCTGCAGCAAAAACTCAAGGAGAAAAGAGAAAGTAAAAAATATTTCATTCCAACAAATTTAAAATTTTAAGGCTCTCCTAAAAACTTAATTTTGCCAACGCAATGGAAAATCAAACCCCCAAAATTTTTAATATTTTTTTACGTGTTGGTCATATCGAAGGTGTATCCTACCTGGTGTTGCTATTAATAGCTATGCCGCTTAAATATTACTACGGAATGCCATTGGCTGTGAAATACGTTGGCTATCTGCACGGCATTCTTTTTATAGCCTATTGCATACTATTGGCTATCACCATGCAAAAAATGAAATGGTCTTTCCTTAAAGGGTTTTCTGCGTTTGTACTTTCTTTAATTCCGTTGGGGACTTTTTGGTTGTATAAATTTAAGTAAGGTTGTCAGACTGAGCAACGGAGCAAGTGGGTTGGATATTTTTCTTCGTGACTACGTGCGAAAACTTTCTTACTTCATTAAACTCATTTCCCAAAGTTTTACAGGTTGTTCAAAATTAAGCCACCCCGGAATAGTTACATATTCCTTTACCAGTTGAAACCCTACTTTTTCAAGGATTTTGTTGGGCGAAGGATTTAAGGCAAAAGGTTCGCAATACAGTTTTTTTAGTTTAAGGTTTTTAAAAAAATAAGGAATGGTTAGTGTTACAAAGTTGGCTCCATAGCCTTTATTCCTGTTTTCCTTATCCCAAATATGCAGGTGCATATAGGCTTCTTCACCATAAATTATTTTATTGGTATTGCTGTGGCCAATGGCTTTTCCATCCACTTCCCATACAATGCAATACGAATTTTTATCGGGGTAGTTCTGGCTTAGTTGTTCTGAAATAAAACAGTGCCATTCATCACGCCCGGGCATTTTGTTTAAATCTACGCCCATGGCTTCCAAATATTCGGGTGATGCGTGTAACCAATAATTGGTGATGGATTCTACATCGGTTTCATTCAGTTCTCTTACAGTTGCATTCTTTAATTTCATTTTCAATTGGATTTGGCATTTTTATTTTTTTTAACAAAATTAACAATTCCGGGAGCCGTGGTAATCAACATACTATTTAGCGAGGCAACTATCCAATTATTAAGAATAAATTTATTTTTTTCAATACTTGTTTTGGTATCGGATATCCGCAGGGATTTGCCCGGCTGTGGGTTACTGTTAATAATAACGGCATTGGCCAGTTTGGTAGCCAAATTAAGTTTATTGGAATTTCTGGATGTAGATTCATCGGCCAATATTTTCATTTCCAAATCGTGGTATTTTAATGCCAATTTAAAGTTTATTTCTTTTTTATTGCCTTTAATATCTATTACCGCCCTATCTAATTGGCCTTTGGTAATGCTTACATGCACCACATCATTTATAAAGGTATTTAAATATCTGAACGGCATTTTACCAATTTCGATATGGGCTGTATGGTTGCACTGTAAATCATTTATAGGCATACGCACCGAGGCATTAATTAGTCCTGTTTTGGCAAGCCGGCCGCTGAATGTGAGGTCTAAATTGCCAGCAGTTATTGTGTTATCTACTCCTTTAAAAATCATGTTTACCTGATCTACCTCAATATTACCTGTATTGTCGGCGTTGGGCGAAAGTACTTCACCTTTTAAAATACTATTTTTTATTTCGAGGGTATTTATTTTTAAACCAAAACCAAATTCCCGGATTATTTCCTGAGGAAATTTTTTAATATCGGTGGCTAACAGCGGAATATTTTTATTTTTATAAAATTCAGCAGCCAAATTTTCAATGCTTATTTTACCGCAAGTAAAGGTTTGGTGGTTAATAATATCCAGAATAGTAAAATTTTGAAAGGCAACAGATTTAACATTCAAAGTTACCCGGGCCACCTGCTTAGCTACTTTTTTACCAAAATCGGCTTTACTATAGTTGGGTGTTAATTTAAAATTGCTAAGTGAAGCATATCCCGTTTTTTGCAAATAATTAAAATATGCTGCTTTAAAATTATAAAGATTGTTTGCCATATTAAAAAACATATCATTGGCCTTAAAGGAACTATTTTCAAAATATAAGCTACCATGGCCGGGCAACACATTTTTTGCGGTCAATTCAATATTTTTTGCTGAAGCCATCAAGTATTTTTTTTCTTTATGACTCACTTTAATTGTTCCTTTTTTTAAGGTTAATGAATTTACTTTTTTAATACTAAATAGGCTAAGAATAGAAGCATCCGAATCGTTAGTATGGGTTACATTTTGTAAAACCAGGTTTATTTTTGGTTCCAAAAGTACCAAACTCTTTACGGCAATATGGTATCCATTATTTATACTGTCGGCATCCATACCTTTTATCGTCAACTCCTTTGAAATTATTTGGGTTTCAAAATTTTGAACAATATCAATTTTGAAACTTTTCATTGAAAAATCGCGATTTTTATAGCTAATGTTATTTCCCTGAAACACTAACTTTTTTTCTTCTTTATTCAAAGTAAACCTAACCTGAT
>JBJXDS010000165.1:0-9719 GCA_046154525.1 Bacteroidia bacterium
TAGCAATGGAACAAAATATGTGTATTGGGATGGTGTAAGTTACAGTACACTTAATGCTTACAGTTCAGCTGAAGATAATGATACTAGCTCGTTAGAAGTGGATCCCATCTACGTTTCTTCTTCCGACCTGCATGTATCTTTTGCAGGTATAAATGCCAAAGGTAAACCTATCAGTGGTATAACCAAAGACATTGATGGTGAAACAAGAAATGGATCAACACCCGATATTGGTGCCGATGAATTTACTCCCTTAGCAATTGATGCGGGGGTAAGCAAAATTTTTAATCCCGGCGATATATTCAGACCAACAAATACAAATGTAGAAGTGGTTGTTACTAATTTTGGTGTTGATACTCTAAAAACGGTTACAGTACAGATAAAAATAAACAATGATACTCTTCCACGTAAAAAAATAACTCGCAATATAAAATCGGGCGATACCATTCATGTTAAACTTGGAAATTATCTTTTTAAGGCAGATACGCTTTATGATTTTTGGGCCTATACATTTTTACCCAATGGAATTACCGATCCTAAAAAATCAAATGATACTTTAAAAATACTTGACCGCATACCTGCCTTGAGCGGAGTGTACACCATTGGTGGTACCACACCTAATTTTCCTACATTTAAAGCAGCAGTAAATGCGCTTAAAAAAGCTGGCATAGCTGATAGCGTAAGGTTTAGGGTAAGGGCTGGTACATATACTGAGCAAATATCCATACCACCTATAGGAGGTGCAGGGGCCAGGAACAGCATAATTTTTGAATCTCAAAATTTTGATTCGACAAGTGTAATATTAAAATATTCGCCAGCATATTACGATACCAATTATGTGGTTCAATTAAAAGGAGCTGATGGAATTACTTTCCGTTACATGACTATCCAGTCCACTTCTACCGGAAGTTATTCAGGTATATTTGATATTAGGGGGGGGGCATTAAACAATACGATTTATAAAAATATAATAGTTGGGCCTAATTCAAATAGTTCATCTACCTATTATTCTTTAATTTATTCAGGCCAGGATGCCGATGACAATTTACATATTAAAAATAATATTTTTAAAAATGGCAGTTATGCTATGTATCTTTATGGTTATTCGGGGGTGTCACCTTACATAAATGAAAAGGGTTTAGAAATTTCCAATAACACGATACATAACCCCTATTATTATGGTATTTACCTAAGTGAATGTGACTCAATAAGAGTTTTAGGAAATAATTTGTATTCAAACAAGTATACCTATTTCTATGGTATTACAATTGAGTACTGCCAAAATATAAATATCTCTAATAATAAATTTAATCTGCAACAAGGATATATTGGCTTGTATATTTATCAATGTGGGAATTATTTTAAAAGAGGTTTAATTTCAAATAATTCAATTTATCTAAAAAATACGTCTACGACCCCTTATGGTATATATTGTTACTATTCCTACTACAATGATTTTATCCATAACTCTGTAAATATTGATAACCCGTATTCATCCTCCAGGGCATTAAACATGTTTTATGGAAGCAACAATAATTTGTACAATAATATATTTGCCAATTCAGGCATAGGATATTCGGTTTATATTAACAATTCCTCTTCACTTACCAATAGCAATAGAAATGATTTATTTACAAATGGTTCGATATTGGGTTATTGGAATGGGTCTAATGCCACCGACCTTTCGGCATGGAAAACTACTACATTAAAGGATACCAACAGTATATCTATAAACCCTGTTTTTAAGGCCATAAATGATTTGCACGCCAAAGAGGTAAGTTTAAATGCGGCAGCCAAATATTTTAAATTGGTACCTCTAGATTTTGATAATGAAACCAGAGATACCTTAAAACCTGATATTGGGGCCGATGAATTTCAATTACCTCCGAACGATGCTGGAATTTCAAAGATTTTACTCCCAAATAAACCGTTTCCTGCCGACACCCAAAAAGTAAAAGTAGTAATAAAAAATTATGGTGGTAATCCACTTTATGTAGCTACCATTAATTGGAAATTTAACGGGGTAACTCAAACTGCCGTTTCATGGGCAGATACTTTACTGGCTGGAGATACCATGCATGTAAAACTTGCAAAAAAATTCTTCCATCCCGATAGTGGTTATAGTGTTACAGCCTGGACCACCAATCCAAATGGGACAACCGACAGTATTCCCTTGAATGATACCTCAAAAGTTATTAATCAGTATCCTGCCTTAAGCGGTGTTTATACCATTGGTGGGGCTGCTCCAGATTTTGCAACATTTGATGATGCCGTAATAGCTATGAAACGCGGAGGTATCATTGATTCGGTAAGATTTGATGTAAGAAATGGCACGTATTACGAGCAAATAGATTTACCCTATATTCATGGTGCAAATAAAGAAAATGCCATCATTTTTCAAAGTGAAGCCAAAGATAGTAGTAAGGTTGTATTATCAGCAGTAACCACATCCTCCAAAAATTTTACAGTTAGAATAGACAGTACGAATGGAGTTACTTTTAGGTATCTAACAATTACCACCACCGGTACATCCTATTATAATAGGATATTCGAAATATTGGATGAAGCCAAAAATATTAATATTCATGATTGTAATATTATTGGAAAGGCGAATAATTCCACTGGTGATAACGAAGCATTGATTTACTATTATAATACTAATACTTCAAGGCCTGGTTTTGAAAATATTGAAATATATAGAAACAGGCTTAAAAATGGCTCTTTCGGTATCACAGGTTATGGGTATTCAAGTGTTTCCTATGCTAAGGATTTAAATGTACACGATAACAATATGGAAGATCAATATTACATGGGTTTATATTTCCGATATTTCAATAATTTTAAAATTAATAATAATGATATTTATAGAGGCTCTGCCTCAGGTTATTCTAATAGTTTTGGAATTTATACCCTGTATGGACGTGATGGGTTTGAAATAACCAATAACCATGTTTATAATCAGGAATATTATGGTGTATATATTTATGAATGTTATGGAAAAGCTCAGGACACGTCGCTTTTTGCCAATAACTTTATTCATTGCCGCACCAATAGCAATACTTATGGAGCAATTATTTATTACTCAGATTATCTTAATTTTTTTAATAATAATATCAACCTAACAAGTACCAATACAACATCTTATTCAGGCTTTTTCTATTCTCCGTCACGTACCTCAGTTATAAATAATAACTTTACCCATTCAGGTTCAGGATACGCAATTTATCAAAATGGCACACTTACTAGGAGTGATTACAATAATTTATTTACTAACGGTTCAATACTTGCGCAACATAATTCCACAAACAGGGCAGATTTGGCCGCCTGGAAATCATCAACAGGTAAAGATGCAAAATCACTTTCGGTTGACCCCGATTATGTAAGTTCAACAGATTTGCACGTACGAGAGACCGATCTTAATGCATCGGGTAGAAATCATAAATATTTAATAAGAACAGATTTTGATGGGCAAAAAAGGGACACTATAACCCCTGATATTGGCGCTGATGAATTTGACATTCCAGCTGGCGACGATGCAGGAATTTCGGCTTATGTCTCGCCGGTGGCTCCTTTTGCAGCGGGTTCTACGGCAGTAAAAGTTATTATAAAAAATTATGGTTCTGACTCGCTTAAAACAGCCACTGTAAAATGGCGGGTAAATGGGACTTTACAGACAAGCTATAGCTGGACCGGGGCTTTGAAAACAGGACAAAGCGCAACAATAACCATAGGTAATTTTAATTTTTTATCCGGCAAAAAACACGATATGCAGTTTTGGACCACTGATCCAAACGGTGTGGCCGACACAACAAATTACAATGATTCACTTATAAAACTTGATGTATATCCTGCCTTGGATGGGGTATATACGGTAGGTAATATTGCCCCAGATTTTGTTTCATTAACCGAGGCGTTTTTAGCTTTAAAATTAGGAGGGTCTATTGATACCGTTTGGTTTAAGGTAAGGTCAGGAACATATAATCATAATCTGATTGTTGAATCTTATCCGGGTGCCCATCCAAAACGACCAGTATATATTGAAGCTGAAACCGGTGATAGTTCGGATGTGGTAATAACTAATTCAGGGGGGACCTATGGTACTTATCTTATTTACCTGAAGGGGGCCGATTACTTAAAGTTTAGAAAAATTACGTTTAGACCTGTTTCACCTTATGGACAAAATGCAGTGAGATATGATAATATTTCGAAAGGGCTTTCATTTGAAAATTGCCACTTCGATCTTACAAATTCTGCTACCTATTATTATTACTATAATTCTTATGCCCTTTTTTCAAATTCAGATAAGGATGATAGTTTGACAGTTCAAAATTGTAGGTTTGATAGAGGGGCTTATGGAATATACACCTATTCCGGCTCTGGAAATGAAACAGGTATAAACCTAAATAAAAACCTTTTTGTTAATCAAACAGGTAATGGCATATACGTAAGATATGCTGATGCTGCTAAAATAAGGTATAATAAGGTTAGTAACTCTTTATTCGCAGTTACTGCTATCAATTTGTATTACACAACTGGTTCCTTAACAGTTTCGCATAACAACATCAATTGTTCTGTGGCGGGTAGTACAGGCCTTTATATTTATAATCATACAGGATCCAGCGGTACAAAGGCTAATATTTTCAATAATTTTATAGCTGTAAATGGAACATCCTCCTCAAACAGGGCTATGCAACTGTATTATTCAACGTATATAAATATTTTTTATAATAGTTTAAATACTTATGGAACAAATACTGCAGCAGCTTCACTATACTTATATACTGGTAATGATTATGATATAAGGAATAATGTTATTGCAAATACTGGGGGAGGTTATGCTGTAATTTATAGCAGTTCTCCATCCATTACCCAATCAAATTATAACGACTTGTTTACCACAGGTACAAATTTGGGGGATTATAACGGGTCGCTTAAAACATCACTCTCAGCTTGGAAAACAGCTACGTCCAAAGATGCCAATTCATTATCATTAAATCCAACTTTTAATTCGGATGTTGATTTACACACCAACCTATCATCGCTTGATAGTGCCTGCCTTCCAATTTCCGGTATTACAGATGATATAGATTTGGAAGTACGAAATACAAGTAAAGCTGATATTGGAGCTGATGAATTTCAGAGTTTACCCGAAAATTTGGGTATATCAGCTTTTATTACCCCTGTGAATAGTTGTAACTTAGATTCGTCTTTTATAAAAGTAAAGATATTTAATTATGGAAATAAATCACAAGTTGGTTTCCCCGTAAGGTATAGAATAGATGGTGGAACCATAAAAACTGGTACGGTAACCGATACCATAAAACCAGGAAAGGATATTGAATTCCAGTTTGCGACTAAAGAACCTTTTGCCATTAATAATTCTTATATTATTCAATCATGGACTGATTTATCTACCGAAAAGTACCGGGCTAATGACTCAATAAAAATAACGTTTATTGATTATCAAAAACCTGACTCGGTAAAAAATATGGTTCCTGCTGATGGAAGCACCGGCATCGATTTCCCCTTCACACTATCCTGGGCACCATCTACCGGGGCAACACGTTATGATGTATATGTATGGCCATTTTCCACTTCCAAACCGAGTACCCCAACCCTTGCCAATACCACTCAGATAAGTTATCAAATTACTGGTAGCCTAACCTATGGTGATAAATATAACTGGCAGGTGGAAGCTAAAAATCCGGTTTGTTCCACACCTGGTAAGGTTCAATCATTTACCATGAAGCATCTTCCCGATTTTATTGTGGAGGAAGTAAATGCCCCCAATACTGCATTTTCATCAAATACTATAAGTGTAAGCTGGAAAATAAAAAATACAGGGCAGGGTAATGCCTCCGGTACATGGTACGATGCTTTATATTTATCGTCAGATGGAGTATTGGACGTAACTGATTTATATCTTGGTGCTTTTCATAATCCATCCGCGTTGAACGCATCTCAGAACTACACCAATTCGGCAAGTGTAACTTTGCCTAATGGAATAAGTGGAAATTATTACATTTTTGTAAATAGTGATGTATATAGTTATATTACGGAAGTAAGTAATTCCAACAACTCGGCCAGAGATACAGGAAAAATGGTTGTTACACTTACCCCACCTCCTGATCTAGTAGTTACAAGTGTATCTAGGCCATCCGTGGTATTTTCAGGATCTGCTACCAATACCGTAACTTATGTTATTAAAAATAGTGGAACCGGCCCCACTCGTTCAGGATCTTGGTATGATGGTGTTTATCTTTCTACCGAAAAAGTTGTGAATGGGTCTTCCTATCTGTTAGCCACAAGTACCCATTCAGGAAACCTGAATGTGGATAGTACATATTCCGTTACTAAGAATAATCTTACTATTCCAAATTTTATTTCAGGAAAATATTTCTTTGTGGTGGTAACCGATTTATACAACCACGAATATGAGCATGCATCTGAAAGCAATAATTCAAAAGGTAGTGATACTATTAAAGTGTTGCTAACACCTCCACCCGATTTGATTACCAAAAATCTTACCACAGTGGATACTGCAAGTAATTCAGAAAGTATTTTGGTAAAATACCAAGTGATAAACGATGGAGGAAGTTCTACGAATGGTGCCTTTTATGATTGTATATTTTTAAGCCCTACATCTACATTTAATTCATCTACTGCCTTAAATATAGGGACTGTTTATCATAGTCCTATTGTAAGTAAAGATACTGGTAAAGTATCACAGAACTTTACAATACCCAAAACCATTAATGGCACCTATTATCTTTTTGTTTTTGCTGATTGTTACAATTATATAAATGAAGTAAGCAACGAAACGAATAATGGAACATCTGGCCATAAAATAATTGTGAGGAGTCCTGATTTAAAAGTTAGCAGGGTTGTGGTTTCATCCACCGATACTACAGGAAGTAATACACCAGTTGAATGGACTGTAAAAAATAATGGGCCAGGTAACGACTATCAGGGAACAAGAACCGACAGCATTTATATTTCAAAATTCACAACCTGGAATCGAAGTAATTCTACTCCGGTAGGCAGTTTAAGGTATTCTACATCATTTTTAAAGGATGATACTTTACAGCGCTCAGCTACTGTGCAAATACCAGATGGTTTTGATGGAAACCGATATTTCTTTGTGGTAACCGATGCCGCCAAAGAAGTATTTGAAAATGGGAAAGATACCAATAATTATAAACGAAGTAATTTAATGAATGTAATATTAGCACCTTACCCCGACCTTTTCCCTAAATTTCTTTCATTCCCAGATTCGGCTAAAGCAGGTGCTTTAATTAAGTTTGATTATCAGGTAAAAAATCAGGGCCAAGCGCAGGCAAAACCAAATTGGAAAGACAGATATTATTTTTCAAAAGATTCAGTATTTGATATTAAAAAAGTATTTTTACTTTCCGAGAATGCACGAACTACAGCTCTTGATGTTCAAGCCAACTATGAAAAAGCTGTTTATATGACACTGCCTGCTTCTATGGCAAAGGGTAACTATTATTACTTCATATTTACAGATGCCGAAAAGACAGTTTATGAACATTTAAATGACTCGAACAATATTGTGAGAACTAAAAAAATATTTATTGATGGCTACCCACCCGTTGATTTAAGGGTGAATTGTCCAGAAATAGCAGATACCATGTGGTCTGGTACTTCTTATAAACTAAACTATTCTGTAACAAACATTGGCCAGGCAAAAACCGCGGTTGGTGCATGGAATGATGCTGCCTATTTGTCGAGCGATTCAATTTTGAGTAATGGAGATTTATTAATTTCAACTATAAATATTGGTAAAGCATTAGATAAAGACAGTACCTATAAAATTGGCCAAACGATAGTAATTCCCAATGGCATGTCAGGAGATTTTTATCTTTTGGTAAAAACGGATATTACCAAATTAATAACCGATATAGACTCCACCAATAATAAAAAAGCGGCGTGTAAGGCTACAGGAGGTGCAAAAAAAATAAGAATTAATTTCACCCCGCCTCCTGATCTTAGGATTACAACCTGGGATATACCATCTACTGGCACTTCGGGTCAACCAATGAAAATTAAGTGGAAGATTGAGAATAAAGGTACAGGTGCCACCCGTTCTGGTTCTTGGATGGATCAGTTCTATCTTTCTACCGATTACACGATTGATAATGCCGATTATTCATTGGGTGAAAAACGTCATACAGGAAACTTGGCGGTGAACGGAAATTATAACGACTCACAGGAATTCAATATCCCGCTTGATAAAGTTGGAAATTTTATTGTAATAATTAAAACAGATGGGGCTAATGTGGAGTATGAATTTACAAACGAAGGAAACAATGTAGTTTCATCAGTTACCAATTTAACCAAGGCTCCACCAGCCGATTTAATAGTATCGCAGGTTACTGCACCCGATAGCGTAATAAGTGGTAAAAGCATAAATGTAACCTGGAAGGTTAAAAATAAAGGTAGCAATCCGGCAAACGGTTCAATGACAGATAATGTATATCTCTCCTTAGATAATAAACAGGATGCAAGTGATTTGTTGTTAGTTTCTGAGCATTATTCTATTTCAATAGCTCCAAATACAGAAGTTTCTAAAAGCAAAACCATATCTGTTAGTGGAGTGGCCATTGGCAATTATTATGTACTAGTTACAACCGATGTTTTAAATAATATAAATGAAAGCTACGATACAAATAATACAAATACTGCAGCTAATCTTTTGAATGTAAATGTACCATTATTACCAATAGCTGTAAAAACCAAGGACACTTTATCAAATGGCGAGAAAATTTATTATAGAATTAAAATACCATCCGATTTGGTTGGAGAATCAATGCTGATATCATTGAAAGCTGACTCGGTGAAGGGTAACAATGAGATATTTGTACGCTATCAAAATATGGTAAGTGGTTCTGAATTTGACTTTAAATACCGTGAACCATTCAAAGGTAATCAGGAAATAATAATCCCAGAATTGCAAGAGGGAACTTATTATTTAATGACTACTGGTCAAAAAACAGGCTCACCCAACTGGCAACCTATAATTTTGTTTGCTAGAATAATGCCGTTTGAGATACGCAAAGTTACGCCGGCAATAGGAGGTAATACAGGTGAAGTAACAGTTATGATAGAAGGTTCAAAATTAGATGATCCTTTAATAGAATTCGGTTTGATAAAATCAGGGTCAGGGTTTTCGGGAAAGAAAGATACCTTGGGATTAAGATATCAGTACTCCAATGCTTCTGCAACATCATCTGAAATAGTTGACCCAACAACTGTTTACGCCACTTTCAATTTAACAGGGAAAGATACGGGTATATATGATGTTGTTGCTACTATTGTTGGAGAAAATGCGGTTTTAGTAAACGGATTTAAAATAGTACAGGGTAATTTGGGAGATTTGGATATTTCAGTTGTTAGACCTGGAAACCAAAGATCTAACTCGATTTTATCAATGACAGTTGTGTTTACCAATAAAGGAAATACAGACCTCATTAACCATAAAATATTTGTTTCTAGCAGTGCTGGCGCTCCAATTGCATTTACAGATTCTGATCTTTCAAAATTGTATACAGGACTAGAAATAATTGTTCAGGAAAATGACGGGCCACCTAATCGATTGCGGCCTGGTGCGAGTGGATCAGTAATCATTTATACAAAATCAACAGGAGCTTTAGGCTTTTCTATTTTACATTAATTTTAAAAGAGCAGATTATGAAAACAGT
>JBJXDS010000166.1:0-4472 GCA_046154525.1 Bacteroidia bacterium
TAATGACAACTGATTTACACTAATTTAAAACAGACCTTATTTAATAAGTTTTGTGATAATACGATGACCATTTTTTTTTGAATTATTAACGCTTACGTCACTTAATATTTTATAGACCAAACCTTTTTTGCGGCAATATACCCGTTTGTCAATGGCTTCTTCCACGGTATTAATATCTTCTTTTACAAATACTTCAACGCAATCGTTATAATTCATCCAGGGATTGGCTACAAAAGAATAATAAGCATTTTGTGCATCCAGATTATTGTAGGCATTGATGTTCCACCTACGGCCTTTGGCTACAGGAAAAACAAAGCACGTAACGGTAGGCCCACTATTGTCAATGTTTATATGGTATTCGTTTTTTTTATAAAAAAAGTAGGATGAATATTTCCAACCTTTATTTGTATCTATACTGGTGTAATACTCCGCCTTATAAATGGTGTAACCACTGCTGTCAGTTTTTTCAGTGGTAATAACTTCTTTGAGATAACTGCGTAGTGAATCTTTTTGATTGGCAACCACATTATAATTTATTGAATCGACAGAAAATATTTTGGACATACCCACCGATAGTGGAAAATAGCCTAATCCTGTATCCGATTGGTTTTCTACCCGTTTGCAGGTGGTGCTAAAAATGACGAGACAAAGGGGTACAAATAATTTGTAATTTGGTTTCACTATTTGCTGTAAATTAACCCTTTGGTAAAAATTATTCCTTTTTCAATTTTTGGTGGCCGTTGTAATACTACCTGACCTTTATCGTTCAACGAATCATTATTAATAAGCGACACATTGATTACTTCGCTATACACTAAACCAATGTTTTTACTATAAATTTCAGTTTCAATTTTCCGTTCCCTTAAATTATCAATACTGTCCATTTTTACTTTTATAGAGCTTGGGTAGATTTTAGAATTCATTTTAAAATCAAAATTGACAAGGGTGTACTC
The DNA here is from genome assembly GCA_046154525.1 of Bacteroidia bacterium. Taxonomy (GTDB): domain Bacteria; phylum Bacteroidota; class Bacteroidia; order NS11-12g; family UBA9320; genus JABWCE01. Next base: position 954 of record JBJXDS010000166.1, read on the forward strand.
ATATTCCTTGGGGTTATTATTATTTAATTCATTACCGTTCCAGTAATAGTATTGCGCCACCGGAAACACTAAAGGGGTAGTTATCGCACTATTTTCCTTGTGGTTAATCCTTAATTTTTCAACTTCATAAAAATGATTTTTTATAAAAATCCAATTTATGGTATCTTTTGAATGGTAACGGGCAATGGTATAGTTAGTGCTACTTGAATCCTCAATTTTTGAAACCACCAGATCCTTTATAAAAAACGATATCGTATCGCCACTAGCTTTTGAACCGGTAAACCCATATTTAACAGAATCGGCGCCATAAACAAATTCATTTCCTACATTTAATGGTAAATAGGAGTGGCCAATATCCTTGGGTGTGGTTTCGTAAGTATTTTTACGACAGTTGCTAAACAGCAAGGCAGTTGTAAAAAGAAGAAATAATGCTCTTGTCATAAGTAGTATTAATGCAAAGAAACATTGTTTTTTTATAATAAAATGAACTTCTGATTCATTTTATGTTCACAAAAAGGGGCAATAAAATGTAAATTCGCGGCAAATTTAAAATATGCAAATATTAAATGGCATTCAAGTGGCCAAAACAATAAAGGAGCAATTAAGTCTGGAGGTAACTAAATTAAAGGCAAAAGGTTTAAGAGCTCCGCATTTGGCAGCTATTTTGGTTGGAAGCGATGGAGCCAGCCAAACTTATGTAAACAGCAAGGAAGCCGATTGTAAGCAAGTAGGTTTTGACTCCTCGGTATTTAGGTACGATGCCACAGCTACAGAAAAAGAAATTTTAAATAAAGTAGAGGAGATTAATAACAACCCCAATATTGACGGATTGATTGTTCAATTGCCTTTACCAAATCATATTTCGGAATTAAAAGTTACGCAATTAATAAATCCTGAAAAAGATGTGGACGGATTTCATACGGTTAGTTTAGGGAAATTATTAAAAGGAGAGGATACCTTTATACCAGCTACACCTTACGGAATAGTGATGATGCTAGAATTGTACAATATTGAAACATCAGGCAAACATTGCGTGGTAGTAGGCCGAAGCAATATTGTAGGAAGGCCCATGAGTGTGCTGATGTCTCAAAATACCAAATTTGGAAATTGTACGGTTACCCTTACTCATAGCAAAACGCAAAATTTAGAAAGTTTTGTAAAACAAGCTGATATTGTAATAGCTGCCTTGGGCAAACCTGAATTTATTAAAGGCAGAATGCTAAAACAAGGAGCCATTGTAATTGATGTGGGAATTACCCGCGTGGATGATGCTACTAATCCAAAAGGTTATGTGTTAAAAGGGGATGTAGATTTTGAAGATGTTAAAGAAATTGCTTCAGCCGTAACGCCGGTACCGGGCGGAGTAGGGCCATTAACCCGGATTGGATTATTGAAAAATACCTTTAAATCTTATTTGAAATCTAATATCAGTTCTGCGGTTTGAGAGATCAAAAATATCCAATAATGGAAATTTTTTATACCATTCAGGGCGAAGGGGCCTGGAGTGGCAATGCCTGCTACTTTGTAAGGATGGCCGGCTGTGATGTAGGTTGTGTGTGGTGCGATGTTAAAGAAAGTTGGGATGCCAGTCAATTTCCGGCTTTAACAACGGATGAAATAATAAAAAAATTTGAAACCACCCAATGCAAAATGGTGGTGATTACTGGCGGAGAACCGGCCATGTATGATTTGACCGATTTAACTACTGGTTTAAAAAACAAAGGTTATAAGGTTCATGTTGAAACTTCAGGTGCTTATGAATTGAAAGGAGATTTTGATTGGGTATGTTTTTCACCCAAAAAATTTAAAAAACCAATTGAAAATTTTGGGGCAAAGGCAGATGAACTAAAAGTAATTGTTTTTAATAAATCGGATTTTGAATGGGCTGAAAATTACCGGAAGGATGTAAAAGAAAATTGCAAATTGTACCTGCAACCCGAATGGGATAAACGAGAAACCGTAAAAGAAATAATAGTGGATTATGTAAAAAATAATCCGGAGTGGAAAGTGTCGTTACAAACGCATAAATACCTTGAAATACCTTAAAGCCAATTATAAAAAAATTAGTTATTTAAAAACACACCCCTAACCCCTCTCAAGAGGGGACTTTGCTTCGACAAAAATTGTTTAAAATTTTAAAATCTCATATCTCATAATCTTAAATCTCATATCTAAAGAAACATGTCATTACAATGCGGAATAGTGGGCTTGCCCAATGTAGGGAAATCAACCCTTTTTAATTGTTTATCAACGGCCAAAGCTACGGCGGCCAATTTTCCTTTTTGCACCATAGAACCGAATGTTGGGGTAATAACTGTGCCCGATTCACGCCTTTTTGCTTTGGAGGAAATTGTGAAACCCGAACGAGTGCTACCCACAACCATAGAAATAGTGGATATAGCCGGCTTGGTAAAAGGGGCAAGTAAAGGTGAAGGTTTAGGAAATCAGTTTTTGGGAAACATACGAAATACAGATGCTATACTTCATGTACTTCGTTGCTTTGATGATAATAATGTAATCCACGTGGATGGTTCGGTAAATCCAATCAGGGACAAAGAAATTATTGACACCGAATTACAGATAAAAGATTTGGAATCTATAGATTCTAAATTGTCAAAACTAAGCCGGGCAGCTGATACAGCTTCCAAAAAAATGGTAGAGATTTTAAAAATGTATAAAAGCCATTTAGAATCGGGAAAAAATGCCCGGACTGCCCCGGTGGAAGAAGCGGATAAGGAAGCCGTAAAAGATTTGCAATTATTGACATCAAAAGCGGTGATGTATGTGTGCAACGTGGACGAAAAAAGTGTGATTACTGGAAACGATTATACCAACAAAGTGGCCGAAATGGTAAAAAATGAAAATGCTGAAATCCTGATTATTTGCGCCAAAATAGAATCGGAAATAGCCGAATTGCAAGACCGGGAAGATCAGGTTATGTTTTTGGAAGAATTGGGATTGAAAGAAAGTGGGGTAGGGCGGTTGATAACTTCGGCCTATAAATTATTGGACTATGCCACCTATTTTACCGCAGGAAAAAAAGAAGTACGAGCCTGGACAATAACCAAAGGGATGAAGGCTCCTCAGGCTGCTGGGGTTATCCATACCGATTTTGAAAAAGGATTTATCCGGGCAGAGGTTATTCATTATGATGATTTTATTTTTTATAAATCGGAAGCGGCTTGCCGCGATAACGGAAAACTTAATGTGGAAGGAAAAGAATACGTGGTGCAGGATGGGGATGTAATGCACTTTAGGTTCAATGTTTAACTTCTGATAGTTGCCACAAAAACTCACTAAATTCCACTAAAAAATAAAATTTTGTGATATTTAGTGCCTTTGTGATTTAGTGGCAGGAAGCAATAATCTGCATCAGTTCTAAGTCATAAGGCAAAACATGATTTTGTTTTTACCGCATGTTAGTCCATATTGCTACAAAATTCTAAATTGCCGCCTCATTTGAACGCAACTAAGTCTTTACATATAATAGCATTTGATGTTCCGTTCCCTGCTAATTAT
>JBJXDS010000167.1:0-5011 GCA_046154525.1 Bacteroidia bacterium
CCTCTAACTGGTCCAAGTCGAGGAATATCATCGTGATGTCGTCTTGATAGGAGATGATCACTCCTTCCGGATATTCCTCTCTCACGCTGGATAGCATCTCCGAGACGCAGAGCTGGAGACCATAATACAAGATTTTGGTTACAATAAGAAACCACAACGTAATTCTTGACGCCCAGTTTACAAGTAAATTGAATTCTAAAGTTATTTATGAATTAGGAAAGATGTGCGCCGAAAATCAATTAAAGTTTAAAGAATTATATAGTGAGAAAAAGCGTTCACTCTTGCTAGCCTATATTTGCCTTGTTTTTTTTCCAAGCACCCATTATGCTTTTTTGGGACGCTGGCAAATGCAAGGATTGTATTGGTTAACCCTTGGTGGTGGACTTGTATGGTGGATAGTGGATTTGTTTCGTTTACCAAAATTAGTGTCACAAACTAATTTCCATTTTCAACAGAAAATATTAAGAGATATTAATTCGATTAGCGTTTTTAAACCTGTTTCCCCTATACGCATACCTAGCATTGCAAGGGTGGCCTAGTTTAGAAAGAATTTTTTAAAATTTTATTATTTTTTTAGTAAAGGAAACCGATTTATCCTTAGAAACTATTTTTAAATAATGGATCCCGGTATTAAAGTCATCCGGATATAAAACCATCTCTTTCGAAACAATTAAAGAGTTAGTTTTTTGCCCAAGAACATTAAATATTTCAATAGTACCCCACAAATGTGGGTAGGCAAATTGAACAGTGGCATTACCTATACCTCTGCTAAAATCGTTCGTGTTTAAAAATATTATATCATCGCCATAATTATTTACGTTAACTACACTTAACCACCTTGGCACGGTGTCCAAAATCCCTCTGTCGGTAAAACATTGCCATATTTTGCCCACTTCCTTTCCTTTAAAAAGCAAACTATCCATTTTAAGAATAACTTTGGCCATTTGTGGCATAGTACTTTGCGATGTCTGAAAAAAATAGGAAGATAAAATAATACTATCGCATTGTGTTCTTCTTAATTTATCATTCATACACATTAAGGCGGTTGACCAAACCTCGCGGTCAATATCCTTAACTCCAGTTAAATTTTGATACTTGCGGGTGTTATTGGTTACAAATCCATCCCAAAATTCATTATGACCATCCCAGCTAAATACATCATTTATTCTGTTTTTGCTCAACGACCTAGAATAACTCATGGCCACATAGTCAGCCTGACCCTCTTCCATTGCCAATCTTTCCTTGCCGCCATTACCAGTGGATCCTGGAGAAGCCTTAACTGAGAGTGAGTGCCCAAATTCATGGATTACCACTTGTCCATCTTCACCATCATCAACATTGCCTGTACCTATTTCCAATTCAAACGGGAATTTACCTGGGTCTAAAAAACTATTATCATCACCATTAGCACCGTGAGGATCTACAAATATGGTATCCAATAATTTGGCAAAGCCAATTTTCCGCAAATAGTCACTATAATTTTTAAGATGATAAAAAACATTAATATCCTCAAATCCTGATTGGTCGCGGGTAAAATTAATAAAAGTATCGGTTGGCTGAACAGGGTTGCCTGCCGGATCATGAAGGTTTTTAAGGATAATTATTCCGTCAGTTAATATAAATTTACCTTTGTCAAACTTCAATTTAACCCTTACCTTGCTTCTGGCATTGGATAATTCTAAAGTATTTTTATCATTGTTATCAACAAACCCTCCGCCATAATTAGCATTGGAGGCCACAATAGGGTTGGGCAGATAAACCATGGCAGTAACCATGCTATCGGGTGCTTCAAAATAAAGACGTGAGTGGTAAGATTGGAGTAACCGACCATCACTAGTGAATATATTAACCAAAGGCTGATTACGATTATCCAATGTGCCAGTTTGGTAACCCCTAACAAGACCAGCATTTGTATTTATCCAAAAGCCGGAATAAATTTCATCATCTATATAATTATCAAATTTAACCAGTGCATCAATTACTGAATATAACTTTCCATCATTGCTATAGCTTGCTTGTAAATAAGATTGATAAACGGGCAATCCTTTAAAATAATGTTTGTACCAATAATGCGTTCCTACCGGTGAGTTTGTTTTTTGTTCTAAAACTAAATTCTGGTCCCCAATTTCATTATTTAAATATTCTTTTTCAAAAAAATCCTGTTCTTTAATTACATTATTGCTGGGGCTAATTGAAAAATAGTATGGCTGAGATGGCAAATGTACTATTGGAGGATTTATATATGCCGAAACCTGGGCATAACAATTATATCCAAAGAAGGTAACAGCTTGTAGCAATATATTTTTTATCATTCTGTTTTAAAAAATGTATATTCAAAAGTAGCCAAATTCCTGCATTCGGCAATAAAGGCTTCGGTTTTAGAACCATTAATTGACAAAGTGATTACCACATTTTGTGTATGGGTAGTTTCTTCAATTATTGCCGAAAATTTTCGGGCAAGGTTATAAACCATATGCTCATTTTCAAAATTGACCTCAATTTTAAAATAATCCAAAAGCGTTTTGATAACAATTTCGGTTTTTTCCAAACAAAGTTTGGCAGCCATTCCATAAGCATCTATTAAGCCTGGGATGCCCAATTTTTTACCTCCAAAATAGCGTATTACTACCACCAGAATATTGGTTAAATTAAGTGCATTTATGTATTTAAGAATTGGTCTGGCCGCAGTATTAGCAGGTTCACCATCGTCATTTATCCGCTGGGCTGATTTATCGGGATTCAAAATCCAAACATAACAATGATGGGTGGCATCGGGGTATTGTAATTTTAGGGTTGCTAAATTCTGTTTTATTTCAGCTTCACTATTTACTGGAAATGAAAAGGCTAAAAATCGGCTGCCTTTGTCGGTATATGTAGCCTCGGTTGGTTGGGCTATTGTATTATAATTCCTGTCGAAGAGCATTTTGGGGTTGGGGTATTATGGTTTCGATAAGAGCGACAGAGAGATGGAGTTTGATTTTTTCAAAATAATTCCACCAAATTATCACCTAAACTAAAACTATCTTTTAAGCGATATTTTATTACAGGGGCTTTAATTCCATTGTTCCAAATCCTTTTGGTTCTGACCCTTATTATTTCACATTCGATTCCTGAATCAAGGAAAGATTGTAGGGTTTTGCTGCCACCTTCCAATAATACAGAAGCAATTCCCATTTGTAATAATTCGTTATTTACAGTCTGCCAAAAAAAAGTTTCATTTTTGAAATCTATTTTGCTATAAATTCTATTGCCACTGGTTTCATCCTTTAATTCATTAAAAATAATAACCTTTCTATCGAGCTTAAAAAGATTAGAACCTAATGGGACTTTTAAATTTTTATCAATAATAATAGCCGTTGGTAATTTACCAAACCAATGCCGATTATCCAAAATAGGATTGTCAACTAATGCGGTATTCGTGCCAATCATAATGGCGTCCGCTTCACTTCTTATTTTATGCACAAACCGTTTTACAATTGCATTCGACAGCTGCCTTTCCTCAAGCAATTCATAGTTTTCTTTACCCATAAATCCATCTACACTCTCCGCCCATTTCAAAAAAAATTTTACTTTTTTGTCAGGTTTAAATTGTTTAAAAAAATCAGAATTTAAGTTTAAACATTCCTGTTCCAGTATCCCTGAAATGACATTTATTCCTGCTTCTTCCAGCAATTTTACACCTTTACCTGCTACCACCGGATTAGGATCTAAACTTCCAATTACCACATTTTTAATTCCTGAATTTATTATTAATTGTGTGCAAGGCGGTGTTTTACCCCAATGACAGCATGGTTCCAGGTTTACATAAATAATGCTGTCCTTTAATAATTCTTTATTCGTTACTGAGTTTATAGCATTTACTTCAGCATGAGCTTCGCCATATTTTTGGTGATAGCCCTCACCTATGATTTTATTTTTATGAACGATTACCGATCCTACCATTGGATTGGTATAAACTTGTCCCTTGCCTAATAGGGCCATTTGGATACAACGATGAATATAGGGTTGGTAAAGTATCAAAGGAGCAAAAATAAGAATTATTACCCCTTACTTTGCACCACCCGAATGACTACCTCCCAAATGCAAAAACATTTTTTTTCTGAATTATCTACATTTTACTCAAAAAATGAATTGAATTCGATTTGGAACCTCTGTCTGGATTTTATTATTAAAATGAACCGCACCTTTTTTTTAGCCAACCCAGAAAAAGAAGTAGAGGAAGAAAAAAAATTAAAATTGGAAGACGCAATAAGAAGGTTAAAAAAACAAGAGCCTATACAATACATTACAGGAAAAAGTTGGTTTTGTGATTCAGAGTTTATTGTAAATAATTCTGTATTAATCCCCCGGCCTGAAACCGAGGAATTGGTTTATAAAATTTGCGAAACGATAAATAACAAGGCGTTAACAATTTTAGATATAGGCACTGGAAGCGGCTGCATTGCCATCAGCATTAAAAAATTGAAACCAAAAAACACGTTGGTGGCAGTAGATATTTCGGAAGAAGCTTTAAACACAGCAACCAATAATGCGTTTCAAATTTTGAGTGATACCTCCGTTTCATTTATTAACCGCGATGTTCTAAAACCTGATTTTGCTAATTTTTTTAAAGTTAAGTTTGATATAATTGTGAGTAATCCGCCTTATATACCATCGGTTGAAAAGGAAACTATTGCTAAAAACGTTTTAAATTTTGAGCCTCATTTGGCCCTATTTTGTAAAATAAACCCTTTACAATTTTATAGGGCCATTGCTACCCAGGCCAAACAATTATTGAACTCCGGCGGTTTGTTATTTTTTGAAATACATGAAAATTTTGGAGACCAAGTAAAGGAATTACTGATTCAGGAAAATTTTACGGAAACCGAAATAATTAAAGATTTTCAAGGCAAAAACCGAATGATTAAAACCACTTACACGGCATGATAAAACAACTGAGCGACCCCGGGTTAGGAGAAAAACACTACCAGAATAAGAGCAGGATGGTGAACAAAGATGGTTCGTTCAATTC
>JBJXDS010000168.1:0-2556 GCA_046154525.1 Bacteroidia bacterium
AATGCCATTCTTGGTATAATTTACAATAAATACATCACCAATACTATTCAATTGTTTGCTAATCCTCAGATTAAAGTAGGATTGGTTAATGCTTTCAACTCCAATTACAACATCAATCAGCATTATTACAATGCAGGAGTTCGATTAGGGATGAAAATTAATCTTTAAGCGAAAGCAGTCGTTTTTCATTAAATCCTTATTTTCGCCGACGAAATATAACCATAACACATGAAGAAAATTTTTGTATTGCTACTACTAATTTCTGCCTTTACCAGTTTTTCACAAACTACGTATAATGAAGAAACTAAAAAATCGCCGGATGGTAAGTACACCTACAAGGTGTTTAATAACGATCCTCTAAAAAGCCGTTGGTATACGCTTAGCAACGGATTGACGGTAATTCTTTCACCCAATAAAACAACTCCGCGTATTCAAACGCTTATTGCTACAAAGGCAGGTAGTAAAAGCGACCCGGCCGAAAACACCGGTTTGGCCCATTATTTAGAACATATGCTTTTTAAAGGAACCGATAAATACGGTTCTCTCGATTTTGCAAAAGAGAAAGTTTATTTAGACATAATAGATGCACTATACGAAAAATACAATCATGAAACAGATGAAGCACTTCGTAAGAAAATCTACCATGAAATAGATTCTGTTTCTGGTTTAGCAGCTAAGTATGCCATTGCCAATGAATATGATAAATTATTGCAAAGTATTGGTGCTACCGGTACCAATGCATTTACAAGTTTTGAGCAAACGGTTTATGTAAATGACATACCTTCCAACGAGCTAAGTAAGTGGTTAAGCATAGAAGCCGAAAGGTTCCGAAATCCTGTTTTAAGGCTATTCCATACCGAGTTGGAAGCAGTTTATGAAGAAAAAAACAGAACGTTGGATAATGATGGACGCAAAATGTTTTATGCGCTTTATGAAAATTTATTCAGGGAACATAACTACGGCAAGCAAACTACTATTGGAACCGTAGAACATTTACGCAACCCATCGCTTGAAAAAATAAGAGCCTATTTCAAAACCTTTTACGTACCAAATAATATGGCAATAATAATGTCGGGGGATTTTGACCCGGATATGTTGATAACAGAAATTGATGTAAAATTTGGATATATGGTTTCTAAGGAAGTTCCAAAATATGCATTTTTGGCCGAAGTACCACACCCCATGCCCCGAACTGTAGATGTATATGGCCCAGATGCTGAATATGTTTATATTGGATACAGATTACCAGGTGCCGGAACTCGTGAAGCTTCATTATTAAACCTTACCGATTTGCTTTTGAGCAATAGCAGTGCTGGATTAATAGACCTTAATTTGGTTAAATCTCAAAAAGTATTAAGTGCATCGTCTAGTCCAAATGTTATGCAGGATTATAGTGTTCACATGTTTACAGGAAAGGCCAAGGAAGGTCAATCTTTAGAAGAGGTAAGAAACTTGCTTTTGGCCGAACTAGACAAAATACGGAAAGGTGATTTTGATTTCGAAATGGTAAGAAGTATAGTGGCCAACAATAAGGTTTCGCAAATGCGCCAATTTGAAGAAAACGGTGGAAGAGCCTATACCTTACTTAATTATTTTGTTTTAGGAATTGATTATAGAGTGGGACTGAGTGAAAACGATGTTATGCTTGGATTTACAAAAGAGGATATTACAAATTTTGTAAAACAATATTATACCGACGACTATGTGGTATGCTACAAACATAAAGGCAAGGACAATTCTATTCAAAAAATTGAAAAACCACAGATTACGAAAGTAGAGGTAAACCGAGATGTTACTTCACCTTTCGTAGATAATATTTTAAAAACTGAATCAAAAAAACTGACTCCGGTATATGTAGACTACATTAAGGATATTGAAAAAATTAATTTAAAAAATGGGGTAAAAGGTTATTTGGTAAAGAACGAAACCAATCAACTTTTTTCACTCTACTATGTGTTGGATGCCGGAAAATACAACGACCTTAAATTGGCTTTTGCTGTTAATTACCTGCCATATCTGGGTACTTCAAAATATACGGCTGACCAAATAGCTACCGAATTTTATAAATTAGCCTGCGACTATGGGGTATCTGTAAACAACAAACAATCCTATGTGTATTTAAGCGGGCTGACCGAAAATTTTGAAAAATCTCTGGCTTTATTTGAAGAACTGTTGGCCGATGCCAAACCGGATGAAGCAGCTCTTAAAAATTTAGTGGCCAGGTCGCTCAAAGGCAGAAAAGACAGTAAACTTAACAAGAGTACAATTTTAAATGCCGCTCTTAGAAATTATGTGGTTTATGGCTCTGACAATCCTTATAAATACATGCTAAGCGAAGCCGACCTCAATAATTTAAAGGCCGAAGAACTTTGCACGTACATACATAATTTGGTGAAATACCAACACAAGGTTTTTTACTATGGACCTGAAAATAGCAAAACTGTGAAAACCATTTTGGACAAAAAACATAATAGTGTAACAGCAAAATTGGTTTTGCCACCAGCAAAAGTTTTTACCAAAAATGAGATAACAGAAAACCAGGTATATTTTGTAAAT
>JBJXDS010000169.1:0-9662 GCA_046154525.1 Bacteroidia bacterium
AGAGGTCTGTTGCTAGAACAACTTTTAGTAAGGAATATCACTTTGCCACAATCGGTGAAAACAACCATTGAATCAAAAATTAATGCCGAACAAGATGCTCAAAAAATGCAATTTGTATTGCAAAAAGAAAAACAGGAGGCCGAACGTAAACGTGTGGAAGCACAAGGAATTGCAGATTATCAACGCATCATTAGCACGAGCCTTACCGATAACCAAATAAAATATGAAATGATAAAGGCCTACAAAGAAATGGCCACATCGCCTAATGCCAAAATGATTATAATGGGGGATGGAAAATCACCGGTGATATTAGACGCGAAGTAGTCGTAGGGGTTCAAAATCTGTGGGGGTTCAAAATTTTGACCCTCTACCAAAATTACCCCATCATTATTATTCCATAAAAAAATTGTAAACTTGCACCTCATTAATTGATGGAAATAGTTATCATATTATCTTTTTGTATTCTTTCATATTTATTAGGTTCCTTGCCAAGTTCAGTTTGGATTAGTCGTGCATTTCACGGAATAGACATTCGGGAACACGGGTCAGGTAATGCAGGTGCTACCAACACATTTAGGGTTTTAGGAAGTAAATCAGGTTTCATAGTTTTAGCCCTCGATATTTTAAAAGGGGTTACAGCTGCAAGCCTTGTTTTGTTTCTTGGGAGCATTGCCCATGGAACCGACCGATATATTAATATACAGTTACTTTTTGGTTTATGTGCTGTTTTGGGGCATTTGTTCCCAATTTACGAAAATTTTCAAGGAGGAAAAGGTATTGCAACTCTATTAGGTATGGCCATTGGCATTGATTATGCTTTGGCTTTGGCCTGTATAGCTTTGTTTTTATTGGTTTTATTTTCTACCCGTTATGTTTCGCTAAGTTCCATTTTGGCTACCGTTTCATTTCCTGTATTTGCTATTTTTTTATTTAAACGCGATGAACCATTGTTGATAGCTTTTGGCATTGTGGCTATAATTATTGTAATTTTGACTCACCAAAAAAACATTAAAAAACTTTGGATTGGCGAAGAAAATAAAGCCAATTTGTTTAAAAAAAAAGCGTAGATGAGTTTTAGTAATAATCACACCGATTTTAAAGAAGAAGTTGTTTCGTTAGAAGACCTAATTGGGACCTATAATATTATTCTTTATAACGACGATTTTAATACATTTGATTGGGTTATAGAAAGCCTTATAGACTTATGCGAACATACGCCCGACCAGGCCGAACAATGTGCTTTATTGGTTCATTACAAAGGAAAATGTCAGGTAAAAAAAGGTTCTTACAATGAATTGAAACCCATTTGTGAGGCATTATTAGACAGAGGTCTTTCGGCCAAGTTAGAAGATTAATTTGTTAAATGTCATGCTGTCGAAGGAAGCATCTCCAATCCACCCCATTTAGATTCCTCGTACCTCGGAATGACAAAATCATTTTCAAATTGTCGAATTTTCAAATTATAACGCTTCAAATTAACTAAATGTCCACCTATTCTCTTCATGCCGATTTTGAAAATATTGATTCACCCGAACTGATAGCGGCTTCCCTTTCCATTTTGCAAAAGGAGGATTGGACAATAAAAGATTATAACGCCATTTTTTTAAATACCGAAAGAAATACCGTTAATAATCAAAAGACAGAACTTACTTTATCTATTTCCAAAAACGAGGTCACGATTGAATGTACGTCAGATTTGGCCGAGCAAGCCAACCAATTTATTGTAGAATCGTTTACCCAAAACCTTCATAAGTTTATTTTAGCTCCATCGTTCGATCATCAGGTACGAAACCTCAAGCACCATTATTTTATGGATAACCCATTGCAAAATGTGGAGGAAGAATCTACCCAAAGTTCCAATTCATCGGTGGCCAATACGGTTTTTAGTTTCAGGAAAAACTTTAGAGTAACCCCGGCTTTAATTCTTATGAATGCCGCTGTGTTTATTGGAATGGTAGTAATGGGTGTAAGCATCATGAACCCAAGCACCCTTGACATTTTAAATTGGGGCGGCAATTTTAGATCCTTTGTTTTGCAAGGCCAATGGTGGCGACTTATTACCTGTTGCTTCATCCATATTGGTATTATCCATATTTTGTTCAATATGTGGGCCCTTTATAGCATTGGTGTTTTTTTGGAACGGATGATAGGAAGCTGGCGTTTTGGTTTTGCTTATGTTATAGCAGGGCTGGCGGGCAGCCTCAACAGTATTGTATGGCACTATGCCACTCCAAGTGCTGGAGCTTCGGGAGCCATATTCGGAATGTTTGGTTTGTTTTTGGCCTTGCTCACCACCAATATTTTAGAAAAAGGGTTTCGCAAAGCCATGCTTCAAAGCATTGTTCCCATGATATTGTTCAATTTATTATTAGGAACTTCGGCTATGATAGATAATGCAGGCCACATTGGTGGACTAATAGCAGGCTTGATTTGCGGCTACCTCTATGCCTGGCATTATAAGTACCCTCGAAATAAAGCCATTAATTGTTTAGCCTTTGTGCTTCCTTTGTTGTTAATAGTTGGTTCAGGCTTTATAATTTCAAAAAAACTGCCCGATACTTTTGCCACCTACGAAAAAATATTGAAAACCGTGAGTGAAATGGAAAACAAGGCCTTATTATTGGAAGAGCAATCTATCTATGATTCTGCTGCTACCCTTAAATTATGGGATACGTCAATTTTAGAAATTAATAAAGCTCAAAAATTAAAACTGAACGAAGACCTGGAAGCAAGAAATGAAATGTTATTTTTTTATTTACAAAAACGCAGACAACAGGCCATTTTGCTTAACAATAAACCTGCCAATGAAGTGGGATTAAAGCAAGCCCAACAAAGCGTAGATTCCATTTTAAAAATTTTGAATGAGAAGGAAGAATAACAATCTTAACCAATATTAGTTATCCCCCCCCCATACATTGCCAAGGGTTGAACCCGAATTAAAATTTGATTTTCCACCAGGGTGAAGCGGTTTTCTTATTAATACCTCAATGCGTTGTTCTATTTTTATAAATTTAGCTTTAAGCCTATAATACTTATCTTTCCAATAGCCAACGTCATTTTTATAATTTTCAATCAACTCATCTTTTAGTTTATCCCTTTCATCTAAAGCCTTAAAAACCTTTTGGTTTATATGTCATTGTCTAAGGCATTCGATAAAATGGTATTACTTTTTACATTTCCGTTTTGGGTTTGGAAAAGGCAATCGTCAAAGGCTAGTTCATAAAAATGTATTCCTAAAATTTCCCCTATTTTTTCCCAATATTTTTCCCAGTTTTGCTTAAATCCGTTCTCGAGCTTGGAATATTCGCTTTTCGAAATTCCAAGTTCCATGGCCATAGTTTCCTGTTTAATTGTTTTCAGGTTCCTTAATGAGCGGATATTAATAAGGATAGTTTCTTTCTTTTTAGGGTCGTTTACTTTATAAGATTGCATAGGGTATTAGAATTAATTTAGTGCAGCAATTATAAAAAACCGAACGGAAATAATTTCCAATTTATTTCCTTTTAATCTCCTTTTTTTGGAAACTTTATTTCCTTTTTTTAATATTTTTTTTGCTTTTGGTTTGGGGATGTGTTGCAACGCAAAGGATTATAAGGCTGCCTATAGCCTTTTTTAAGTAGGTGAAAAATTAAAAAATTATTAAAAAAAATTAAAATGAAAAAATTATTATTATTGTCAGCAATCTGCTTATTTAGTGCATCAACGTATGCAATTCCTATGTGGCTAAGAGAGGCATTCGGATGTGTTTACCATTGGAATAATAACGCAGTTTCAACGCCTATTGCAGGTGGTTATGGATGTATGACCACCCAAACGCAAAGTGGATCAAGTTGGCTTTGGGGGCCATGTCCTGATCGAAGCTTTACATTTTATGACGTTGGTTGCAACGGTGTAGGAATAGCCACCCCAGTGGACGGGTCATGTCTTGAATGCATAGCTGAAACAATGACAAATTTAAGACTTCAAGGATATACAGATGTTAATCCAGATTGGGAAGATCCAGAACTATTACAACAAGCCGAAATACTTAAGGCCGCTGTCGTATACAGATTATATTTGGCTGGTTATGTTTATGATGAAGCTTGGGAAAATCTTAGCGATGAAGATTGTCCAGCCCCAACAGCCACAATCAATGTTTTGGAAGCCCAACATCATACTTTTGTATGCCCCTAATTAAAGTTGCATTTATAAAAAGTATAAATTTTTGAAATTGTAGGGATTAACTATATTTGTTTAGTTTTATTCATCAATAAGTTGCTTAAGATTATAAATGTCAATAAATATTCTAATTTTCAGAATGAAACTCATTCAAATAAGTCATAATACAAATCGTTTACCAATAATAAAATTTGGTCAGGGATTAATTAATCCTTGACCATTTTAAATATGAAAAAAAAAACACTAATTATAATTTTCTTACTGTCAAGTCTTAACTCATTCGCACAGAAAAAGTTAATAATAGTATGTAATGAAGAAAATGAAGGGTTGCCCTTCGTTACAATTAAACTTCTTCGAGCAAAAATATTTTCTGCTTCTGATTTGGAAGGGCGCTTTGTTCTTGATTGCACCTTAAATGATTCGTTGGAAATACAATCATTAGGTTATAAATCTGTCAAATATGAAATTGAAAAAATTAAGAATTTTACAAATGATACCATTAATCTTGAACGAAAATTTATCGACTTGAAAGAAATATGGGTTATGCCTGATTATAAAGGAAAGGATTATCTTTTGGGAGAATGGAATAACAAAAATGCAAAAAGTTCTGTTAAATGTGGTCTTGGTGAAGTTGCAACATTTTATAATATCAAATCTGAAAATGGATTTGTTTTAAAAGAGGTAAGATTATTCGTGAATGATTTTAATAATAGCGAAGTAATAACAGCAAGATTGCAGGTTAATAAGGCAATAGTAATTAATAAAAAATTAATACCTTCCGATACCAACCTGCTAAATAAGGATTATATATTAGAAGTAAACAAAAAGAATACTTGGTATACAATTTTATTAGATACAACTTACAACAATTTAATAAAATGTGATAGTATTTTTATTAAAATACAATTTTTAAATATTGATTATTTGGATTCTCAGGGATGGATAATGCTCGGAATTGATAAAAGGAAAAAGTCTACATATACAATTGGTAACAGCACTATATTCAAAGTTGCAGGAACGGCTTGGTGGTCAAATTTATGGTATTATAAATTTCCATATGATTTTAAAACCGGAATTAAAATTTCATATTAATCAATCCGAATCATCGCTTAAATAAAATTCGGCTTTAGTAAGGGGAAATATCTAATTATTTTTAAAATCAATATTCTTTAAAAAAAACAGCAATTGAAATTACATTAATGAAGGAATTAATAATTCATCATTAATGTTATTTCAATCCTTATTAAGATAGTTATAAGTAAAAAATAAAAATGGGAAAATTATATACAGGCATAATTTTTTTTATTATAAGTTTAGGTAATTGTGTTGGTCAAACTTCTAAAAAGTCGTTTTTCACCATCCCCAAAAAATTCTGGCGAGATACTATTTGCCAAAATAACCTAAGACTAAACTACACACCAATGCCTTTGGCGGCCAGTTGCCAAACCCCACCGGTTTATGATTTTATTGGTAACACTCTGGTGCAGGTGTATTCAGGCATTGCTACCACTAAAAACGATACCAACCTAAGTTTTTCAACTTTGGTTAATGGGTTTGGTAATTTATCATTAATAACCTCCACACCCATTTTAATAAAACGCACCCAATCCAAAAACATCGTGTATTATTCTGATTTTTTTGCTTTGGCTACTGGTACTATTCCTAACCAAACTGGTACGGTAGAGGAAGTATTAGGAACCACGGGCATAGGATTAAACAATAGCTTATTACTCCGGGGCGATTTAAATAAACTTAGCTTTGTAATCCGCCATAAAGTAGGAATGAGCTATGGCAATTACCCTGGTTTGCGTAAGTTCCCACAAGATAAAATTGTTTTTTACCATAGCTTTCAGTTTAGAATAAAATCATCCAGTGGGGCTTTAGTTTTTGATTTTCCGTTACGAATTACAGAAATAAATATTAAACCGCTTTTATCCGTTGGTTATTACCAGAAAATTTAGAAATAACTACCTCAAAATCACAAACTCCCCTCCCATCCGTTTTAAATCGGGGGTGATAATGGAGGCAAAATAGTGCCCATTGCTAAGCAGTTTAGTATTTATGATTTCTGAAGTTGAATTTTTATCCAATTTAATGGATAACATCGTTTGGCCGGTGGCACTCACTATTTCAACACGTTCAGGGGTTAAGGTATTGGCCCACTCTATTCTTATTTCATCGTTAGCCGGGTTAGGAAATAATTTTATTTCTTTTTGAACTGGAACAGAACCTGTACCTGAAAGTTTTCCTCTTACCCCAAAAGCATACTCTCCTTTTTTAAGTTCATTAATGGTAAAACTTCCTTTTTTGTCGTTTTTAGAAATACCCATGGTTTTAATGGCATTGGTTTCCAGTTGCCAATAACTTTCGGCATTGGGGCGGTATAGCAATATCAGACTGTCTTCCGAACGCCCTTCTAGTAATTGATTATCCAGCCAACCCGACGAATAATTGGTAGGTTTACTGCCATCATATGTAATAGTGGCTGATGCTTTTAATGAAGGATCAAAAATCCCGTTCACGGTCCAGTAACGTTCTTTCGATAAGGTAATGTTTGGAATATTCAAAAACCAGGCATCAGGATACACCCAGTTGTGCTCAATCCTAATAAGGGATGTATCGGTGTTTTGAGAAATATTTACCGACATCATGCTATAGTTAAAAGTATACGTGCCAATGGAATCAGTTATTATCACATCATCGGTAATGGCATCCGAAAATTTTTGATCGTAGTCAAAACATACAAATTCGGGTTTAAAATTAGTGCTAAACGAAATGGGGGCCGGTGTTCCAAAATTGAATTTAAACACCTGTTTTTTAAAATTTTTATCAAACGCAAATACTTCATAGGGCATGGATTCGTATACGTGATGACCAAATCGTTTTTTCTGTTTGTAGCTTAGGGTCGTATTCCAACTGGTGGATACCTTGGTTGAATTGAGGCTGTAAATGGAGAAATGGGCAAATCCGGTGTCGCTTATTATTTGTTTTACATATTCATTGGGTATATTAAAATGATTGCTAAAATCCTGGGTCGTTAGGTTGGCCATTTTATAAGTTTCCATCAGGGTTTTGCATTTTTCTTTAAAGGCTTCATCGCCCATTACTCCTCGTATGCAATGCACCATATCGGCCCCTTTTTTATAAACGTGGCGTCCGTATGTGTTTTGATGGCTTACATTGTTTACAGCCGTAGCTGCACCATCCTGCAAGTGCGCAAATTGAAGCACCCCTTTATGAATGGTATTGATATAATTCTGATAGGCCTGTTTGCCATAGACGAATTCTGTAAACAGGGCTTCGGAGTAGGCTGCCCAACCTTCGTTAAGCCACATATCACTGGCATATCGGCAGGTGGTATTATTACCCCACCAATGGTGGCTAAGTTCATGGGCCATCAGTGTTTCGTAATTTAAACTTCCATCGCAATACAATTTTGGATAAGCAATATTACAGGCATGTTCCATAGCTCCGGCATCAAATGGAACCAGGCTAAAGCCTACCCTTTCAAACCGGTAGGGTCCATAAAATAGTTCGAATGCGGCCATCGCTTTAGGCAAGTTTTTAAATGAATTTTTTAAATTGAGCGTATCTTTTGCTTCAGCATTTAAAATAATGGGGATGCTTTTATTAATTCCGGAATAAGTGGAATGGAGCAATTTATAAGGTGCCACCGCTACCGATGCCAGATAAGTAGAAATTGGGTAGGTATGTTCCCAATTCCAGGTGGTGGTGTTATCTGTATTTTGAACAGTGTCTTTAAAATTTCCACCACAAACAGCAGCATAACCTCGTGGTACTTCTACTGAATAACTATAGAGGGCTTTATCTGTAAAATTATCAATACACGGAAACCAAACACGTCCATAATTATGAGGATTGGAGGCAAACCCCACTCCCATATTATAGGCGTACTCGCCCTGAAAATAAAAACCACCCCATAGGGCATCCTTTATTGGGGTTCCCTGATAGTAGATTTTTATATCGATTAGTTTTGATAAACTCTTATGAATTTTAATAAAGGTATCGTTGTAGGTAAAATTTACTTTGGTAAAAATGGAACTATCGGCTGATTTATAAAAAACGCTGTCCACCTTTAATTTAAGTAACATAAATAAAATGTTTTTCGTCTTAACTCCGTTTAAAGGTTTGCATTTTATTTCAGCCACACCACTAATTTTTTGAGTTTTAAATTTTGAAAAATCTACACTGAGTTTATAGCTTTCAACATCGGTACTGTCTATATTTTGGGCAGTGACACAACCGGTGTATATACTAAAACTAAGTAAGATTAAAATTTTACATTTTAATTTTATAATTTCGGGAATTCTTTTTAACTTAATATGAACCATCTAATACGCAAAAGTATTCCATTCGCTTCAATAATTTTGGGGTCGTTTTCAGCCTTATGTCAAATAAGCATTAACGCCACCAACATGCCTTCGGCTGGCGACACCATTCGATACAGTGTCGTTCAAAATTCAGCGGGTTTTGATTTTAAAGCTTCTGGTGAAAATAAGGCCTGGGATTTTAAAAATCTTAAATCTACCTCACAGGATATTTATCAGTATAAAAATTCAACGACAACTCCTTATGTCCTTAATTTCGGGTTTTCGGCTTTGGGTTTAAAATTGGCCGACTCCTTAGGGAGTGGACAAATGGGCTTGAAGGACGTTTATACTTTTTTTAAAAAATCAACCACCAAGTGGGAAGCTGTAGGTATTGGATTTCAATTAAGTGCTTTACCGCTTCCTCAAGCTGGCAAACATACCAATTCGGATGAAATTTATACGTTTCCTTTAAATTTTAAAGATAAAGACAGTACCGCTTTTACTTTAAAAGTTCCAATATCTGCGGTTATATTACCTTTAGGAAATTATTTTCAGGATGGCAACAGAGTTAATACCGTAGATGGCTGGGGTAAAATTTCAACCCCCTATCAGTCAGATGTTGAATGTATTCGCATTAAATCTGTAATTACTGAAACCGACTCTCTTGCCATAGCTATAAGTGGGCAAGCACCTATAAATTTTGCCTTCCCTAATAATAGGGTGGAATATAAATGGCTTAGTAAAACAGAAAAAATACCAATGTTAGAAGTTAGTGGAAACGTTATTGGAGCAACATTTACCCCTACTATTGTTAGATACCGGGATAATTATAGATCGAATAAACCTGGAAAGGTTCAATCAATTTTGAACCCAAATTTAGTGGCCTTCCCAAATCCTGCCAAGGATAAAGTTACACTTGAGATACCTTCCACCTTAAATGGCTCATTTTATCTATTTGTTTTTGACATGACAGGAAAAAATATGGCATCTATAGATTTTAATACCTACGAAAAAATTATTGAATTAAATACAACTAATCTAACTTCAGGGCTATACACAGTTCTTATAGGTTCCAACAACCTAATATACTATTCATCCATAAACATTCTTAAATAATTTAACATATGATAAAGAAAACTACTACTATTTTATTCATTTTTTTATGTGCTTTTG
>JBJXDS010000170.1:0-6375 GCA_046154525.1 Bacteroidia bacterium
ATTAGCACAAATTTATAAAGCACTTGGAATTTTAGAACGTGGTCATTTAATAGAATGCGACCGTCAATCTTTGGTAGGTGGCTATGTTGGACAAACAGCCATTAAAACTGCAGAAATAATTGATAGAGCTATGGGTGGAGTTTTATTTATTGATGAAGCCTACTCACTTACCGAAGGAGGGCAAAGCGATTTTGGTAAAGAGGCGATTGAAATAATTTTAAAAAGAATGGAGGACCGCCGAGGTGAATTTATAGTGATAGCGGCCGGATACACCGATAATATGAAACGGTTTATAGAATCGAACCCTGGATTAAAATCCCGATTTGACCGTACCTTCCATTTTGAAGATTTTAAAGCCCTCGAATTGTTAGAAATTGCCAGTAACCAAATATCAGAAAACAATTTGAAGCCAGATGAAGGGGCAGAACTGGAGCTAAAACGCATAATGGAATTAATGTACAATAGTCGTGATAAGTTTTTTGGAAACGGACGTGCAGTAAGAAAATTGGTGGAAGAAATTGTAAGACATCAACATTTAAGGATGTCGGAAATTACGGCTAGTAAACGAACCATTGATATAATCTCAACACTTACGGTGGAAGATATTAAAGAAATAAACCTTAAAGAAATTATCCAG
This sequence comes from Bacteroidia bacterium, assembly GCA_046154525.1. Taxonomy (GTDB): domain Bacteria; phylum Bacteroidota; class Bacteroidia; order NS11-12g; family UBA9320; genus JABWCE01. The sequence goes on from JBJXDS010000170.1 coordinate 638, forward strand.
AAAACCAAAAATACAGGAATTGGGTTTCAACAGAATTCGTAGGGGCAAAAATGTAAGGGCAAAAATTTTTTTACCCCAACTTTCTTTCAAAATCCCTTTTGCCTAAATAGAATAGAAAAGCTATTTTCGCGGACTTTTACAAATCACATTATATAGTATGAATGATTATTTAATTTATTTAGTTCCCGCATTGGGGATAGTGGGCCTACTAGTAATGGCCGTAAAGAGCGCATGGGTAAGTAAACAAGATGCTGGCGATGCCAATATGCAGGAATTAGCAGGCTATATAGCCAATGGCGCCATGGCATTTTTAAAAGCCGAATGGAAAGTTTTAGGAATATTTGTGGCATTTGCAGCTGCATTATTAGCTTATTCAGGCACTATACATGAAGTTAATGGACAACCAATCCACTCCAGTTGGATTATTTCCATAGCATTTATTATAGGTGCAGTTTTTTCGGCAACTGCCGGATATATAGGTATGAAAGTGGCAACTAAAGCCAATGTACGCACAACGCAAGCTGCCCGTACAAGCCTCAAACAAGCCCTTAAAGTTTCTTTTACAGGTGGCACCGTCATGGGACTTGGGGTAGCAGGTTTAGCCGTCCTAGGATTGGGAGGTTTATTTATTGTTTTCCTTTCAGTTTTTGCCAATTTGGGGGAAGACACTGTAAAAACTGCAATTGAAGTACTAACCGGATTTTCATTGGGTGCTGAATCTATTGCTTTGTTTGCTCGTGTTGGTGGAGGAATTTACACCAAAGCTGCCGACGTTGGAGCTGACTTGGTTGGAAAAGTAGAAGCTGGAATACCGGAAGATGATGTTCGTAATCCTGCAACTATTGCTGATAACGTGGGTGATAACGTAGGTGACGTGGCCGGAATGGGTGCTGACTTATTCGGTTCTTATGTAGCCACAATTTTAGCTACTATGGTTTTAGGACAAGAAATAACAGTTGAAGATAAATTTAATGGTATGTCTCCTATCCTATTACCTATGGTAATCTGTGGATTAGGGATTTTGTTTTCGATAGTTGGAACCTGGTTTGTAAGAATAAAAGACGAAAAATCAAGTGTGCAAAATGCATTGAACCTTGGTAACTGGTCCTCTATAATTTTGACTGTGGTTGCTTCTTATTTTATTGTAATGTGGATGCTTCCAGATACTTTAAATTTAAGGGGCTACGAATTTTCAAGCATAAATGTGTTTTGGGCCATAGTTGTTGGTTCTGCCGTTGGTGCAATAATGAGTATTGTGACCGAATATTATACGGCGATGGGTAAACCACCGGTTCAATCTATTATAAGACAATCATCTACTGGCCATGCCACAAATATAATCGGTGGACTTGCAGTTGGTATGAAATCAACAGTTATCCCAATTCTAACTCTGGCAGCAGGTATTATGGCCTCCTATTATTTTGCAGGATTATATGGTGTGGCTATTGCAGCAGCCGGTATGATGGCCACAACAGCTATGCAATTAGCCATTGATGCATTTGGCCCAATAGCGGATAATGCAGGTGGAATTGCTGAAATGAGCCAATTGCCGCCAGAAGTTCGCGAACGAACAGATAATTTGGATGCTGTAGGAAATACAACCGCCGCCACAGGAAAGGGATTTGCCATTGCTTCGGCAGCCTTAACATCTTTGGCACTTTTTGCAGCCTTCGTTGGAGTAGCAGGTATTGATAGCATTGATATATACAAAGCACCTGTTCTTGCGGCACTGTTTGTTGGGGGGATGATACCATTTATATTTTCAGCCCTTTGTATTCAGGCCGTTGGAAAAGCGGCAATGGATATGGTTCAGGAGGTTCGTCGCCAGTTCAGGGAAATACCAGGAATAATGGAATATAAAGCTAAGCCTGAATACGAAAAATGTGTTGCCATAAGTACCAAAGCTTCTATTCGTGAAATGATGCTGCCAGGTGCCATTGCATTACTAACCCCATTAATTGTAGGATTTGGATTTAAAGGTATGTTTGAGGAAGCAAGTTCTGCAGAAATGTTGGGAGGATTGCTAGCTGGTGTTACTGTATCAGGTGTGTTAATGGGAATTTTCCAGAGCAATGCAGGTGGTGCTTGGGATAACGCTAAAAAATCGTTTGAAAAAGGGGTAGAAATAAATGGTGAGATGTTTTATAAAAAATCTGAACCTCATAAGGCTTCTGTAACCGGCGATACGGTTGGCGATCCATTTAAAGACACTTCGGGCCCATCCATGAATATACTTATAAAATTAATGAGTATCGTTTCGTTGGTTATCGCCCCTTACATTTCAGGAGTAGGTATTGCCTCGGCTGATGAAGCTTGTTGCGAAGAGCATGGAGCCAAAACAGAAATGCCGTGTTGCGAAAATCATGGTACTGATGCAGATTCAATGGAATGTTCAGAGGATGGCCATTTAGGATGTGACATGACAAAATGTGCTACCATGACTAAAGATGAATGCGCTAAAATGTGTGATGACAATGGATGCTCAGCTGATCAAAAAGCAAAATGTATGGCCATGTATGGTAAGGATGGTAAATATATTGGAGGTAAAGGATGTGACATGAGCAAATGTGCTACCATGACTAAAGACGAATGTGCTAAAATGTGCGAGGATAATGGATGTTCAGCTGAGCAAAAAGCCAAATGTATGGCATTGTATGGCGAAGACGGAAAGTATATCGGTGAAAAATAATTTGGAGATTTGAAAATTTGGAGATTTGAAAATGATTTTAAATCGAAACTGAAATAACTTTTTTTTACAAATCACCATTTTAACATTTCCAACAAATACCCACTATGCAAATAATATATAAATTCAGGGTGCATTTTGAAGACCACGATGACGTGGTAAGATTTATTGATATTAATTCTACCTCAAGTTTTGCCGATTTTCATAAAATAATCCAGGATTCAATTGGGTTTGATGCTTCCAAAGCATACACTTTCCACATGTCGAATGATTTTTGGAGAACGGACACTCAAATTTGCGACAGCGAACCCCGGGAAGAATCACAATTAAAATTACCAAAACAAACCATTCTTAATAAATTTATAAACGACCCTCATCAAAGGTTTATTTATATGTTCGACCCCGATTTGATTTGGACTTTTTATATTGAATTGGTGAAAATTCAAAAAGCCGAGCCACATAAAAAATATCCTTTATTGGCCCGTAAAGAAGGAGAAGCCCCTAAACAATATAAATTAAAAGGTAAACTTCCAGGTGCCACCGCCAACCTTAACGAATACGATAAAATGGCCGAAATGCTCATTGCCAGCCGCTTAATGGATGATTTGGTGAAGGATGTAGTGGAGGAAGAAGATATGGACGAAGAGGAAATAGAAATTGAAGAATTGGATAAAGAAATTCCGGATATTAAAATTCCGGATATCATTAAACCGGTAGTTCCCAGAGAACGTGTTTCATTTGATTTGAAATTTGATGATGAAGAATTGAAAATTGATGCAGACGATCTTGATTTTTTGGAAGGGGAAGAAGGGGATGAAGAAAAAGAAGATGATGAAGAAGACGACCTTGGTTTTGATGATGGCGGTGGATATGGAAGCGGGGATGATAACAATGACGATTATTAGCCTGTGAAATGGCTGCCGAAGATTCAACTTTAATAATAGTTTGCGGCCCCACGGCCTCGGGTAAAACCGATTTTGCCATAGAACTTGCCCAGCATTTTAATACCGAAATTTTATCAGTCGATAGCCGACAGATTTACAAGGAAATGAGTATTGGTACAGCCAAACCTTCAGCCGAAAAATTAAAATTAATTCCCCATCATTTCATCAATCATTGCTCCATTTATGAACACTACAATGCGGGTATTTTTGAAAAAGAAGCTTTTAAATTATTAGAAAATCTTTTTCAAAAGTACAAAGTAGTTGTGGCCTCAGGAGGAACTGGCATGTACATTAAAGCACTTTGTGAAGGATTAGATGAACTCCCTATAGCTAATGAAAATTTGCGCCAGCAACTTCAAAAAGAATTGGATGAAAATGGAGTAGATTATATATACAAAAAGCTTCAAAATTTAGATTTTGAAGGAAGCAAAACGGTGGACGGTAAAAATCCTCATCGCATAATGCGAGCTTTGGAATTAGTGACAGAAACAGGTCAATCTATTTTAAAAATTAAAACCAATCCGAAAATTAAACGACCTTTTAAAATTGTGAAACTGATGATGGATTTGGATAGAGCTACCCTTTATCATAGAATAAATAGCCGGGTAGATGAAATGATAAACGAAGGATTGGTGGAAGAAGCCCGAAATTTATTTCCTTTTAAAAATTTGAAAGCCTTGCAATCCGTTGGATATTCTGAACTGTTTGAATATTTTGAAGGAAATTGTTCTTTGGCCGAAGCCATCGAAAAAATAAAACAACATACCCGTAATTATGCAAAGCGCCAATTAACCTGGTTTAGGAAAGGAGAGGATTTGATGCTGCATCATCAATTTAATAGAGACGAAATTAATCAGGTAATTGAATAATTCATTTTTAAATAGAGATAAAAAGCATTGCGTCTTGATATAAATACACATTTATAAATAAAACCGTTGAAATCTTTTAGTACTTATTAGTTACCACATACAATAAATTTGCACCTGTGATGACACTATTAATTTGGTCGTTTATTGGATTAACGGCATTTTTTGCCACAGTTCATATTTTCTATTATTTAATTGTTTTTTCAAAATTTGCTTTTGATAAAAAAAAACAAACCGAAAATTATTCAAAACCTCCAGTTTCAGTTATTATCTCCGCCAAAAATGAACTTAAAAACTTAACAGAATTTTTACCTTATATTTTAAATCAAAACTATCCTGATTTTGAGGTAATAGTGGTGAACGACGGCTCGTGGGATGAAACTGGTGAATACATGGAAGAACTGGTAAAAACCACTCCAAGACTTAGATTAGTGGATGTGAAAGTGGAAGAAAAATACCAGAGGGGGAAAAAGTTGGCCCTAACCTTGGGCATAAAAGCCGCCACACACGATTGGATGTTATTTACCGATGCTGATTGTCAACCTATTTCGGAAAACTGGATAACTGAAATGAGCAAAGGCATGATGGAGGATAAAGAAATAGTATTGGGTTATTCACGCTACAAACGAAAAAATACTTTTTTAAATCTCTTTATCCGATGGGAAACTTTTTATACAGCCATGCAATATTTTTCGTTTTCACTATCTGGCAAAACGTATATGGGTGTAGGCCGGAACTTAGCTTATCGTAAAAGTTTATTTTTTAAAGTAAAAGGTTTTGCTAGCCATCAACATATAATGGCTGGTGATGATGATTTGTTTGTGAATGAAACAGCCAATAGGACCAATGTGGCAATGATTTACAGCCGTGATTCATTTACCGAATCGGCACCAAAACTAACCTGGGGCGCATGGTGGAAACAAAAAAAACGTCATTTTTATACAGGAAAATTTTATAAAAGCGGTCACAAACGGATGCTTGGTTTTTTCAATATTAGCCACATTTTTTTTTATATTTTCTTAACTCTGGCCTTGATTTTTAGTCTTAAATATTGGTACTTTTTAGTAGGTATTTTTGCATTAAGACTTATCGTACAAAGCATTATAATTTTTAAAAGTATGGATAGGCTCAGGATTTCAAAAATTTTTGGTTTCTTTTGGTTGTTCGATATTTTGATGGTACCGTATTACCTTACCGTTGGTTTTGCAGTAGTCTGTGAATAAATGCCCTGATGTATTGTTT
>JBJXDS010000171.1:0-6396 GCA_046154525.1 Bacteroidia bacterium
TTTGGGCAAATGCATCACCAAATCAAAGGTTGATAAATTGTTAGAAATTAAAAATACTAACCAAGCAGGTTATGGAGAGTGTATCTATAGGGCAATGTTGAAAAGGGCTGATCATATTGAATTGAAAGATAATATGGTAAAACTTTTGAATGAGGATAATATTGATAATAAATTTTATGCCGCATGGTATTTGTCCCGAACAATTTATCCAATAAACTCTGAAAATTTTAAAGAAATTTTAAAACTAAATACATATCCGGAGCCATGGAGTATGCCTATGCCACTAATGGTAGCTTTAGGTAAAGCCACATTAAACAAGAGAGATTCTTTAATTGTTAGAGATAATTTAATTTCTAATATTTTTGTTGATAAGGATCAAAAATTTAAAGATGGGGGATTAAAAACAGTTGTATCTTTTAGAACATTTATTTTAAAAAAGTTCAATTTTGATTCAACAGATAACTGGTTAGAATTGAATGCTAATGGTATTACTTATCCTCCAATTCAATTGGCCTATTCAGAATTTATTTCAAAAAATTGTAAAGTATTCAAAAAATATTCGAACCTAACGTATGGCCCAGCCATCGTTAACATTTTAAAAAATCCTGAATGCAAAAATTTCAGTTTAAAGCTGCCTGTTACCAATACCATTTATGACAAGATATGGAATCTACAATTGTTGGAAACGAGTTACCAAAATTATCCAATTATCAATAATATTTTAATGCAAACCGAGAGCCCGGCGGTTAAGTCAGCAGCTACTGAATCGTTAATTAAATGCAGAAATAACAAGGGATTTCCAGAAAGCTTGGTGGCTGATTTTAATAAAACTATCGAAATTTTAATAAAGGATGGGGATGAAGGAGCACTCAGTATTATAGCCAATGCCATTTTGGATAAACAATTAGGTTTAGATTCAAATTACCGACAGCTTTTTATTGAAGCTCAATCCAATTTAAACCTTCCACAGGAAATGGAAGCCTATATTGATATTGCAAAAGTACTAGCCATTATACATAAAACGGATTATAAAAAACCCGAGCCTGAATGGAACCATGCAATTGATTGGAATTTTGTAAGTAAAATTAAAACCGATCAAAAAATAAAAGTAACTACCACACAAGGTGAATTTATAATTCAGATGAATGTGAACGAAGCTCCGGGTTCGGTGGCTTCAATTTTAAAATTGGTAGATGAAGGGTTTTATAACGGTAAATTTTTTCATCGCATGGTCCCTAATTTTGTAATCCAGGGTGGATGCCCAAGGGGTGACGGATTTGGAAGCCAGGAATATACTATTCGCAGCGAGTTTTCATCCTTAAAATATTCTACCGGTGCGGTAGGTTTGGCATCAGCCGGGCCCGATACTGAAAGTTGTCAGTGGTTTGCTACCCATTGCCCCACGCCCCATTTGGATGGAAGGTACACTATTATTGGGTACGTTATTAGTGGAATGGATACAGTTCATAAGCTAGGAGTGGGGGATGTAATACTAAAAGTGATTCGTGTTACCCCATAGACCAAACCTTTTTTTGGTTTTTTTTCTTATTTTTGTATACTTAATGAAATCCTTCAAACCAATTTTATTCTTCGTTTGCTTTGCAATCACCAGTATTTTTCTTTTAAATTTTAGAGCTCAAAAACCTCAAAAATTAGTTCAGGATCCTGGATGGCAGCAGCAGTACAAAGCCATGAAAAACCCGGTGAGTGGGGTAAATTATTACGGGCTTCGCAATAGCTGGAGCAGGCAGGATGCTTTAAATAAAAAAGGTTCGGAGGCCTTAAGTTTTATTACTGAGGTTGGTCCTGATAAAGTAGCAGGTAGGGTAAGGGCTCTTTTAATTGATGCGGCTGATAGCCTTCATATTTTTGCCGGCGGCATTTCAGGTGGCTTGTGGGTAACCTACAACGGTGGCAAAACCTGGGCACCCATTGATGAACATAACATTTCGATGGCGGTAAGCTGTATCACTCAAAATCCATTTAATGCAAAAGAGATTTATTATGGAACAGGAGAAGGAACAGGTAATTCGGCTGATATTAACGGAGCAGGAATATTTAAATCTGTAGATGGTGGAAAAACCTTTAAACAATTGCCCGCTACCTCTACACTTAGCGCCTTTGCCACCATATGGGATATTGAATATTCGAAAACCGATAGCTCTACATTTTATGTAGGGGTGGCTAATGGCGGGCTTTATAAAAGTAATGATAAAGGGCTTACATTTAAATCAACCTACTATTCGTCGAAAGCTATCCACGAAATAGTTACCTACAAAGATTCAACCATTTGGTTTGGGTTAGAGGCTTTTGGGTTAATAACTGCTACTGAAGATAGCATTATGAAATTTACCCGTTTCATCAATACCTTGCCTAGTTCTGGATTGGGGCGTATAAGTGTAAATTATTGTAAAAAATTCCCTAATGTTGCATTTTGTCAGGTACTTAGCACTGGGGGTACCTCCTTGTTAGGAATTTATAAAACATCCAATCATGGGGCGACATGGAAAAAAATGACATCACCATCCAGCAGTGCTTACCCTTTCGGATGGTATTGCCTCCATACAAATGTTAGCCCTATTGATACAAACTTTGTTCTGGCTATTTCAACCAAGGCTTATGGTTCAATTAATGGCAGCAGTTCATGGAGTGAGTTAAAAGCAAGCCATGCCGATTTTCATGCCAGTTCATTTTTTCCTTCGGGGCGCAATTTGCTTATTGGCAATGATGGCGGTGTTTTTCAGTTTGGAGTTAAAACAATTTTCAGTTCCAATGTGGCCTTAAATAATGGGTTAAACATTACCCAATTTTACACGGGTAATTATAATGAACTAGATACTAAAGTTTTTATAGGAGGAACCCAGGATAATGGTACCCACTATTATAATGGAACTGATTTTTTAAAAGTATTTGGTGGTGATGGGTCATACTGTGCTTTTTCAAGCACCCCGCCATATTATAATTATGTATCCTATCAAAACGGTGAGTTGCGACGTATGGATCAGGATTTTATATCGGATGACAACATTAAACCTGCCGGCTCATATTCCTATTGGTTTATTAATCCCTTTGAAGTAAATCCGTTTGATGGAAGTCAGGTGTATGTTTTGTCAAAACGGAAAATACTGGTTTCTACTAATTCAGGTGATACCTGGAGCGACCTTAGTTTAAATTTAAACAAAGACGTATTGTCATTAGGGATGAGTTATGAAAAAGACCCAACCTTATATTATGGCGGGGCAGGAAACACCCTCTACCGTTCTAGCAAAGCGTCAACGATTGTTGAAAAAGAAGTTGATTTAACAAGTACTGCCCCAACATTAGCTAAAGGTGGAGTAATTAATTGTATTAAGGTAAACCGAACCAATCCTAACACGATGTATATTTCCATGTCGGATATAAATATAAAGCCACGGGTTTGGAAACTTAATGGCGCTGAAACCAACACTCCTACCTGGACTAACATAAGTGGAAATTTGCCTACATCACTACCAGTTAATTGTGTAGAGGTGAATCCTCAGGATAGTAATAGTATGGTAGCCGGAACTGATTTTGGTTTGTATTCAACCTCCGACGGTGGAACTACCTGGAGCAAAGAATTAGCGGTGGCCAATGTTCCTATTCATAAAATAGTTTCCCATACCAAAAATGGGGTAATTTATATTTTTACCCATGGCAGAGGTATTTATAAATCGCAATTTAAAAACTTTGTAGCCACAGGAAATATTGCCCGGCAAAACATCAACCCATCTAAAATAACGTTTAATAATCCAATTGAAAATAATTTAAACCTTTCGATTGGTGATGGTAATGAATCATTAGATGCAACCCTGCAACTTTATAATTCTGTAGGGAAAATTGTTTATGGAAATGCGGTAGGTTCCAAAAATTCTTTGGATATTTCTCACCTATCCAAGGGTATTTATATTATGAATTTAACCGTTGGAAGGTCAACATTCAACTATAAGGTTTTGAAATTATAAAACTAACTATTCCTTTATTAGTTTTATTTTTACTACCGTACCTTTACTATTTATTAAACCTATATATAAACCTGGTGCCCAGGTTTGGGCATTCACACTTACATATTCATTACCGCCTATGTTTTCGGTCTGGATTAATTGGCCTTGTGCATTGTAAATATTTAATTCACCTGAAGTTTTGTATTGCTCAGGAATTAAAATAGTAAAATTACCAGCAGATGGATTTGGGTACACCATCATTTGATTTATGTTTAGCGACCATGATTTGGTGCCTAAAACGGAAGTACCTGTTACATATCCATTTTTTATGGCCTCATCCAAACCTGCTGACGAACCATTATCAATTTTTCGATTAGGGCTAATAAGCAAACCAACCACATGTAATTTTTTAGTTTTCCATGTTGGGTCTAAGGTAATGCTAAAATTATGCGTGAAAGAATCCCCAGCATTTACCGAATTAGGAAACGCATTGGATAAACCTAAAAAATTGGGTGAAATAAGCCTAGCCACATGATCATAAACCATTTTACTGGCAGGAACCGGATTAGGCAACAATTCATACCCTCCCATTACACCGCTTCCACCACCTGCATAAGCATTGGATTGATTGTACTTGGAGGTGGTGCCGGTAACACTATCTTCCACTAAAACAAAAGCAATTTTATAATTTCCTGTTACGGGTTGAGAAAATTTGGTAGTAATACTTACATCTAAAACCTTGGTAGCGCTATTATATTTTGCACCATTGCGCATAGTTGCTTTTGGGGCTATCATTATTTGGGTTAAAAAATCACTTTCCATTACCGAAGGGTCTTTACCTGCTCCTCTGTCTACCAAGGCATTAGGGTAACCACTAACATAGGGCTTAATTCCATTATCGTAGGTATCATTCATCATAGGATCATTATTATGAACGGCAATACCAATAAAAAGTCCGGTATATTTTTTATCTAATTTTTCGAGCCATACCGCACCGCGGGGGCACCATTGGCACCAGGTTCCCGTAGCTTCTTCAGCTACCACTATTTTTCCTAAAGCCGGGGTAGCACAATTTAAATCTAATGTTTTTGTATTGTCACTCATTACATCATCAGCTACACCGTTTACCAATTTTAAATTGGCTGTAATACTGCTTGTACCTGCCAAAAGCATAATACTATTATCCATGGGAATAAGTTTGGTAGCCATATAAGCTATGTTTAAACCACTTATAACTTTTGTTTGCTTAGTTCCATTATAGGTTAGTTCAATGCTGGCCGAAGTTATTGGCTGAGTGCCAAGGTTCCTTATTTCTACCGATGGCAATGAAACGCCAGCCAACCTTCCAGTAACATTATCAATAAAGGTAATTCCGCCATTTAAATTTGATTTTATAATGGGCGTGTAAGTATAACTCACATCGTCGATATAGTATGAGCTGTTTACAACCGGATAAATATTTAGGGAAGCAATTTGACGGTATGAATTTTGAAAACTGCCTTTGGAAACCCCATCCACCAAAAAATTCCAGGTATTTGAATTCAGGTCGATTTGTAATTCCAATTTCATCCATGTATTTTGAGTATAATTGCCGGTTAACAAAGTACCAGAAGTAGTATTGTTAATAGTAAATTTTCCAATTGAATCAAAGGTTATATCAATACTCCATCCTTTACCTACAGTGGTTTGCTCTTGTAAATTTATATAGGCTTTTTTCGTGTTGTCAACAAACATCCACATGTTCAGGTTCATGGTTCCGGTATTGTATTGGCCGCCAAAAGGTAAAACTATGTCCACCGGTCCTCCAGAAGTGCCTCCTGAAAAGTAAAGTGAATTGCTGCCACTTTTGGCTTTGGCGTTCGAAATTTTTATATCATCGGTTCCACCAAGTGTGCCCGACCAAGTTTTCCATTTGGTGTTGGTTTTAGCTAAATAATCTCCTACAGTATAGGTGTCGAAATCATCAGAAAAGCTTTGTGCTATAACGGAAGTAGCAAAACTACTTATGAATACAAATAAAATAAGGTGAATTTTGTTCATGTAATTAGGGTTTTAAGGAAGGTCAAATATAGAAATTTTTAAGAGAAAAGTGATTTATCTTAGTCAATCTGTATCGCTGTCAATTAATTTTCTATAAGTTCAATACATTAAGTACCCCGTTCCAATAAAAGTTAGCATGTTCTAAAAATCTTTGGCTTTTAAATTACTTTAAGTTACGGTAAATTCATTTTGGTTTTCAAGGGGCATAACCTGAACTCAACCACTTATTAAATTTGAGGAAGGCGGTGCAATCTTGAAATTTTGTCCCACAAATTATACCGTATTATTTTTTCAGGTTCAAATTGTAAAACGGTTTCTCTATATTCAAAATGGCCATTCATTTTCCCAACGGATTTTAATAGAGATTCTAAATAATATGTGAATTTTGAAAGAT
>JBJXDS010000172.1:0-14240 GCA_046154525.1 Bacteroidia bacterium
CTTCAAAAATTCTATAAACAAGGTAAAGTTTGTGGGCTATGATAATGGAAAGCCAATTGTAAAAAAAGAGAAAAAAGATACGGTAATACAACCTGAACCAATCGTTGCCCATAAACAAAAAGATACTACAAGTAAAAAACGAAAATGGCATGCCCCGAATAAACCAATGGTAAGCAATGATATGATTTGGTTACTGGAAATGATTAGCCTGATTACCATGGCTACCGCAATTACTTTTATTAAGATGAGATAAATTTTCAGAAACAAGGATGTCCCAATTTTTAAAAATATTTGTTCATGTATTTGGATTATTGGGCATCCTTTTTATTCCCTTTTCATTCCATATTTTTCCGTTTCAGATTAACATTTCCAGTTTTATTTTTAAACCAATATTGGTTTTTATTTCTGAAACTGTTTCGACCTACAGCTAATAAATCCTGAAATATCATCCGATTCTACATTGATGTATATTTTGATATTGCTGCTTTTTGTTGTTTCGATTTTTGTTTCCATCGTGATTAAAACCTCCGCGGTTTTTAAAACCTCGGAGGTTTTGATTAAAAAAATCCTCATCTACTATTTGGCCCTCCAACTTATTAAATATGGAGCCGATAAGCTATTTAAAACTCAATTTTACCTACCCGAACCCAATATTCTTTTCACCCCTTTCGGCCAATTGGATAAAGACATTTTGTATTGGAGCACCATAGGAACAAGCTATTCCTATAACTTATTTTTAGGGACAGCAGAAATCATGGCAGCGATTTTTATTCTTTTCAATAAGACGCGATTTTTAGGATTGATGTTGGCCATAGGTATATTGGTAAATGTGGTAGCAGTAAATTTTAGTTTCGATATTTCGGTAAAAATATATTCCTGCTTTTTGCTTTTTATTTCCTTGGTATTGTTGGCTCCGCAACTAAAAAGAATGTATTATTTTTTTATCCTACAAAAAAATACGAGCCTCAAAACTGAACCCACTTTAATTTTTAAAAATCCATTTTTAAAAACTTGTTTAAAAATCATTGTGATGATTTTAATTTTTACAGAAGCAGTTTTTCCATATTTAAAAAATAAAAATTTTAACGATGATAAAGCCACACGACATTTCCTGCACGGGGCTTATCAGGTAATCAATAATGCGGATTTCAAGCGCTTTTTTATTCATCGCGAGGGGCACATCATTTTTCAAAATACCAACGATGAAATGCAGGATTTTAAATTAGAAATTGATAAAAATACCAATCAATTTGTATTGACCGATTATGAACTGAACCAAACCAAACATCCATTCATATGGAATTCAAAGGATAGAATTTTAAAAATACAATTCGAAAAAAATAAGCTGGAAGCAAAAGCCATTGACTGGAAAAAACTTCCGGTTTTACAAACCCAATTTCACTGGACAATAGATTAAAAAAGAAAAAAAATGAACCGAAAACAATTTTTTATTAGCACCGGCCTCACGGCCTTTTCAATGACAGCTTTAGGAAATATCCTTAAAACCAACGAAGGAAATTTTAAAGGCGATTGCAAAACTACCAACGATATTTTGGGTCCATTCTACCGGGAAAATGCTCCGGTCAGAAATGATTTAACATTTGCCAACCAATCGGGAAACAATATTCTTTTAAAAGGAAATGTTTTTAAAAATGATTGTGTAACACCTATAAAAGATGCCACCATTGAAATATGGCATTGCAACATAAAAGGTGAGTATGATAATGATACCAACGAATTCAGGAACCGTGCCCAATGGCTAACCAACGAAAAAGGCGAGTATTCTTTCATAACCATTTTACCCGGTAAATATTTGAACGGTGCTTTATACCGCCCGTCCCACATTCATTTCAGGATTACAGCCAAAGGTTATAAAGAAATTGTTTCCCAAATTTATTTTAAGGGCGACCCACATATAGCAAAGGATGAATGGGCTTCGGATAAAAAAGCGATTCACCGTATTTTGGAAATTGTACCGGAAGATACAAAGGGCGGGTTTACAATTTTTTTTAACATTTATCTTGAAAATAAATAAAAAATATTTTTTTCAAGTAAGTATAATTGTTATCGTTTCAAGCGTTCTTGTTGTGTTTGTCAATTTTAATTTTTTGATAAATCAAAGTAACCCTGTTCCTGAAAAAAACCAACAGATTATTGCCTATACAGAAAAGCATGGAAGGTCGATTTCACCCACTTATGAAAAGGCCGTTTGCACTGAATTGGTTATTGGGATTTTAAAGAACTTTATAGAGCTAACCAAAGAGGATAAAAAACGAATAAGGATAATAACCAACGAAGATGTTTATAAACTTAGGGCCAATAATTCACAAATTCCAAAAGGAGTTTATTATGCATTAACTGAAAATGGTATGGGTATTCCTATTGATAGTTTGAAAAATGTAAAACCCGGTGATTTTGTTCAGTTTTGGTATGAATACTGGGGTCATTGTGGTATTGTAAAAAGTTTAGACGCTCAGGCAAAAACAATGGATTTACATTCATCGTTTCCTTCTACAAATGGGTATGGGGTTCAGACTTTTGAAATTCCGAAGGAGTGTTATTTCGTTAGGTTGAAGTAAGAATTATTAACTATTAAAAAGTTGTAAATTCTGGTATGAATTTAAATTACCTTTGCAGCCGTTTAAAAAAAGTTAATGATAATTCTAATATTCTTTATCCTCCATTGGTACCTCTCGCTTTTTGGACAAACATTTTACCTTCATCGCTACGCAGCCCATAAAATGTTTACGATGAGCAAATCGTGGGAAAAGTTTTTTTATATTTTTGCCTGGGTTGCCCAAGGCTCATCCTATCTTAATGCAAGGGCTTATGCCATACTTCATCGTATGCACCATGCCTATAGCGATACCGAACAAGACCCCCATACCCCGCATTTTTTTAAAGAAGTTTTTAGTATGATGGTTCATACCGGAAAAATTTATAATGGACTGTTAAGTGGTAGTATTAAGCCAGATGAACAGTTTGAAAATAATTATCCTGTTTATCCGAAAATTGATAAAATAGCCGATAACTGGATGGTAAGGATAGGTTTTGGATTGGCATATACTGCCTTTTATGTGGTTTTTGCCACCCATTGGTGGATGTTTTTGCTATTACCGGTTCATTATTTAATGGGCCCCGTTCATGGAGCCATAGTTAATTGGGCAGGTCATAAATACGGCTACCGTAATTTTAATGAACCCGATAAATCGCGGAATACCTTGTTCTGGGATGTTATTTTATTGGGCGAATTGTTCCAAAACAATCATCATCACAATGGGATGAAACCCAACTTTGCCGCCAAATGGTATGAATTTGACCCGGTATATCCTATTATAAAATTATTTGACAAATTACATATTGTCAAATTGGTGAAGCAAAATAATCCATTGCCGTCATCTTAAGCTGACGGCAATAAATAATTTCATTCGTGTAAATTAGTGCCATTCGTGTCTAAATTTGCAGCCTTGCAATCCAAATATCTTCTTTTAGAAACCATTGATTATCCTTCTGATTTACGGAAACTTTCCCTAAATCAATTGCCAAAGGTTTGCGATGAATTACGTAATTATATTATTGAAACGGTATTAACCCACGGCGGGCATTTTGCTGCAAACTTAGGAGTAGTTGAGCTAACAGTAGCTTTGCATTATGTATTCAATACCCCCGATGACAGGCTTGTTTGGGATGTAGGTCATCAGGCGTATGGTCATAAAATACTTACAGGCCGCAGAAAAAACTTTCATACCAACCGCAAAATGGGCGGCCTTAGTGGTTTCCCAAATATTAACGAAAGTGAATTTGATGCTTTTGGAACCGGACATTCGTCCACGGCAATTTCAGCAGTTTTAGGTATGGCAGTGGCTTCTAAGTTGGATGGAAAGAAATACAAAAAACATATTGCAGTAGTGGGTGATGGGGCTTTAACTGCAGGTCAGGCTTATGAGGGATTGAATAATTTATCGGTTTCGGGAACGAATACCCTTTTAATTTTAAACGATAATAATATTGGTATAGACCCCAATACCGGAGCTATCAACCGCCATTTTAATACCATCAATCCTAAGAATAATTTATTTACCAATTTAGGTTTGACTTATTTTGGACCAATATATGGGCACGATATATTGAACCTCGTAGCCCAATTAGAAACTTTAAAAAAGGAAACAAAGCCCTGCGTTTTGCATATCAAAACCATTAAAGGGAAAGGATTTGCCGAAGCCGAAAAAGAACAAACCAAATGGCATAGCACCTCTAAGTTTATAAAAATTGAAAATCCGGAAACCAAACCGGTAAATAATAAACTTAAATATCAGGATGTTTTTGGTTTGACTATAAAGGAACTGGCTGAAAAAAATAAAAATATAACCGGGGTAACCCCTGCCATGCCCACCGGAAGCGGAATGCTAAAAGCCATGGAAGCATTTCCTGACCGTTTTTTTGATGTAGGCATAGCCGAGCAACATGCCGTAACCTTTGCTGCAGGATTGGCCAAGGAAGGTTATGTGGTTTTTTGCAGTATTTACAGCACCTTTCTTCAACGGGCATTGGATCAGATAATCCACGATGTATGTATTCAAAATTTGCCGGTCATATTTTGTATTGACCGGGCTGGAAACGTTGGTGATGATGGCCCCACCCATCACGGAATGTTTGATATTGCAATGTTGCGGGCTTTGCCCAACATCACCATTGCAGCGCCGTCCACCGGAAATGAATTGCGAAAAATGATGCACTATTATTCGAAACATGCCAAAGGCCCTGTAGCTGTTCGCTACCCAAAGGGGTTTATTCATGGCAAAGAAATAGATTGGACATTGCCACCAAAAGCTACAGAGCCCGCAATTGAATTAGTTTCGGAAGGAGTAAACGTGGCTATTTTATCGTTTGGTACTATGTTGCAAAATTGTAAAGAGGCTAAAAAATTATTAAAGCCCGAAGAAATTAATGTGGCAATTTTTGATATGAAGTTAGCTAAGCCTATGGATTATAGTATGTTAAATGAAATATTTGAAAACTATTCATGTTTAATAACAATAGAAGATGGCTCCATTATTGGGGGCTTTGGAAATGCAATAAACGATTATAACAATAAGTCAGGAACTAGGGCTGTTATTGAAAACCTTGGCTTCCCGGATAAAGTGATAGAGCATGGAACCACCGAAGAATTATTTTCAAAATATGGGCTGGATGCGAAAGGAATAGCCGATTCTGTTATGAGAAATATGTCTTAGTTTTTTGTTAAATTTTGTGTTTTAGTGATTTTGTGGCAATTTTTACACCCTATTGTATAAATCAAATAAATACTCCACATTTGCATTGTCTTTGGAAGAGTTCAATTTTCCATAAGTGGCAAAATCCTATTATTATTTAACTCACATTCATTTAATTTTTATTCATACTATTATTCATGTTTAAACGTGAAGCTCTCGACTTAATGTCGTTATCAGAATTATCCGAAATTGCTTCGGCCTTAGGCTTTGATGCCGGAAAACAAGGAAAAGAAGATTTAATCAACTCCATTTTGAAAGAACAGGAACAGTTCATAATTGGTAATGCTGAACCAGCGACGGAAGAAATACCTGCCCCCAAAGCCAAGCGTGGAAAAAAGCCAGCAAAAGAAGTAGTGGAGCCTACAAAGGTTGAACCTGAAATTTTTCCTGAAATGAAATTAGAATCACCCGTCTTGGTAGAGGATGATTTGGTTATTGACCCAAAAATAAGAATACCTGGAAAAAGGACCCAATCTCCCTTAGACATGGAAGCCCCACAAGATCAAGGAAAAAAAGGGGGAAGAAAAAAGCGCCCGATTGAAAAAGCCGGAAATCCCGAACAAATTACTTTTTTTGAAGAAATACCCGAAGAAAATAATGAGGTTGAATCGTGGAACTCGGAGCAACCTGTGGTGAGTGAAGAAGCCCCGGTTATTGAAAATACAGAAGTTGTTCAGGAAACAACCGAAACACCTGAAAATAAAACCGAAGGCAACACCGAAAATCCAGCCGAACGTCCTAATAATTTTAGGGAACGCAATCAACAGAACCAACAAAATCAGCAAAATCAACAGAATCAACAACGCCACGAACAACAGCGTAACCAACGCTTGTTTGATGATGCCCTAATCAATTTTTTAGAAACCGAAGGAAATGTAACAACCCAGGGTGTGTTAGAAACTATTCCGGATGGCTATGGATTTTTACGGTCATCGGATTATAACTATATGCCATCACCTGATGATGTATATATTTCGCCATCACAAATAAAACAAAACGGCCTTAGAACAGGTGATACTGTAAAAGGAACTATTCGTCCGCCTAAGGAAGGGGAAAAATATTTTGCCCTAATAAAAGTAGAAAGTATTAATGGTAAAAGCCCTGAGTTGGTTCGTGACCGGGTTTCTTTTGAACATTTAACGCCACTTTTCCCGGAGGAAAAATTAAACTTATCCGACCATCCCAAACATTTTTCAAATAGGATAATTGACCTTATTTCACCAATTGGTAAAGGCCAAAGGGGATTAATAGTAGCCCAACCAAAAACTGGTAAAACTACATTATTAAAAGGTTTGGCCAATGCCATAGCCACCAACCATCCGGAGGTGTATATGATTATTTTATTAATTGATGAACGCCCTGAAGAAGTAACCGATATGGCCAGAAGTGTAAAAGCCGAAGTCGTGGCCAGCACTTTTGATGAACCAGCCGATAAACATGTAAAATTGGCCAATATCGTTTTAGACAAAGCCAAACGCCTTACCGAATGTGGCCACGATGTAGTGATATTATTAGATTCTATAACCCGTTTGGCCCGTGCATATAATACCGTTCAACCAGCTTCGGGAAAAATATTATCGGGTGGTGTGGATGCCAATGCTCTGCAAAAACCAAAACGCTTTTTTGGGGCAGCCCGTAAAATTGAAGATGGAGGCTCATTAACCATTATAGCTACCGCCCTTACCGAAACAGGCTCAAAAATGGATGAAGTAATTTTTGAAGAATTTAAAGGAACAGGTAATATGGAATTGCAACTTGACCGCAAACTGAGCAACAAACGCATTTATCCTGCCATAGATATTACTTCTTCCAGCACCCGCCGCGAAGATTTGTTAATGGATAAAAGCACGCTTCAAAAAATGTGGGTTCTCCGCAATTACATGGCCGATATGAACACCGAAGAAGGCATGAACATGATGCTTAAACACATGGAAGGCACTAAAGACAACAATGAATTTTTGTCGGCTATGAACGGGTAGAAATAGGTATTGAATTTTTTTAAAAAACATAAAATAAAAACCCCTGTAAGTTTTATCTACAGGGGTTTTTATTTTGGAAAGATTTTTAAAAATAAGTTTTTAAAATGCCCCAATAACCGCCCCAATTACTGCACCATTAAGCAAAGCGTAAACTCCATTAATTAGCATTAATTTAAACGGTTTCATTTCGTAAAGTGCATTGTTGAAAACGGTAGTGGTACTTGCCAATCCAACCAATGCCCCTACTTTGGCTGCATGTTGCCAGCACATTCCATCAGTAGCAGTTTTGGTTAACAAAATGGCAATAATAGCCCCTAAAACAAGGTAAGTAACAAACGAACCGCCCATAAGCTTGGCCATGTTCACATTTTTAGCATCCTCTTTAGTAATGCCGAGGGCAGCCATCCAGGCCTTGCCAAACAAAGGGCCGTACCATAAGGCTCCAAGTACAAATCCGGCTACTGAACCAAGCAGTACGCCTAACCAATTAATTGTAGAAAAATCCATAGTTTTTATTTTTTTAGTTAGGACAATATTAAATGTTCGGGTTATAAAATCCTAATGCGTGTATTTTTTCTACTAATATGACTTTCAAATAGACATAGGTTAAGTTTTCTAAAAAGTTTAATATTTACCTTCGCGGCTACTTTTCATGCGAAATATTTTTTTAGTCCATTCCTTTTTTATTTTTATTTTTACTTCTTTTGCTCAAACTGGTAATATTAGGGGATCGGTAACGGATGAAAAAAATAAGCCCCTTGAGTTTGCTAGCATACTTGTTATGAAATCCACCGACAGTAGCAATGTGGCTGGAGCTATTACTAATGAGGCAGGGAATTTTATTATTGACAATTTGCCTTTTAATAATTATTTGATACGGATAAGTACCATTGGATATGCCGACCAATGGTTCAAGGCTTCACTATCTGAATCCAATCCAATGACTCAATTAGGAAATATAGTACTAAAGGAAGCTGGCCGAAACCTGAAAGAAATTCAGGTGGAGGCCGAAAGGAAATTATTAGAAAATAACATTGATAAAAAAACATTTCAGGTAGATAAAAGCATAATAAGCCAAAGTGGAAGTGCGGTAGATGCTTTGCAGCAATTGCCAAATGTAACTACAGATGAAAACGGAAACCTTCAAATAAGAGGTTCAGAAGGGGTTTTAATTTTGATAAATGGAAAACCCACAGGAATAAATGGTGCAAATTTACAAACCATCCTGAACCAAATACCTGCCAACACAATTGAGAAAATAGAGGTAATTACAAATCCGAGTTCAAAATACGATGCTGAAGGAAGCAACGGAATCATTAATATTATTTTGAAACGCAACAAAAAGGGCGGAATTGCCGGTAATGTAAATGTGCAGACAGGCACCCGTGATAAATATAATCTAAGCTCAGGGTTAAGTTATAACAAAGGAAAATTTGGGATTAGTGCTACGTATGCTTTGCGGTATAATACCTTTCAATGGCGGGGATACCTTGACAGAAAGCTGATGCCAGCCGATACAGCCTATTATTTTAATACAAAAAACAATGGGTGGAATCTTGGCCGTTCGCATGCCGTGAGTTTAAGCACCGATTATTATTTTAATAAATACAATACTCTTTCGGTTACGGGTTCAGGAACATTTGGTAAGGATAAAAGACCGGAATGGATTCGATATTCAGAACATGATATTAATAATACAGCTTCGGCCAAATTTGCCAGGTTTAATGATATTTCTAGTCAAAACCGTTTTTATAATGTAAATACCCAATACCGCAAAACATTTGAAAAAACAGCCGGAAAGGAATTTAGCATTTCAGGTAATTATACCAACAGTGCCGATACCAATACCCTAAATGGCAAAAACCAATACACCCTTTGGGACTATTTGCCCTACGACAGCATTTCTGATACCAGGCAAAACAGGAGTAAATCCTATACCAACAATTTACAATTGCAATCTGATTTTGTGTTGCCTCTTAAAAAAGAACGAAAAATTGAAACCGGGCTTAAAGTGGCCTACCGCAGTTTTGATAATGAAATGAGGATAAGCAAAGTGCAGCCGGTATCAGAGGAGTGGAAGCTGGACAGTAACTTGTCCAATCGGTTTTTTTATACCGAAATTATAAATGCAGGGTATTTTAATTTTACCGGTATTTACAAAGATTTTGGGTATCAGGCGGGCACACGGGTGGAGCAAACAATAGCCGACGGGGAATTAAAATATACAGGCCGAAAAGTAGGTTATCAGCGGCTTGATTTTTTCCCCAGCTTTTATGTTTTAAAAAAAATAAAAAAAGTGCATGAGTGGAAGGTGAACTACACACGAAGAATTGAACGCCCTTCGGCAGGACAACTTAACCCGTTTAGCGACCTGAGCGACCCCAGAAATATACGAAAGGGAAACCCTGACTTAAAGCCACAGTTTATAAATAATTTAGAGTTGGATTATACCTATACAACTAAAAAATTAATGACCAACCCGGGGTTGTATTATAAGCAAACCAACAACTTGATTTGGCGTTACTTAACCATAGACGAAGGGATTAATTACGTTTCGTTTGAAAATATAGGAACATCATATAACCTGGGTTTGGATTGGGTAACAACCTATACCCCTGCAAAATGGTTTAATACATTAACTAGTGTCCAGGTTTTTAGGAACAGGATGAAAGGCCAATTGGGTACATTTACGTTTGATAACTCAAACATAATGGCCAATGTGAAACAAACGGTTAATTTTAAAATTAAAAAAATGGTGGATTTGCAATTTACCTACACCTACCGATCGCCATTTTTAAGCCCGCAGGGGCAAAGCTTTACCATGCACTGGATGGATATGGGAGCCAGTATGTTGGTTTTAAAAACAAAAGGAACGGTAACCCTTACAATTTCGGATGTGTTTAATACAAGGCAATTTGGAATGGATTTGACAATGCCACAAGTGGAACAGACCTTTTTGCGCAAAATGGAATCCAGGATACTTTACGTTGGGTTTAATTACCGATTTGGAAAAATAGCGTCATCCCCCAAACCCAAAAAGAAAGAACAACAAGAGCAGAGGCAGGATGATGTTGGGTTTTAATTTTCATCAATAGTTATTTCATGTTCCAGGATATTTATTTTTGAAAACTTGAAACATCGGGATTCCAAACTTTTAGTTTACGCTGGTTATATTATTTTACTTATACTTGGCCTTTACCACCACGAGATGTGGCGTGATGAGTATGAAGAATATCTGCAGGCAAGGGATTCAGTGGGTTTTTTGGGTCTCGAAAATATTATTAACCAGGGCCATGCCATGCTTTGGCAAAGTTGCCTTTGGATAATAACGCGTTTTACCCACAACCCCCTGGCCATGCAACTATTTCATGGATTAATAGCTGCCGGTTTTGCCTTTGTGTTAATATTTAAAAGTCCATTTAAACTTTGGCAATCAGGTTTTCTACTGCTCAGTTATTTTTTTCTGTTTGAGTATGCAGTTATTAGTCGTTGCTATGCCTTTGGAGTATTGTTTTTTTTATTGTTTGCACTTAACTATTCAAAATATCAAAAACTGAATTGGAAAATAGGGGTGCTTTTATTTTTGATGGCCAATACGTCGGTATATGCCATGATGCTAACCGCAGTGCTGGTTGTTTGGTTATTTTTTAGAGAGGTCATTTTTTCAAAAGATGGATGGAAAATTAAATTTCAAAACACTTTACCATTACTATTATTAGCAGGCGGCGGTATTCTGCTGGCATACTTTCAAATAAGGCCTCAGGAGGATAATACCTTTCCTATAGTTAAAGTACTTTGGCCATTTGATTTATACAGGTTTCAGGTGGCCTGCACCCAGTTTTTCAATGCTTTTGCCCCTATTGTAAAAATTAATCACAAGCATTTTTGGAATACAAATTTTCTGATGTCCAACAATGGAATTTGCCTTTGGTTTTATCCAATTTTGGCTTTTGTAATTACCACATTACCGTTTTTTAGAAAAGTTGCAATACTTATGCTTTGGTTGGGAGGCATTGGAGTTGTATTATTTTTTCAGTATTACACCGGGTTTTATAATGCGAGATATTATGGGCACTTTTTTTTATGGTGGCTCATGTGTATGTGGTTATTATATACCTTGTATGAACCCAATAAACAATTTAGTAAAATTACTACCGGGGTGTTTACTATAGTAGTATTGGCCCAGGCTATTGGCGGAGTAATGGTATACGCAGCTGATTGGAACCAAAAATTTTCGAGAGGGGCAGAGGCTGCCAATTTTTTAAAAAATAAAGGATATGATAAAAACTATATGATCGGAAGCGTGGATTTTGCACTAAGCCCCATATCGGCTGAATTGGATAGAAAGGTGTATACAATGCAACATAAAAAATTATGCAGCTATACCAAATGGGACACATCAAGGCTAAATTCAATGGATAGCACAGATTTGGTGGATGCTATGGAAAGTGCCCCTAAAAATGAAACGATAATTTTTATAGCTACCCACCCCATTCCACAATTTGAATATTTTAAAGCCATAGCAGAAAAAAGAAAAATAAACCGCGAATTTATTTTTAGCAATTACACCTTTTATTGTATGGCATACTTTAAGCCGGGTATTGATTACAATGAGGGCTATTGGTTGTTTAGGGTAACCAGGATTTAGGCAATCTAAAATCGTAAATCTAACATCATAAATAGAATTACCTTTGCCAAATGAACTTAACAGAAAAAGTAAATAGCGAAATAACCGCTGCCATGAAATCGAAAAACGAGCCTCGATTGCGGACATATAGAAATATTAAAGCAGCATTTTTATTATTGCAATCCTCAGGAAATGAAGTAGCCGAAGATGGTTATTTAAAGGCTATTCAAAAAATGGCTAAAACTATTCGGGATAGTATTGAAATTTTTGAAAAAGAAAACCGGACAGATTTGGCTAATAAAGAAAAAGAAGAATTGGCCATTATTGAAGAATTGCTCCCAACCCAAATGAGTGAAGTTGAAATTACTTTTAAGGTTCAGGAAATAATAACACAAACTGAAGCTTCAGGAATGAAAGATCTTGGAAAAGTAATGCCTGCCGCCATGAAAGCCACCGCCGGTTTAGCCGATGGGAAATTGGTTTCGGAGGTGGTGAAACGGTTACTAGGGTAAACTATTGGTTGTCAATCTGACGAAGAAGGAGGCTTGAATAGAGATGTCTCGTACCTCGACATGACAAAGAACTAAATCTTCGCCCTTCCAATACACTGGTAAGCAAATCCATATTCCACCATTTCTTCGGGTTCATAAATATTCCGTCCATCAAAAATTATTTTATTTTTTAAGCGGCTTCCCATCTCTTCAAATTTAGGCGAACGAAACTCAGGCCATTCGGTTACTATTAATAAAGCATCGGCATTATTCAGCGCTTCATATTGTGAAGTGGCATAGCTAATTGAATTACCCAACGTTTTTTCCGCTTCGTGCATAGCCACAGGATCGTAGGCAGTAACGGTAGCTCCTTCGGCCAATAGTTTTTCAATAATTACCAAACTAGGGGCTTCACGCATATCATCGGTTTTGGGTTTAAAAGCCAGTCCCCACATGGCGAAATGTTTGCCCGCCAGCGAACCAAAATGTTTTTTAATTTTATTAAACAAAACCGATTTTTGAAAATCGTTCACCGATTCTACAGCTTCTAATATTTGCATTTTATACCCATGTTCGTGGGCTGTTTTAGCAAGTGCTTTTACATCTTTTGGAAAACAGGAACCTCCATAACCAATTCCGGGATAAATAAATTTATTTCCAATTCGCGGGTCACTGCCTATTCCTTTTCTCACATGGTTTACATCGGCTCCCATTATTTCGCACAGGTTGGCTATGTCGTTCATAAAACTAATTTTGGTGGCCAGCATAGCATTGGCAGCATACTTGGTCATTTCAGCCGATGGAATATCCATAAAAATTATGGGATGCCCGTTTAATAAAAATGGTTTGTAGAGCCGTTTCATAATTTCAACCGCCCTATCACTTTCCACTCCTACAACAATTCTGTCAGGCTTTAAAAAATCTTCGATAGCCGCTCCTTCTTTCAAAAATTCAGGGTTGGAAGCCACATCAAAATCAATGTTTAAACCTCGTTTATCTAACTCGTTTTGAACCGCTGTTTTTACTTTTTTAGCCGTACCCACAGGTACTGTACTTTTAGTTACCACTACCCCGTAATCGTTCATTCCCCTGCCAATTTCAGAGGCTACGGTTAACACATACTTTAGGTCAGCACTACCATCTTCGCCCGGAGGTGTGCCCACAGCAATAAAAGCCACATCACAACCTTTTATGCTCTGCATTAAATTGGTGCTGAAATTTAACCGGCCTTCTTTATGATTGCGAACTACCATTTCTTCCAAGCCTGGTTCAAAAATTGGGAGAATCCCCTTTTTTAAATTTTCAATTTTATTAATGTCAATATCAATACAGATAACATCAATGCCCACTTCGGCAAAACACGTACCCGTTACCAATCCTACATATCCTGTTCCTATTACGGCTATTTTCATTTTGTTGATTTGAAAATTTGAAAATTTGGAGATTTGGAAATGAAATGAATTGGTGATTTTTTATTTTGATACATTATTTGGTTTTTTAGAGGTTCCTATAATTTTAGATAATACGCGTTGTATAGATTTTATGCTTTCAATTAATTCATCTGGAGGATTAGGATACGATTTTGCTTTTTGGCAAATTTCTAACCAATACTCGGTTTCGTCACCTTCCTTATGAGCAATTTTCATTTTATTAATAAAGTCAGATTTACTTTCCGCATTTTGAGCTTCTCTGGAAATTGCACCAATAGAGGTTGCGGACTTTAATAACTGATTGGCAACAACAAATTTTCTTTTTTCTTCCAAAGTTTCAACATACTCAATGCTATCTAAAGCAAATTGAAGAGTTAGTTCAATGATTAAGTTTTTAGGTTTTGTTTGCATATAATTTATCTTTAATTTTTTGCAAAACT
>JBJXDS010000173.1:0-12004 GCA_046154525.1 Bacteroidia bacterium
AAAGTGAACACCATCTGGAACATGAATTGGATCATTTTATAATGGATAAACATTCGTTTGCTTTGCCCGATACTTTTTTGAAACGTTGGCTAGTAGACGCCCATCCTGATGCTTACACTCCTGAAAATGCAGATGATAAATACGAAAAAGAATCAGGGGCTTTGCGCTACCAGTTAATTCAGGAAAAAGCCATTAAACAATTTAATATTGAAATTAGCCAGGAAGAATTTGACCAAACGGCTTTAGGGTATTCAGCTAGTTTGCTTCGCAATTATGGCATTTCAAATCCCGAGTTTGCATGGGTTCAGGAGTTTACCGAAAAACAAAAGAAGGAACAAAAATTTATGGACAAGGTGAGGGAAATAGCTATTCAACGGGCGGTAGTGAACCAAATAAAAAATGTTGTTACTATTGTAGAACAAAAAACCACCGTTGAGGGTTTTTATGATATGATAAAACAACATAACCATCATCACCACCATTAGACTTTGAAAACAGAGATTGTGAGTACGGAGATATGAGACAGTGAGATATGAGATTTTGAGACAAAAAGTAATATAACAATTTAACCAAATAACAATTTATAACACCATGCACGACGGAAGAGAATTTAAAAAATACGCCACCAAGCATTTAGGAATAAACAGCTTGCACGTGGATCATTATATCGAAAATATGACCCCATACATTTTGGAAGAACGTGAAATGCGGGTATCACAAATGGACATTTTTTCAAGGTTGATGATGGACCGGATTATTTTCCTGGGAACAGGAATTGACGATCATGTAGCTAATATTGTTGTTGGTCAACTTTTATTTTTGGATTCGTCAAATCCGGGCCGTGATATACAAATTTATATTAATTCGCCAGGAGGGTCGGTATATGCAGGGTTAGGAATTTACGATACCATGCAATACATAACCAGCGATATCAGTACCATTTGTACCGGTATTGCCGCAAGTATGGCGGCCGTACTTATGGGTGCCGGAAAGAAGGGAAAACGCACCGCCCTTAAACATTCCAGGATAATGATTCACCAACCTTTAGGTGGAACCCAAGGCCAGGCATCAGACATGGAAATTACGGTTAAAGAAATTCAAAAATTAAAAAAGGAACTTTATGATATTTTGGCCAACCACTCGGGTCAACCTTTCAAAAAAATTGAAAAAGACAGCGACCGTGATTACTGGATGACTGCTCAGGAAGCCAAAGAATATGGTATGGTGGATGAAGTGTTGCTTAAAAAGGTGATATAATGTCGCAACCCATATGTGCTTTTTGCGGACGGCCTAAAAACCAGGTTGGCATACTAATAACCGGTGTGGAGGGGAATATTTGTGATGATTGCATTAATCAGGCCGTTTTAATATTAGAAGAGGATAGCACCGCCAAAAAGATAAAAAGCCCAAAATACAAACCATCCAAAGTATTATTACCAAAGGATATTAAGGAACACCTCGACCAATGGGTAATTGGGCAGGATCAAGCCAAAAAAGTATTATCCGTGGCGGTTTACAACCACTTTAAACGTCTTTCGTCGGATAGCAATGATGATGGGGTAGAATTGGAGAAAAGCAATATTTTAATGGTAGGGGAAACCGGAACCGGTAAAACCCTATTGGCCAAAACTCTTGCTAAAATATTGGATGTACCGTTTTGCATAGCTGATGCCACGGTATTAACCGAGGCCGGATATGTAGGAGAAGATGTGGAAAGCATTATTACACGCCTTTTGCAAGCTGCCAATTATAATGTAGAAGCTGCCCAGCGCGGCATTGTTTACATTGATGAAATGGACAAAATTTCCCGCAAATCGGATAATCCATCCATTACCCGCGATGTATCGGGGGAAGGGGTGCAACAAGCCTTATTGAAATTATTGGAAGGTTCGGTTACCAATGTGCCACCACAAGGTGGACGAAAACATCCCGACCAAAAATATATAGCCGTAGATACAAGCAATATTTTATTTATCTGTGGCGGTGCGTTTGAAGGAATTGACCGCATTATTGAACGCCGCCTGAATAAACAAACGGTTGGTTTTAAATCCATCAACGACCGAAAATCAACAGATAATATTTTAGAAAATGTGTCGGCTACCGATTTAAGAAAATTTGGTTTGATACCTGAACTCCTTGGTCGCTTACCGGTTTTGGCGCATCTTACACCTTTGGATAAACCCACCTTAAAACGGATTTTATTAGAGCCAAAAAATGCCTTGTTGAAACAGTACAAAAAATTATTTGAACTGGAAAACAAAGAACTTATCGTTTCGCACGAGATTATAGAATTGATAGTGGACACAGCCTTCGATTGCAAACTGGGAGCCCGGGGATTGCGCAGCATTTGTGAATCCATATTTATGGATGCTATGTACGAAGCCCCTTCCAGCAAAGATGAAAAAGTAGAAATCAAAAAATCATTCGTGATGGAAAAGATTGCGAAGTTTTTTGAACAGGCGGCTTAGGAGGGTTCTAAGTTCTTAAAACTATGTTCTAAGTTAATTCACCACCATCAGATTTTCCTTAGACATAAATCGGTTTCCATCTACTTAAGTACAATTTATTAATATGTTTTTAAAATGCCTTGTAGTTAATTCAAATCCTTCGTCAAAATTTAAATTATTATTTATGACCAAATCCGCTTTTTCTTTATGGGGCAATAAATGTTTTTGATACGAAGGCAACACATGATTATTCCATTGGTTTTCTATTTCTGTTTCGTTCATCCCCCGTACTTCTATATCGCGTAATAACCGGCGATTGTATTTCAAATTTTCGTCGGCATCAATAAAAATTTTGAAATTTAATTTATCATTTATTAGGTTGTTTCCAAAAATGAAAAGCCCTTCGATTACAATTATTTTGGCTGGTTTAACGGTTATTACTTCCGGGTTTTTATTGGGATGGTTAAAAATATATTCTTCAATTTTCAGTTCATCACCAGCTTCCAGACTGTCAATGTCTTTTAAAAATTTGGTCAAATCAATACTCTCTGGTTCATCAAAGTTTATTTCCCCTTTTTCATCTTTTACCTGAAAATGCAAAGGTTTGTAATAATGGTCTTGTGATAAAACTGTTAATTCATCCGATTCAAAATATTCCTTTAATTTTTCAATAAACGTAGTTTTGCCAGATGCACTTCCCCCTGATATACCTACAAAATATGGCATTACTCCGATTTAATAAATGGAATGGAAATAATCCCATTTTCATTTAAATATTTTATACAATACGAACCCGGTTTAATTTGTTTCAAGTCTATTATTTCTTCCCTGTTTTTTGTTATCCCGCTTATTACTTTTTTGCCCAATACATCATAAATTTCAAATTCGGAAGGAACCCAAGTGTCGGATTGCTTTAAAACCAAAATGTTGCTCGCCGGATTGGGATATATTTCAATATTTGACTTCACTATTTTATTAATACCAATTAATGTGTTGATGATAATTGTAGTGTCGTTAGTGCATCCGCTGTTGTCAGTCACTTCCAACTTTATAGGTTGAAGATGAACAAATGTTTTGCTTAGCAACATGGTGTCGTCGGCCGAAAAGAAAACATTATTGATATACCATTTATGGCTTTTCTCATTAATTGTTTCATCTCTAAATTTTATGGTTGATGTGTTCTTGATTACACCAATTATGGGTCGGGGTAGCGGAAAAATTGTAAAAATTAACGAATCAGTAGCTATACAAAATTCATTATTGGCTTCCATTTTTATTTTGTATTTGGCGGCTTGCGAAAAATAATTGGCCGGTACTTTACCGTTGGTTAAAGGTGTAAGTGATGGCCATTTACCGAACCCATCACGATTAAACGGTACCCAATTATATTGGCTGCCCGAATTACCAAACGAATCAAGATTAAACGATGTGTTAATACAATAATTTATTATTTTTTTCGATAGTTGTATTATTGGGGTTTTAATAATGGAAACCGTCATGGTATCGCTGCTTTTGCATCCATTGGTATCAATAGCTGATGCGCTAAATATTATTGAATCGCGGTAGGTATTGGGCCAGTTTACACGCGAATCGCTGAAATTAATATTAAAATCATAATCAGAATTTGGGTTTTTATCACTGAACAGATCATTCAGCACATTTTGACCCCCAACTAATTTGGGCAATGATTTTAATAATTTCCAAGAAATAAAATTAAAATTAAGATTTGGGTTCCCATTTATTATTTCGCTATGAGTCAGTTCATTTTTATATTGGCAGTGCACCCCTGAGTTTAGGCTTATTTTTATTGGGGTAAAATGTAACACGTTTAGTGTATCAAACACGGTGCAACCATTAGCATTAGTGCCACCAGTTATATATTTACCCGATGCCGAAACAATAACTGAATCTACATTCGCTATTACTTTATTGTCTTTGGTCCAGCTCCAACTTAGCGAACCGGTATTTTTGTTTTTAGCTTTTAATTTTATGTTACTTTCAGGGCATATTGTAACATCGTTACCGGCATTTAGGTCTGGTATATCCATTACATTCACTTTTCTAAAAGTAGAATTGGTTTGGCCGTTGGCATCTTTTACACTTAAAAACAGGGTATCGCTAACTGAAAATGCAAAATCGAAATAACCCAGTGTATCACTTTGAATTGTTTTGCCTGTTTTCCAAGTATAAGTTACCGGTTTTTTTGCATTTATAACCTTGGCATAAGTACGGGCTGATTGGTTTTTGCAAAAACTGGTGTCGGTATAATTACCTGCGGAGTTAATGCCCATGGTTACTTCAACTAAATTACTTACTTTTATAGTGTCTGTAAGAGTTGTGGTATTGCATTCAGTTTCGGATAAAAAAGTTTGATTAAGAATATACGTTCCATTTTTTTTAAACACAAGGGTATCAATTTCTGAAGTGGAGTACAATGCCTTTGATGATTTAAAATAATAATTACGTATATCTTCTGCATTATTAGAGGTTATAAACTTACCCGATACATAATTATACTTTTTATTGCTAATACTAATGCCCGCAGAATATGTATTATTATTTATTTTTTTAACATTGGTTGTTACGTTTATTTTTGGATATACATACAGTAAGATATTTTTTATAGTTCGTGCTCTTAATGGACAATTGTTATCCGTTACAATGGCCGCAAAATAATAAGGCGATTTTTTGGAATCACCCGAGGCGGGAGTCCACTCAAATTTACCATCAGGATGCTTAGCACTTGGGTTAGGTACAGTATAATTGGCTTTTTTTATGCCCTTATCCCAAGTAATGGTTAAGGTATCGTTATGTATGGTTGAGGCTGGTGGGGTTTGGGTAAAAGGTTGATCATCGGTGCTAAAATTCAATGTAAAAGATTCTCCTTCGCAAATATTGTAGCGGGTTTTGGCACCTACAGACGGAATATGATTTGAGGAATTTAGAATACTCAACTGTTGATCAATAACGATTTCGCCAATTTGGTTGTACTTTCCAGAACCGTCTTTACGCCATTCTCTCACGGCCACTGCCATAATTGTTAATTCTGAATTGTTAGTGGGTACCGCTATCAAATTTCCGGTTATTGGATCTAAATATATGCCATAAGGAGGGTTTAAATCAGGACGGGGACCGTTGGCTTTATTATATCCTGATGGATAATAGGCTGTAAATGGATTTTTTGAATCTGTGTTCCCCGACCAGGATGTTTTACTAGTCCAACCTTGCAATGGGTCGGTAAAATGGTAGGATAATGAATCGCCGTCAATCGTGTCTTTGGCCGAAAAGCTTTTCATTAATATGGCACTTGCAGTTTCAACAAAGGATGGTTTAAAGGTAAAAACCGGAGATGAATTGTTAGCTGCCTTACAAAAGTCCAGTGTGCTGTAAACCCAAAAGTCATTACCATTACCACCAGTGGTAATGGCTCCAGTTCGGCAACATTGGCCCGTACCTATTTGAATAATACAACAACTTTTAAAGGCTGACTCACTACCATTAAAATCAAGGGTATCCATATATACCTGTTCTTCAACACCTGGATTGGTTCCGGAATTCGTACCATTGGGTGTTTTGCATATTACCCCAGAGGCAGGGCATGTAAGGTTAATATCGGAAATACTTACTCGGGTTCCAGTCAATTTTTTTGTTGCACCTGAGCTTGCGCATCGTATTGTATAATCAATGTTGCTTAAGCCAATTCCTCTGCAGTCCCTATAAATTTTGTAGGTAACTTCAAATTTATAGCTGCTTAAATAACGATAGGTAACTTGCCCACCGGCAGGGGTACCTGCTATCGTTTTAAAAATAAAAAGAAAGAAACCTAAAAAGAATAAAGTTAGTTTTTTAATCATACCTGTGATGTTGTTATTTTATAAAAATTACTCAAAAGTACCCAATCGTGCCTTTTTATTTTTAATTTAGGTTAAAATGAGAATTATCTTTACTTATTGATGAGGCAAAGTCGAGTAAACTCTATGGCTTTTCTTGATTTTAAGCAGCCGCATTTTTTATCCACTATCCACCTATTATTTATTTTAAATGAAGTTTTATAGTTTTTTAAAATAATAGTATTTCCAATTAATTGCCAAGTTCCATTTACGACAATGGTTTTTTTAGGATTTACTTCGTTAAAATAGTGAAATGTTTGGTCTTCATTAAGCGTTAATTTTAAGGCTGAGTAAGATTCACTTACCCCATAAGTTCCACTTGTAAATTTAATTTTTTTGGCAAACTCCTGATGGTTGAAAGACATCGCTAACAAAGAAATTATAAATGCGGAAAAAATGATTTTACGTTTCATATTGATAAATTTAAAAATCAAATTTACATTAAAAACTTTGAACACCTGTAAAGAAAAATTAACCAAGTTTTGTACTTTTGCGGCCTTCAAAAAAAGAACAGTTTACATGGCTTCAAACACATTACAAATTAAAAAAGATGCTTACGACAAAGAACTTGAATCGTGGGTAAAGAAAGAAAAAGCGAGTGCCGACCTTCTTAATGCGGTTAGCAAACTTATTTATGAAAAATCGGTTGAACTAGTTTTCTTCCGCAATACACTTATTGATGTAAGTTGTTCTGAGATTCAGAAACTACACAAATATGCTAAAGATATTATCAGTAAAAATATTGATATTTATGTTACCTCCAGTTTAGCCAATGAGTTATTAAATATTGAACATTTGGCACCATCAAAATTAGATATTGGTAAATTAAGCGATGAGTGGTCGCATCAAAAAGATAATTATACAAGTATGTCGGCTTTTTTAAGCGATAAACTTAATGAGACTATAGGTCCTGATATTCCAAATTTTGAACCTCGCGATGTAGTATTGTATGGATTTGGAAGAATTGGCCGATTACTTGCACGCGAATTAATAAGACTTTCGGGTCGTGGCCAGCAATTGAAATTAAAGGCTATTGTTACCCGCCCAAGCGGTGATGATATAATAAAACGATCGTCGTTGTTAAAAATGGATTCGGTACATGGTGAGTTTAAAGGTAGCATTATTGAAGATTTTGAAAACAAAGCCCTTATTATAAATGGGCAAATTGTGAAAATGATTGAGGCCAACAAACCAGATGAAATTGATTATGAGTCGTACGGTATAAGTAATGCTTTATTGATTGATAACACTGGAGCATTTAGGGATAGAGAGTCATTGGCTTTGCATTTAAAATCAAAGGGTATTAAAAAAGTAATGCTTACCGCCCCAGGCAAAGGTGATTTGCCAAATATTGTGTACGGTGTAAACCATGAAGAACAGGACATAGAGAACGAAACTATTTTTACTGCCGCATCATGCACTACCAATGCCATTGTACCTATTTTAAAGGTTATTGACGATAATTTTGGAATTGAGAAAGGGCATATTGAAACCGTTCATGCCTACACCAACGACCAAAACTTATTGGATAATATGCACAAGAAACACCGTAGGGGTCGTTCGGCAGCCATTAATATGGTGATAACTGAAACAGGCTCAGCCTCGGCTATTGCAAAGGTTATTCCTAAACTTAAAGATAAAATGACAGCAAATTCGGTTCGGGTTCCTATTCCCAATGGATCATTGGCGATTATGAATATAACCGTAAAAAAGGAAACTTCTATTGAAGACATAAATGCTATTCTTAAAAAAGCAGCATTGGAAGGTCCATTAGTAAGCCAGATTAAATATTCAATTGACAGAGAATTGGTTTCGAGTGATATTGTTGGAAATTCATGTTCATCTGTTTATGACAGTGCGGCTACCATCGTATCACCAGATAAAAAAAGTATGGTTTTATACGTTTGGTACGATAATGAATATGGCTATACCAAACAAGTGATACGCTTGGCCAAGCATGTTTCAAATGTGCGACGGTTTGTTTATTTTTAAATATTAATTGGTTTATAATAATTTTTCAATCCTGACAGGATTATAAAACCTGTCAGGATTTTTTTATAAATTACTTTTTCACCCTTCCATCATTCTCTTTAATAAAAGCATCCCAGCCGGTGTATTGCTTGCTGAGGCCATCAGCCGAATTGCCCGATTGAAAAAAGTGGCATAAGGCTACAGCCACAGCATCTGTGGCATCCAAAAATTTTGGTAAATCCTGAAAATTTAGGAGGGATTGAAGCATGGCCGCCACCTGTTCTTTACTGGCATTTCCATTACCTGTAATAGATTTTTTAACTTTTTTGGGTGTGTATTCAAAAATTGGTAACCCTCGGTGAAGGGCAGCAGCCATAGCCACCCCCTGAGCCCTGCCAAGTTTTAACATCGATTGCACGTTTTTGCCAAAAAATGGTTCTTCCAAAGCTACCTCATCCGGGTTATACATATCTATTAAGCTAAGGCTGCGTTCATGTATTTTTTGAAGTTTTAAGGCGTGGTTTTCTAATTTTGATAAATGAATAATGCCTAAGGTTATCATTTCGTATTTTTTTCCGATAATGCCAATAACCCCATAGCCCATAATATTAGTTCCAGGGTCAAAACCTAAAATTATCCGGTCGTATTCTCTGTCAATTGGCCTGTCGGTCATGGCTTACAAACATAGATTGAAATTTTGGTTTAAGGAAACCTTCGCTGTAAGTATGCCAATCTTAAAAATTGAAAGATATTCAATTTTTATAGTTGCTTTGCAAACCGGTAAACAAATAAAATTATTAATTTAAAATCAACTTTAAGCAAACCCAATTTTATTTTATTTTTTAAAATATCGATAGCGATATTATGTGCTGTTTTTTTATTTAGGCGCACCAAAAAAATTGATTTTTCTGCTATTGAAAATTTATTTTACCAAAGCATTGAATTTCATTGGTGGATGCTATTGATAGCTATTTTTTTAATATTTGTAAATTGGGGGTTGGAAACTGTAAAATGGAAATTTTTAATAAAGCATATTGAACCATTATCTTTTCTAAAAGCGTTTTCGGCTGTGATGGCGGGGGTTACGGTTAGCTCATTTACCCCAAACAGGGTAGGGGAGTTTGCCGGACGGATGATGTTTTTAAAAAATAAATTGGATGGACGCGTTATTGCATTAACGGTGGTAGGCAGTATGAGTCAATTGATGATGACCATAGTTTTTGGTCTTCCAGGTTTTTTAATTTTTTTAAAAAGCGCAGATTTTGAGAATGATTTTTTAAAAAAAGGATTGCAACTTTGGATACTAACCTTGCCATTTCTTTACACCCTGTTTTTTTGGAATTTACCTTTATTTTTCAGGAAAGCTAAGTTGTTGTTTAAAAATAACCAGTTACTAAATTATGTAACCGAAGGGGCTAAGCATATTAATATGGCTGGTTTAAAATTCGTTTCTATATTATCATTTTTTAGGTATTTAATTTTTATGGGCCAATATATTTTGCTTCTTTCTTTTTTTGAAGTAAACATTTTTTGGTGGCAATATTTGGTATTTATTCCCGCTGTATTTTTTATCCAATCGCTAGTGCCATCATTTTTGGTTACTGAAATTGGGATAAGGGTTACCGCAGCGGTTGCTGTATTTGGGTTTATACCATCGTTCGATGGTAAAATAATGGCAGCTAGTTCATTACTTTGGGTTATTAATCTTATGGTACCTGCTATCATTGGTGTTTTTACCTTGTTGTTTACCAAAATAAATAACATGGCATGATTTGGTATTTGGTTCTAATTCCACTTTTTATTTATGTAGGGCTGGTGCTTTGGTTTGTAAAAGGTTGGGTTGGGATTAAGGAATTGGGAATTAGGAATCAGGAATCAGGAATTATGGTTTCAGTTATTATTCCTTGTCGCAATGAGGCAGAAAATATTGAAACTATTTTAAGAGCTATTGACCAACAAAATTTTGATTTTAAGAAATTGGAGGTAATTGTAGTTGATGACCACTCAACTGATACTACTTCAGAAGAAATTTCAAATTTCAAATTTCTATTTTCAAATTTCAACCCAATTGATATTTCATTATCGGAAAACGAGCATGGAAAAAAGGCAGCCATTAAAAAAGCAATAGAAATTTCAAAAGGTGAAATTATTGTATGCACAGATGCTGATTGTGAGTTTGAAAAAAATTGGTTGGTTTCCATGACTTCAGTTTTTTATTCTGAAAAAATTAAAATGGCCACCGGGCCGGTAATGTTCCATGAACAAAAAGGATTTTGGAACCAATTGATGCAGCTTGAATTTTTAAGCCTAATTGGGATTGGGGCAGCTTCGGTTCAAAATGGGTTTCCCAATATGTGCAACGGAGCCAATATTGCTTATCGAAAATCTGCTTTTTATGAAGTCAACGGGTTTGATGGAAACGAACATATCCCAAGTGGCGATGATGAATTTTTAATGCATAAAATTTATAAAAAATTTATTGGAGGTATTCAGTTTGTAAAAAATCAGGAAGCTATAGTTTATACCCAATCACCTCAAAGTTTTAATAATTTTGTAAACCAACGCATCCGCTGGGGAAGTAAGACGGGGCATTATAAAAATATTAAATCAAAATTGCTTCCGGCGTTTATGTATTTGTTTAATCTGGTCTTATTCTTCACCCCACTTTTTTATTTTATAGGAATGCCGTGGACTTTAATTGCCGCTTTATGGCTTGGCAAACTCAGCATTGAAATTGTCTTTTTTGCTTCAATCCTTCCGTTTTTCAGAAGTTCTAAAATTCTGGATTTGGTAATACCGGCTCAGGTATTTCATGTGATGTATATTACTTTGATTGGGGTATTGTCGGTGTTTGCTTCCTATAAATGGAAGGGAAGGAGAACATATGAAAAAGAGATTCCTCGTATCTCGGAATGACAAACGCGCGAGTTGTCTTGCTGAGGAACGAAGCATCTTTACTCGGAGTTATTTAGCCACACTCACCTTCTGGCTATAAACCACATCCCCATTTCTCACTTTCACCAAATAAATTCCGGACGCTACTTCCAAATAAATATTAATTTCTTTTCCAACCTTTTCAACTTTTTTAACCAATACACCCATAGAGTTATAAACCTCAATGGAAATATCCTTTTCAGGATTTTCAATTTCTACGGTTAAGTTTCCTTTAGATGGATTTGGAAAAAGTTTGATTTCTGAGTTTTTTGATTCAGTTGCAGTCCCAATCTTTATTGTAATGCAATTTTCCGAAGTACATCCTGTCGCGTTGGTCACTTTTAAGCAAACGGTATAGGGAGGACTTCTAAAGGTATGAGTTGGACTAAATAGACTTGAGCTGTCCCTGTCGCCAAATAACCAACGATATGATGTATTTCCTGCTTGTGAGGGCCAACAGGCTATAGTTTTATTATTGAATGTATATGTAAAATCAGATATAGGTTTTGAATTAACCGTAACATGTTTGCTAATCGAATCGGAGCCGCCGCCAGAAAGAAATGAAACCAAAGTAACAACAAAGGTTTGGCTAACTCCATTAATTATATAAAGATGTTTAGGTGAGATTTTAGTTGAATATTCTCCATCTCCAAATTTCCATAAATAGGTCGACGAATTTTGAGATTTATTAATAAAAACAGAACTATCATTTTCACAAACATCATTTACTGTAAATGTTGCTTGTCCAAAAACCAATTGACT
>JBJXDS010000174.1:0-7390 GCA_046154525.1 Bacteroidia bacterium
TTTATTTAAACTTTAGTTCACCCATTGTTTTCAACCAAAAACAAATAGATAAAACTCTGGCCTCGGAACATAAAGCGGAATTTCAGGAAAATCAAAAGGCGTATGAAATTTTAAACCAAAAGAAACAAGTTCAGGTAAAAGAATTATCCGCGTCTCTAAAATCAATGGATAAAGTTAAAATTGACAAAACAACATTAGAACTTCAAACTACCGAAACTCAAGCTCAAGGATTAAGAGTTAAAGCAAAGGAAACTATAGTAAAGGCTGATAAATTAGCTGATACCAACGATACCAATTATATTTTTTTATACTTCGTTGTACATCATTTACCCATTGGGTTAATTGGGCTTTTGATAGCGGTAATATTTCTATCCGCCTGGGGAAGTATAGCTGCGGCTTTGAACTCATTGGCTTCTACTACCGTTATTGATATTTATAAACGCTTGGGAAAAGAAGAAAAAACAGAACTCCATTATTATAAATCCTCAAAATGGATTACTCTGTTTTGGGGATTATTCTGCATTGGAGTGGCTATGTTTGCCAGTAAATTAGGCAGCTTAATTGAAGCTGTAAATATTCTGGGGTCTTTATTTTATGGAACTATTCTTGGGATTTTTATGGTAGCGTTTTATATGAAATCGATCAGAGGAAATGCGGCATTTTGGGCAGCGGTTGTAACCGAAATATTGGTTATTGCAATTTATGTAGCCGATATTATTTCCTTTTTGTGGTTGAATGTTATCGGGTGTCTGCTGGTTATGGGGATTGCGTTTGTTTATCACAAATTATTTTCACGATTGCACCCGTAGAGAAGCGATACATCGCGTCTCTACAAAACCCATAAAAAAAAACCGGACATTCTCATACCCGGTTTTTTTTTATATTTTTTTTAAAAAATTATTTCCCTTTTTTCTTAGGTGCTTTTGGAGCAAAAGCCGCCCAGTCAACCAAAGCCTTTTCTACGGCATCTTTAAAAAAGAAACTACCTGCCGAAGCTTTATCTCCTAATTCTTTAGCTTTGGCTGCATGAATGTAAGCTTCCTCATTTTTACCCTGGCCGGCTAATATTTGAGCCTTCACCCAATTGTTAAACCATTGGTCGCTGCTGGCTAAAGATTGATTAACAAAACCCAAAGCTTTATCGTAATCTTTTTTATCCAAATAATAACGGGCCGAATTGTTGTAAATTCCCCAAACCCCATTAGTGGCTTTATCAATATTTTCAACGGCTTGCTTTTCAGTATCCACTTTTACTGTAAAACTAATTTTAATTTTTTCCCAAAGCATATTCACAGTCACCTCTTCATTGGTAAAATCTGAAAAATTATATGTTAAGCGTTCGGTAGAAATTTGTGAGCCAATTAAAGATACCACGCCATCAGCTGCGGCTACCGATGTTGTAATAGTTGAGGTTTTAATTTTTACGATATCTAATTCTGGCTTGTGAGCATCTGCCGAAGCTGCGGCATCTTTGTTAATATGAACGGTCCAGTCTATTCTTCCCGGAGTCATTATTATGGAATAGGAACCTTTTGGGACTGCAGTACCATTTATGGTTACATCGCGCGAAAAGGTAATTTTGGTAGCCGAATTGGCACCGGCACGCCATGCTTTATCATACGGAACAACATCGCCCCATATCACGCGGCCCTTTACTCCGGGGCTACTATAATCAATAGTGATATCGGTTAATCCCACGGTTTGCATTACCGAAGCTTTGGGGCTTGGCTGCGGCAATACCAACTGGGCCGCAACATTGGAAATTTGAAGGAATGCTATGATAGCAATTGAGATTTTGAATAATTTTGATTTCATTTTTTTATTTGATTTGTTTTGAGTTAATAACAGGTGAATGTAACTATGGTTTTAGGTGGCGCAAAAATAAGAATATTTAATTGTGGTTTTTACTTTGGCAGAAAAGATGCTTCG
The DNA here is from genome assembly GCA_046154525.1 of Bacteroidia bacterium. Classification (GTDB taxonomy): domain Bacteria; phylum Bacteroidota; class Bacteroidia; order NS11-12g; family UBA9320; genus JABWCE01. Next base: position 1,930 of record JBJXDS010000174.1, read on the forward strand.
TACCTAAGCATTACAGTCGTTGTGGGTTTGTCATACTAAGGCACCAAGCATCTAATTAGCATTTATTTTTTAATAAACTTAGAAGAATAACTTTTGCCCTCATGAGAAAAATTTATAAAATAAATCCCTTCGGAATAACTTGTTAAATCAAGACTAATCTGGTTTGCTGAAATAAACGAAACATCAGAATTGACGAATTGACCAACAGAATTGGTTATTAATATTTTTGATTTTGTTAAATCAAAACCCGATTGAATGGTTAACCTGTTTTTTGAAGGATTGGGGTAAAGATCTATTCCGGGATTAACATATTTTTTGGTAGAAGCCTTGCAAGGGGTGTAGGTTAAAATTTTAACACCTGTCCAGTTAGATGAAAAGGGAATAATAGAACAGATATAGGATAAATAAATTTGATTTTGATACAAACCAACTCCCCAGGTTCCCATATCATTAGCAACACCGCCGTAAAAATTACAAGAATCAGGTTTGGTGGGGTTAGAAATGTCCAAAACCATCATATCGCTTTTACCGGTGGATACAAATAAAGTTTTGCAATCTTTATTATACTGTATTTCATTGGCGTGAACCGGACTGGTAAACCAATTATTAGTTGGGCAGTTATAGGGATTCCATCTCCCTCTCAGCTTAATACTAGCTGTATCTTTAACGTTTAATACTTCGAGACCGCAATAGTCAACGGCTATATAAAGCAAAGAATCATCCAATACCAAATTATTGTAAGCTCTGGGTTTCCCATTCAAGGCAGGGTTTGAATAATGCCCTGTTTCTTTCGGTTTGGTTTTGTCAGTTACATTAATAATTCTTATTCCACCGGCATCGTAGCATAAATAAACAATATTATTTTTAACTTCCATTCCACGTGCGTTGTATAAATCAGGGTTTGGGTTTTTGGTTGGGTAATTAATATCAGGTACAAATTTTGAAACCAACTGGATATTATTTTTTTCTACAATGTTTAAAATCATCAAGCCGTATTTCATGGCTCCCAGATAGGCATAAATTCCGTCTACTTTAATAACTCCAGCCCCACCTCCCGATGAAGCTAACTCCCAATAATCAGTAACAGAGGCTTCTGCTGGTTTTGTTACATCAATTATGGCCATTCCTGCATTCTGGTTGGTATTAAAGTGATTTCCCAAAGCCAGGTATAAAAAATTACCACTTTGAGTAAGGTTCATTACATCCATATTCCCTAAGGATGTGATTGGAATTGTTTTGACCAAACTTGGTGAAGCGACAGTACTTATATCATAAATTTTAAGTCCGGCCTCTTTATTAGCCACGTACAAATAGGCTTTACCATTGGCATCATGCATCATAGTCATGGCTATACCTGCACATGCCGAAGCTATTTCCGATTCTTTTTTAAAATTAAAACCGCTGCAACCTTGACTGTTGGCATTCTTAATTGTTCCAAAAAATAAAATGACAAATACTAAAATTTTAAAATTCCAGTTCATGGCAATACGTTTAAATTTATATCAAACGTACTAAAAAGTTTTATAGTTACAAATTTCATTTTTTGCCACCAAAAAATATAATTTTAATTCTAACATTCGTTTCAAATTTTAATGGTACAACTATGAATTCTATTTTTATTTGGGGCAATTATTCTACACCACTTTTTTATTAAAAAAAAAATTAATAGGTTTGGATAAAATATAAAAATTAACTTCAATATTATTTATGAAAGCAACAAGTATCCCAGCCCTTGAAGCCAGTTTTAAATCAACAGGAATAGATGCTTTAGGTAAGAAATTCAGTTTAAAAGAAATCTCAGTAAATGTAGCCGGATCAACCGAAAAATTGAAATTGATGGATTGCGTGAGGGAGAACAAAGACAAGTCGTTTTATTTTGAAGAAATAATACCCAAAGATAAAATAGTGTTGCATTTTACAGCAGGTTATTTAAAAGGGGATATTTCTACCCTTACTCAGCCCGGAAATCACGTTTCAGTTCCATTTGTAATTGCCCGAAATGGTGATATTTATAATTTATGGTCATCCAAATATTGGTCGTATCATTTGGGTAAAAATGCGGTGGGAGGAAATACAGAAATGAGCGGAAAATCCATCGGTATTGAGCTTTCAAATATTGGGCCTTTAAAAAAAATAGGTACTAATTTGGTATCTACCTATAGCAATAGCGATGTGTATTGCACCCTGGCCGAAACTGGTAATTATCATAAAATACCCAACTATCGTGGCTTCGAATATTTTGCCAGCTATACCTTAGCTCAGTATAAAAGCTTAAAACTGCTTTTAAAATTTTTGTGTACCAAATATAATTTACCATACACGTTTTTGCCCCAAACCAAACGTTACGAATTATTTAAAGATACCGAAGCAAAGGCATTCAAGGGGATTTGCAGCCATGTAAACTTTAGGGCAGATAAATGGGATATAGGTGTTGCATTTAATTGGGATAAAATAATTTAAAAGACCACCAAACATGACCAAAGTAACCATAGCCACATTTAATTGTGAAAACTTGTTTCGAAGGTATAAATTTACTACCAAAGCCAAACCCGAAACTATTAAAAAAGCCAATGAGCAGCTAATAAACGAAGGAGTTTTGCTTAATGAAAAATTCTTTACCAGAATAATTGATGAGGAAAAGAAACTTACGGCACAAGCTATATTAGCTACCAATGCTGATATTATTGCCCTGCAAGAGGTGGAGAATTTGGAAACTCTCAAATCATTTGTTTCCAATTTTTTAAAAAATAAAGGCTACCACTACCAAATACTTATTGATGGAAATGATATGCGGCTTATTGATGTAGCCTTGATTAGTAAAATTCCATTTACCAATGTTAGAACCAATCAGTTTTTAAAAGGAACAGATAAAAAAAATGTATTTAGCCGCGATTGTCTGGAGGTAGATTTTGAAATAAGCGGGAAACCTTTAACCCTTTTTGTAAATCATTTTAAAAGCATGATGGAAATGGGTGAAAACGACCCGGTAAAAAGCAGGGCAGCTACAAAACCCAAACGTGAAAAGCAATCCAAAGCCGTTGTTGATATTCTTAATAAAAGATTCAATAATCAACCCGAAAAGCATAACTGGATAATGATGGGTGATTTAAATGATTATCCCGACGCCCATACTGGCTTAGACCTTTTGCTTAAATCAGGGTTTATGGAAAATGTTTTAGATCGTTTACCAAAGACTGAGCGTTGGACCCATTTTTGGGACACAAGCAAAGTAAAAGAAGCTGAAAAGTACAAACAGATAGATTACTTATTTTTAAGTAAAACTTTGGCTCAAAAAAATAAAACGGTTAAGCCTATAATTGTTAGAAATGGTTTATCACCTAAGGCCAAAAAAGCAACCGACCCACGGTTTACAGGCGTTACCGATAAAATAGTGGCTTCCGACCATTGCCCGGTGGCTATTACTTTAGAAATTTAGATTTTTTGAATCGCTTTCAACGACACATTCAAAACTTAAGATTTATAATTTGTACCCGGGACGGGACTTGAACCCGTACAGCCGCAAAGCCACAGGATTTTAAGTCCTGCGTGTCTACCGATTCCACCACCCGGGTAACTTAAGATTGGATGTTGCAAGCACTAAGATTTACTTACAAAAAAAGCCACCTTTTGTATGACGGCTTTTGTGTGGAGCGAAAGACGAGACTCGAACTCGCGACCCCGACCTTGGCAAGGTCGTGCTCTACCAACTGAGCTACTTTCGCTTATTTTTTTGGTGGTGCAAATATAGAATTACCTTTCAATTTTTCATAAGACTTTTTTTAAAAAATTCTAAGTTCAATGTGCGAAGTTCTATAGACCACAAATACATAGAACTTAGCACATTGAACTTAGAACTATCTGATAACCGAAACCACCCCATGATAGCTATGCCTTATGTTTCCAAAATCTATAATTTCGATATAGTAGGGGTAAAAACCTGATTGCACCAATTCGTTTTTATAAATTCCATCCCAAGCATTTCTTCCCCAACCTGGATCATAAATTTTTTCGCCCCATCGATTAAAGATAGTTAGTTTATAATCTTTTATTCCTAATCCGCTTGGCGCAAACAATGGGTTTATATCATCGGTACCGGGAGAAAACGCATTGGGAATATGTGTGAACAAAATAAAATTGACATAGACCCTTTTAGAGCTTGAGTCTTTGCACCCAAATTTATTTTCGACCAATTGCCTGATGAAATATTCGCCCGAATCTTTATACGAATAAATGGGGTTTTGAACAAGAGAGGAGTTTCCATCACCAAAGGTATAAAACCATTTTAGTGCTCCAGAGGATTTGTCGGTTAGGGTTACTGCAGGGTTTTTAACATCAGGATATTGGGGGTAAAAATCAAAATCAGATTTTGGTTTCGAAAATATTTTTATGGTTTTAAAGGTATCGTAGGTGCAGCCAGGTAACGTGGATATAGACAATTGAATATTATAGTTACCAGAGGTTTTGTAAATATTGCTAGCAGGCAAACTGTTGGCCGTTTTTCCATCACCCCATTTTAAATTGTAGGTTGTAATTGAATTACTGCCTGTAAATCCTATGAAATCTACCTTAACCGTATCATCGGGACAGGCATCCTTAAAATTAAAATCAGCATAATTAAGCGGACTAATTATGGTTGGAATTTTTACAGAATCACTGCATCCAAAACTATTTTGAACCAATAAACGAATTGATTTTAAACCCGAGGTTGCAAATCGTTTTGAGAATGAACTGGCTGAGCTTATTGGTAAATTATTTTCAAACCATTGGGTAGAGGTAATAGTTGCTTTAGATCCTGCTAAGGATTTATCAATAAATGTTACAAAATTATCATTACATGGCGAGTTGGAACTGAAATCAGCTTTTGGTCTTTCAAGAACTTCATATACCGAATCTTTTATATAATCACAGCCATTGGTTGTACCGATATGAACCCGGTAATTAAAGATGCCTTTTGAATTTACAGGGAATGAGGCGGTGCTGTCGGGGAACCAGCCTGCCATATTTGACATTACTCTGCCAGCTATTTTGGCGTTGCCCTGAATAGAAACATCGCTATAATTCATTGTATCACTTTCACACTCTTTTGAAAAAAGAGATTTTATAATAATACCGGGATAGACTGTAAATGGTTTTTGCAAACTATCCATACACAATGAATCGGACTGAACAATTAAATTTATAGTATAATTACCTTCTTTTATAGGTGGCACAACAATGCCTGCCAGTTTAGAATTATAAACTCCGTCTATTCTCCATGTATTATTTTTAATGGTTCCTCTGGCCACTGTGCTTGAACTATTAACTTTAATCGTATCGTAAGGGCAGTAATTATTAACCGTGAATGAAACAATAGGAACCGGATTGATCGTAATTGTTTTTTTAACAGAATCGGTACAGCCTTTTTTGGTTATAATTTTTAAAACCACATTGTGATTACCTATGGAATCGAATAATACTGCGG
>JBJXDS010000175.1:0-3283 GCA_046154525.1 Bacteroidia bacterium
CAATGGCAAGGATAATATGGATTATAGTATCAACCTTAATAATATTGGAAATGTGTATAGGTTGCTGGCCGATTATCAAAAATCAATTTTATACTATGAAGAATCGAAAGAAATACGGAAAAAATTAGTTGGTAAAAATGACCCCAAATATGCCTTATGCCTTAATGGGCTGGCTTTGGCTTATAGTCAAATGGGTAATAACGAAGAGGCAATTGCTTTGTACCGGGAGGTATTATTAATTTATAAAAAATTGATAGGTGAAGAAAATATGGATTACGCTATCACACTTAATAATATAGCCGGGGCTTATCAGGCCATGGCGTTGTATCCCGATGCCATAAAATCGTATGACCAATCGCTTGAAATTTCAAAAATAGTTGTAGGTGAAACCCACCCGGAATATGCAACTAGCATGAACAATTTAGCCATGCTATATCAGGATATCGGCGATCACAAAAAAGCTTTGCAGTTATTTGAAAAATCAATGGCCATTAGAAAAACTGCTTTAGGTACTGAACATCCCGACTATGCAAGTTCTTTAAATAATATGGCAACCATATTTCAGGATATGGGAAATTATAAAGACGCCGAAAAATATCAGAAAGAAGCAGTTGAAATTTACAAAAAGGTTTATGGAGAAAAAAGCCCTGTATACGCTACCGGCTTGGAAAATTATGCCAGTCTGATGCAGGATATGGGTAAATACGATGAAGCTTTGGCTCTTTATAAAAAAACCCTGGAAATCAGAAAAAAGGAATTTGGAGAAACGCATGAGGATGTAATACTTACTCTTGGTAATATGGCCACATTATACAATGATATGGCCGAATACAAAAAGGCTCTTGATTTATATAAAGAAATTATTTCAATTCAAAAAAAATCCATTGGCCAAAATCATCCAAATTATGCCACAAACCTTAATAATCTTGCAGCAGTCTACAGTGATATGGGGGATAAAGAAAAAGCTTTGGAATATTATATGGAAGCCATGGAAATCAGAAAGAAAATTCTTGGCGAAGACCATCCCGACTATGCTTCTTCTTTGAGCAACATTGCATACCAATATAACCTTAACAGTAATTACAAGTTGGCCCTGGAATATCATGAAAAAGCTCTTGAAATAAGAAAACGCGTTTTGGGTGAAAATCATCCAAACTATGCATCATCATTAAATAATATAGCAAGTTTTTATACTTCCATTGGCGATTATAAAGCTGCCATTGCTATACATGAAAAAGCATTGGAAATACGAAAAAAAATATTTGGTGAAAATCATACGGATGTTGCTCTCTCTCTTAATAATATTGCCAATGCATACGATGCCATGGGTGATGCAGAAAAAGCTTTACCCTACATGCTTCAATCACTAAAAATAACAAAAGAAGTGGAAGGGGAAGAACATCCATCTTATGCCACTGGCCTAAGTAATTTAGCTTCTATTTATGATGATTTAGGCCGCGATAAGGAAGCTTTAAAATTACTGGAGGAGGAGGTTAAAATCAGGAAAAAGTCACAAGGAGAAAACCATCCGCAGTATGCCAACGCCTTAAACAATCTGGGGCACTTATATAAAGTGAATGGTTATTATAAAGAGGCTCTTCCTTTATATTTAAAAGCGGCCGAAATCAGAAAAAAAACACTGGGCGAAAATTCGGATGACTATATTGGTTCACTAAGCAATTTAGGAACATTATATTCCCATTTAGGGGATTATAAAACCTCATTGTCTTTGTTAAAACAAGTCACGGATTTAACAACAAATCAAATATCGAATAATTTAATTACCCTAACCGAGGATCAAAAAACCAAATTCATAAAACGAGTTATTGGCGATTTTGAAATTTATTATTCGGTTCTTTACACTTCCGGTTTAGAAAATAAAAATTTTACAAATGCTTATGATGCCGAGCTATTTCTCAAAGGATTATCGTTAAATGAAACTTCCAAATCTATGAAGGCTTTATATGAAAGTAAAGATTTAAAAACTCAGGAATTGGTGCAGGAATGGAAAGCTTTAAAAACTTATTTGGCTCAGCAATACTCCAAACCCTTACAAGAACAAGTCGCCAATTTGTCGGAAAAAGTAGCTGAAACCAAAGCCATAGAACAAAAACTTTCACAGCTATCAGCCGAATACCGCCAGTTTGAACAAAGCACCAAAACTAAAAGTTCAGACATTGCAAAATCATTAAAATCAAATGAGGCCTCGATAGAATTTACCAAATTTCAATACTACGGTAAAGATGGCTGGAGCGATAGTTTTATGTATATGGCATTTATTTTAACCCCTGCCAATCCCAATCCACAGGCTGTTTTTATGTTTGAGGAAAAACAAATGGAACGCCTGTTTAAAACTACTTCAGAAAATAATTTATACGCCACCCGTGGGGCTAAAACCACCAATTCAAAAAAAATAAGCTATGGCGACAGCATTTACAATTTGGTTTGGCAAAAATTGGAACCATACTTGAAAGGCGTTTCAAAAATTTATTTTGCCCCTGCCGGTATGCTTCACCGCATAGCTTTTGCAGCTATTCCAATGCCGAATGATACAATAAAGCTGTGTCAAAAGTATGAACTGGTGCAGTTGGGAAGTACTAAAACTGTTGCTCAATCCCAGCCGGGAACTTCAGTAACTGATGCTATATTAATGGGAGGAATAACCTACGATACCGACAGTAAATCGTTTGCCAAAAATGCTAAAAAAGTATCTCCGGATGAAACTCCAAAAGAAAATTTACCATTGACAGTCGGTGCAAAACGGGGTGGTACGTGGGGATACTTGCCCGGAACCCTAAGTGAAATTAATAATTTGTTGGCCACCATTAAAGCAGCTAAAGTGAGTGCTATTTCCTATAAAGAGATAGAAGCCTGTGAAGAAAAATTTAAAGAAATGGGTGGAAATTCTCCAACAATATTGCATCTTGCTACTCATGGCTTTTACCTGCCTTTGGAAACGGCCAGGAAAAAAGATGATAACGACCAATCTGCTTCGTTTAATCTGATAGAAGACCCTATGTTCCGCTCAGGTCTGATATTGGCCGGAGGAAATTTAAAATGGAAAGAGAATATTGACGTTCCCGGGAGGGATGATGGAATATTAACGGCTTATGAAATATCGCAATTGGATTTATCAAAAACCGAATTGGTTGTATTAAGTGCTTGTGAAACAGGATTGGGCGATATTCAGGGTTCGGAGGGAGTTTACGGCATGCAACGCGGTTTTAAAAGTGCAGGAGTGAAAAATATGATTATCACCCTGTGGCAAATTCCTGATAAAGAA
>JBJXDS010000176.1:0-8722 GCA_046154525.1 Bacteroidia bacterium
ATGACTGATAAACACAAACCCTGTGGTAAGTATAAAGGTAGAAATATTTACAAAGGAAAAGAGGGGGGGTGCTATTATTTAAAGGGCAAAGGCCATGATAAAATTTATATTGATAAAAAACACTGTAATTGTAAATGAAAAAGGTAACAGGATTAGGGGGCATTTTTTTTAAAACTGAAGATCCTCAAAAAACGAGGGAATGGTATAAAACCCATTTAGGAATTGAATCAGAAAGCTGGGGGGCACAGTTTTTTTGGCGTGATAATGATCATCCGGAGATAACAGGCTATTCGGCCTGGAGCCCTTTTAAAAAAGAAACCACCTATTTTGAACCTTCCGAAAAACCATATATGATAAATTATAGGGTTGATGATCTTTTGGCGCTAATGGCCCAATTAAAAAAAGAAGGAATAGAAATAATAGGAGAAATGACAGAAGATGAATTTGGAAAATTTGCCTGGATTATGGATCCTGATGGCCAAAAACTAGAACTTTGGGAGCCACCTAAATCCTAGGCTGATACCATATCCTGCACAGAATTGATAGAAACAATGTACTCATGAACAGCATCTGGCATAAGGTATCGCACAGATTTGTTCATTCTTAATAATCCTCTAATATAAGTAGAAGATAATTGGATAGCCGGGGCTTTGTACATTTTTACTTTTTGATTTTTGGCAAATTCACCACCTAACGACCCTTCGCGCTGATATGTAAGAATTTTATAATTCATTAAAATGTGTTCGTAATCTTTCCATTTGTCCAAGTGCTGAAGGGTATCGGTTCCCATTATTAATTCAAATTCGTAAAGGGGATATTTTTCAGCTAAAGCTTTTAAGGTATTAGAAGTGTAAGACGGACGTGGCAAAGAGAATTCTATATCACAATTTTTTATTTTGGCATGTTTGCCTACGGCCAGCTTTACCATATGCAACCTGTCGGTTTCAGGAAACAAATCCTTAGGTGACTTTAAAGGGTTTTGCGGGGAAACTACAAACCAAACTTCGTCAAGCCCTGCCTGATTTAGCATAAATTGTGCAATAATCAAATGACCATTGTGAATGGGGTTGAACGACCCGAAATAAAGACCTATTTTCATATGTAATTTTCTGTCATTTATTTTAAAGCCATATGCAACGACCAGTTTAAAAAAGCGGCTGGCGCCAGCCATGTTCCCATGGTCGTTTCATTGGTTGGATGTTTAAAAAGACAGAAGCTAACAAATATATAGTTTTAATTTAACCTACACAAAATGTTTTACGATTTTAGCAAAAATTGTTTTACAATTCTTTCAGCTTCCGATAGCGTAACATTTAAATCATCGTTTATAATTACAATATCAAACTCCTTTTCAAATTCTAGTTCATAGTTGGCTTTATCTATTCGTTCTTGTAAATGGTGTTCTACTTCGGTGTCCCTTTTCCTTAGCCTTTCCATTAATATTTCTAACGAAGGTGGTCTTAAAAATACAGCAAGGGCTTTATTGCCAAATTGTTTTTTAATATTCAAACCACCTTTAACATCTACATCAAAAACGATGGCTTTTCCTTGTTCCCAAACCCGCTTTACTTCCGTAAACAAGGTTCCATAATAAAGTCCATTATACACTTCCTCGAACTCCAAAAACTTACCCTCATCTAACTTTTGCCTAAAAACATCTTCTTCCAAAAAATAATAATCCTTGCCTTCGGTTTCATTTGGTCTTTTTTTTCGGGTGGTGGCCGAAACCGAAAACCCTAATTCATCCTTCATCTCATTTAAAAGGTGTTGAACTACGGTGGTTTTACCAGAGCCCGATGGGGCTGAAAATATGACTAACTTTTCCAAATAATATTGTTTAATACCCTTGGTTTAAAACAATGGCAGGGGATATTTTACAAAACATTTAATACCTGTTCCTTTATTTTTTCCAATTCTTCCTTCATTTTTACTACCGCTTTTTGCATACCTGCATGGCTAGCCTTGGAGCCCATGGTGTTTATTTCACGGCCAATTTCCTGAGCTATAAAATTTAGTTTTCGTCCACTTTGTTCTTCTTTAAGGGTATCCAAAAAATGGCGGCAATGAGATATTAACCTGTTTTTTTCTTCTGTAATATCTAATTTTTCCAAATAATAAACCAATTCCTGTTCAAATCGGTTTTTATCAAACCCTTCTTTTCCCATCAATTCATTCAAGTTTTTTTGAAGTCGGAGTTTGGTTATTTCCAGGCGTTCCAGCTCAAATTCCTCTACTTCCGGTATTAGTTCTTCCAGGGCCAGGCAATGATTAGTTAATAATGCCTGCAAGGCTTTTCCTTCTTCTTTTCTAAAGGTGTCTAAATTGGCAAAAGCCTTTTCAAAGGTGGCTAACAATTGTTCCCAATCTAAGTCTTCATAGCCTATTTCATCTATTTTTACCAATTCAGGCATCATCATCAGGGATCGAAAAATATCTTTGGAATCGGCGCCTAAATTATCAGCCAGTTCTTTCCATGAATTATAAAATTCTATAGCTAAAGGTTTATTAATGGAGATAGGCTCTGGTTCTGTACCTTTTTGTTTTTCTACATTAATAAAAACATTCACCGAGCCCCTCACAAATTTTAATCCCAAATGGTTTCGCAAAATTATTTCCTTATCGCTAAATAGTTTTGGCAGCCTTAAGTTAAGTTCCATAAACTTGCCGTTAAGCGATTTCAATTCTACTTTAAAGAGGTATTTATCGGTGGCAGATTCGGCACTGCCATAGCCGGTCATTGATCTAAGCATTTTGTTTTTTTGATTGATTCACTAAAAAGACCCCTGTAAAAATTAACACCGCAAAAATAACTTTTTCGAGGGTAAGCATTTCCTTTCCGGCTAAAACAGCAATAATAGTGGCCAATATAGGTTGTAAATATATATACGAGCCCACCAGCGATGGGCTGGCATGTTTCAATGCCCAGGCATTTAATAAATAAGTGAAAAACGTGGTCCCTATAATTACAAACCCTATTCCCACCCATATGGAAGTTGGGAATTCTGAAAAATTTGTTGTGGTTAACTGATTAAACCCAAATGGTAAAACCATAATACCGCCCATAGCAAACGTATAGGTAGAAACCGTTAGAGGGTTATATTTTCGCATTAGCGATTTTACTTTTACCAAATAGACCGAATACAATATGGCGTTTGCAGTCACCATTAGGTCGCCCCAAACGGTTTCTTTGCCAAAGTTAAGCCCAGAACCACCAATAAAAAAAAATCCTCCCAAGGTAGCAATCACAAACCCGGCAATTCTTAAAAAACTAAATCCTTCTTTTAAAACCATGCTCGAAATAATAGCTGTAAAAATGGGAGTAAACATTATAAGCACTGCCCCGTTAATTCTGTGGGTATAACTCAGTCCTTTGAAAAATAAAAGCATATTGAATAAGGTGCCAAAAATGGTACAAATAAAAACCAACTTTAAATCTTTGCGGTCGGTAATTTTTTCATGGATAAAAACCAATTGAATTATAAGAAATATAAGCCCTGAAATTACTATACGCATACTTACAAAGGCCTCCGATTGCAACCAGTTTGGCATTATTTCTTTGGCAATGGTAAATGTGGCTCCGTATAGCAGAGCCACAGTAAACAAAGCAAGATGGACAAAAAGTGTGGTTTGTTTCAGAGGGGAAAAATTAAAATGGGTTTTGGGTTTTTAATTTAAAACTTGGAAGTATTGGAAAATTTTATGTGAGTCCTCGGTTTTTGAACTTACACTTTATAGTTTCGATTCACTGCTGTTAATTTTTATTAATGGTATAAGCGGTTCCAGCTTTCCCATCCTTTATTTCAAATCCGGCTTGCAATAATTTATCACGTATTTCATCCGCTTTTTTAAAATCTTTTTCTGTTTTTGCTTCATTCCGCATAGTTATCAAAATTTGTACCAAGGGGTCTATTAAATGTGTGGCCTCATTATTTTGCTCATTGGTTAAACCCAAAACATCATAAACAATAGTATTTATAAAAGATTTAAGAATTTCCAAATCCATGTCTGAAATATGCGCAATGCCATCGTTTATTTTATTTATCCAATTGGCAGCTTCAAACAATTGAGCCATGGCAATAGGAGTATTAAAATCTTCGTTCAATGCAACCAGTACATTTTCTTTTAAGGTATTTACGTCCATTGTGGAGGTTTCGCCCGGTTTTAAATTTTGAACCAAAGCCACAGCATTCATTAGGCGTTGCAATCCTTTTTCGGCTGCTTTAAGGGCATCGTTGCTAAAATCAAGTGTGCTGCGGTAGTGGGCCTGAAGGATAAAAAATTTCAACGTCATAGGGCTGTAGGCTTGCTCCAGCAATGGATGTTTGCCTTCAAAAAGTTCGGTAATCATCACCCCGTTATTCAAACTCTTGGCCATTTTTTGCCCGTTGATAGTTACCATATTGTGGTGTATCCAGTATTTAGCAGGGTTGGAACTGTGGCAAGCCGTACTTTGGGCTATTTCACTTTCGTGGTGCGGAAAAAGAAGGTCCATACCGCCACCGTGTATATCAAATATTTTGCCCAAATATTTAGCACTCATGGCACTGCACTCAATATGCCAGCCCGGAAAACCTTGTCCCCATGGCGAGGGCCATTGCATTATATGTTCTTCGGATGCATTTTTCCAAAGCGCAAAATCGTTGGGGTTTTTCTTTTCCTCCTGGCCTTCCAATTCTCGGCGGGCTTCACCAGCCCCGGCCATTAAGTCTTCCAATATTCGACCCGATAATTTTCCATAATCATGGTTTTCTGCATATTTAAGTACATCAAAATAAACCGAACCGTTCACTTCATAAGCAAACCCATTTTCGATTATATGTTTTATCATTTCTATTTGTTCAATGATATGACCTGATGCACGAGGTTCAATGGAAGGCCGTTTTACATTTAATTTATCAATGCAATAATGATACGAATCGGTATAATGCTGAGCAATTTCCATAGGCTCCAGTTGTTCAACTTTAGCCCGTTTGGCTATTTTGTCTTCCCCTTCATCGGCATCATTAACCAAATGACCCACATCGGTAATGTTTCGCACAAATCTTACTTTATATCCCAGGTAAATTAAATATCGATGGATAACATCAAATACAATTGGACCTCGGGCATGACCCAAATGAGGATACCCGTATACAGTAGGTCCACAAAGATACAAGCCTACAAATGGCTGATTTATTGGTTCAAAATATTCAAGGTGGCCAGATAGTGTATTGTAAACTTTTAGTTGGGAAGGCATGGGTTGCAAAAATAACCCAAATTTTTATGGAATAGATTTTGGGTTTGTTATAGCTGTAAAAAAATACGGTGCCAGGGAAAAGATTTTGCTACCAGTTTACATCTGTAAATACTCCGGCTGTTACGTTTTTTTGAGCCGTCCCTTTAGGCATATATTGATGAGCGTCGAAACTAAAGGTACCCGACATCAATTTATTAGTGGCATCGTATTTTGTTAGGGTTACAGTACCTTTATGTATTGTATCGGTAAGGTATGAAACATTAGAAAGTACAGGCCCTTGCCAATATTGTGCACTAAAGGCGCTTGTTCCCCCAAGGTCAAACGTTCCTGTTTTTAAGGGTATATATAAATGTATTGAGCTTTTATTGTCATCGCCCTGAGCTTGCACCCAGGCATAAGTCGGATAATTAACCACGGTGATAACACAGGACTGAAAAGGATTGCCATCAACTGTGCATGTTAAATTTTTGTTGGGACAACTCGCATTGCTACTTTCTTTTTTGCAATTTATTAAACTTAAAATGGAAGTAAATGCAAATACCAAACCCAAAAATAATCCTGATTTTAAAAATAATTTATTTTTCATAACGTTTGAATTTAAAAGACAAATGTAAAGATATTAATAAAAGTACCTCATATTAATTTATGGATATTGAAAAATAAGTGACAACCATTCCAATTAATTTATCTCTTTACTCAAAATTTGATTTAGAGAGTATAAATGTCTTAAATTTAAAAGAGATAGTTTTACGACGCTACTTTAGAGTAATTTCAGGTTCATTATAAAAACAAGGATTTTAGGCTACTTAAAGCAAATTATACTTAGGCCTCGCTCAATGAATGGATTAAATTATATTCGTAATATTTAGGGCATAGTTTTTCTTTTTGATAGTGAATTTTATAATATTAATCTAAACCATGGCTATTTATTTCAATTATATAATCATTTTTGAAATCTCAAAAGAAAGTTATGTTTAATAAAAAATTTATTTGGTCTTTAGTGCTTATGGCTACCTCAGGTTTAGTAGCTGGGCAACAAGCGCCAGAAAACTGGTTTAACCTTGATAAAAAAAGTAATAAAGTATTGGGGGTAAGTACTGAAAAAGCGTATTCCCAATTATTGCAAGATAAAACATCGGTAACGGTGATTGTAGGTGTATTGGACAGTGGAGTAGATGAAGACCATGAAGATCTGAAAAACGTGATGTGGATTAATGATGATGAAATACCTGGCAATGGAATAGATGACGATAAAAACGGCTATGTAGATGATATATATGGTTGGAATTTTATTGGTGGCAAAGATGGAAAAAATGTAAGTGTAGATTCGTATGAACTTACCCGGGTTTATAAAAAACTTAAGGAGAAATATGAAAACATGACTGAAGCCACCATGACGGCAGAGGAAAAAGAAGGATACCTTGATTTTTTAAAATTGAAAGTTGATTTTTTGCAAAAGAGCACCTTGGCCAAGCAGCGTTTTGAGGATTTATCAAAAGCCATGAAACGTTTTGAAAACATTGAAAAAGCGATTGGTAAAGGTGAAAACATCACAGCTGAAGATTTAAAAAATTATAAACCTGTCAACTCAAAAGAGGCTGATATTGTGCAGCGAATAATAACCTACCTGCAAGCAGGTGAAAAATATAGTGACATAAAAGCCAACACAAAAGGCGCCTATGACCACTACGATAAAGAAGCCAATTATGCCTACAATATTGATTTTAATTCAAGATTAATTGTAGGTGATAATTATGAGGACCAAAATGAAAAGTATTATGGAAACAATGACGTAACTGGACCCGATGCTTCTCATGGTACCCATGTGGCAGGAATAATAGCTGCCCAGCGTGATAATAATTTGGGGGTAAAAGGGGTGGCCAATAATGCTAAAATAATGTCGGTAAGGTGTGTGCCCGATGGTGATGAGCGTGATAAGGATGTGGCCAATGCCATACGATACGCGGTAGATAATGGTGCCAAGGTGATAAATATGAGTTTTGGAAAGGCATTTCCATGGAACAAAGCTATTGTGGATGAAGCTGTGAAATATGCCGAATCGAAAGATGTATTGCTTGTGCACGGTGCCGGAAATGATGCCAAGGATATAGATATAAATATAAATTACCCTAATCCCAATATAGCCACTGATAAAACGAGGGCTTCCAATTGGGTAGAAGTAGGTGCATCATCCTGGGTAGATAAAAAAGGCAGACTGGCTGTTTTTTCAAATTACGGAAAAATAAATGTGGATGTATTTGCTCCAGGTGTAGCTATTTATTCCACCATTCCGGGTTCAAAATATGCGTCGTTCGACGGAACAAGTATGGCCTCGCCTTGCACTGCAGGGGTAGCAGCCCTTATCCGCTCGTATTTTCCTGATTTAACAGCGGCCCAAGTTCGTATGATTTTGATGAAATCGACAACCAAAGTAAAAGGGAAAGTTTATTTGCCAGGAGGAAAAAAAATTACAAAACTTAAAAAAATATGTATTTCGGGCGGCGTGGTTAATGCCTATAAAGCCATTCAAATGGCTGATAAACTGAGTAAGTATTAGGTATTTGTTTTTTCAGATACCATTCTTTTACTTTTGGCGTTCTAATGGTATTTAAAAAGTTATAAAATAAAAACTATGAAGAACCTTTGTTTATCAATTGCCGTCTGCTTTCTTTTTTCATGCAATAACCGCTCGGCTGAAAGCCAATCTCAAGATGTTTCAAATGAGGATAAACCTTTGGAAGCAGCAGCCCCGGCAGTTGCCGAAGCAGAAGCTCCTGTCGCTGGGTTGGCTGCAGTTGAAGACGCTACTGATGATGGTGCTTTTAAATCAGAATCGGGAAAAGAAACGGAATTCAGTTTTACAACTACTGTTGCAAATGACGCTGCTGCCGGATCAACACCTGAACCGGAAAGCAAAACCAAAGATGACCTTACTGCCACTTCTCTCAAACTCATAAAAAATGGTTACTTAACCCTTGAAGTAGAAAACTATAAAGAAAGCCGTAAAAAAATAAAAGACCTGGTTTTAAAAAATGGTGGATATTTGGGCAATGAAACCGAATCGAACGAAACCTATCGAATTTCGAACGAACTAACCATCCGGATTCCTGTCAAAGCCTTCGACATTTTGATGGAAGGCTTAATATCCGAAGGAATAAAAACTGATAGCAAACGAATAGAAGTTAAGGATGTAGGTGAAGAATATGCCGACCTTACTGCAAGGATAGAAGCCAAAAAAGCGGTAGAAAAACGGTATTTAGAAATACTAAACAAGGCCAATAAAATTACCGACATACTGGAAGTTGAGGAAAAATTGAGGGTGATACGAGAAGAAACCGAAGCCGCACAAGGACGGGTAAAATATTTGGAAAGTCAGGTTTCGTTTAGCACCATCCATTTAAGTTTTTATAAAACATTAGATACCCATTATACACCTCCATCCGGTCCTGGGTTTTTCAGCCGGATATGGAAAGGATTGGTGAAAGG
>JBJXDS010000177.1:0-7116 GCA_046154525.1 Bacteroidia bacterium
TTGTAAAACTTACACTATAAAACTTGCAATAGCCGATGTAGGTGACCCCTTGCTTGATTCTTATGTTTTTATTGAAGCCGGAAGTTTTCAGCACAAAACCAGTTTGGGAAGAGATACATTTATTTGCAAGGAAGATTTTGATTTGGAATTGGATGCCGGAAATCCAGGGCGAAAGGTAAAATGGAAAGGTACGGATATGAATGGAGGAAATATAGTAATTGCCGATGATACCGTACAAAAAATAAAAGTTACAAGTTTTGGAACCTATGAGGTAGAAATATTTACCGATTGCGGAAGTTTTATTGATTATAAAAAAATATTTCCTGGGGTGAATGATATTTCAATAGGTAAGGACAAGATATTTTGTGGCAGCTCTTTTTCTGATACCTTAAAAGTAGCCAACAGGGTTTTTGATAGTTATTTATGGTCGGATGGGTCAACAAATGAAACTCTTACTGCCACAAAAACAGGATTATATTGGTTAGAGGTGGACAGGGGAGGTTGCAAAAAAAAGGATTCCGTTTTTTTGCAATTAGACCCATTACCTAAAATTGATTTGGGAAAAGATACGGTAATATGCGGTCCGATTGACCTTATCATTAGTGCCAAAGAACCAGCCTTAAAATATGTTTGGTATTATAATAATAACCTACTTCCCACCGATACGTTTATTCGAATAAGGGCTAATAAACCAGGAGCCTATAGATTGTGGGCATCGAATACAAATTGTATTAATAATGACACCATAGGTATTACCCAACGAAATTCTCCAAAAATTGATATTGGATTACCTACCAGAGAAATATGTGAAAATGATACCCTGGTATTAAGAACAGGGATAAAGGATACATTGTATTATAGGGTGCAATGGAATACCGGATCTATTAGTCCTTCCATTTTTGCCTCTATTTCTGGCCATTATAAAGTAACCATTCGCGACAAAATGTGCAATTTTACAGCGTCGGATAGTGTGGTTGTTACGGTGTATAAAGGAGCTGGAGATGTTTGGGTGCCCAATGCCTTTACCCCTGGGCAAGATAATTTGAATGATGTTTTTAAACCCGTTTCGGATATAGGAAACTTTAATTATTATAATTTTCTTGTATTTGATCGATGGGGGCAGATACTTTTCCAAACAAATGACCCCATGAAGGCCTGGGATGGAAATTTTGAAAATAAGCCTGCTCAGAACGGGGTTTACATCTGGAGTCTTAATGTAAAATCAAACTGCTCAAAAGGAGATAATAATTTTCAAAGAGGAATTGTGCATTTGATAAGGTAAGAATCATGTTAAAGTAGAAAGGTTAAAGCTTAAAAAAACCTTACGGCAGCAATATCCTTTAAACTTTAACCTTTATACTTTAACCTTTTAAACCGCCTCAGCCTCTACAGCTTCCACTTCAGGAACCATTCTTTTCAAAAGGTTTTCAATCCCCGCTTTTAGAGTAAGGGTAGATGAAGGGCAACCACTACATGAACCTTTCATGGTAACGGTAACCACTCCCTGTTCAAATTTTTTAAAATCTATGGCACCACCATCCATTTCAACTGCTGGTTTTACGTGGTCCTCTAATAATTTTTTAATTTTTGTTATCACCTCAGTTTCTTCTTCCTCGGTTAGGTCCAATTTTTTTTCCATCACCACTTTGCCTGCTTCCATATAATTTTTTAAAAACTGGCGCAATTCCGGTATTACATCCACCCATTCATAATCGGCGGCTTTGGTAATGGTTATAAAATTATTCATAATAAAAATGCCCTTTACAAAAGGGTAACCGAAAAGTTCCAAAGCCAAAGGGCTATTTTTCACATCCTCTATTTTTCGGTAATCCATGCTTTCGTTAGGATAAATCATGCGGTTTATCACAAATTTCATACTACCCGGATTGGGAGTAGCCTCGGCATATACATTTACTAAATCTGTTGCGTTCATCGTTATTTAGAATTATTCTACAAAGGTAAATGAATTGTGGTAAAACCCAACTAAATGAAAAGAACTACTGACAAATGATAAAAATATGGTAGTTATGATTGGTATAAAATTTAACAATGTCCTAGTGCCATGTATATAATAATGAAAATAATAATGGTAGTAATACATCCACCACCTAATTTTTTTGCACCATACCCTGCAATTAACGTTCTAAATAAATTGTTCATAATTAATATTTTATAGAAATTAAACAATGGGTAATGCTGAAAAGTTTTTAATCAGCCATTTCTTCCATTAGCCCCTCACTACTATAAACCTGCCTGTTCAAATAGTACATATTAAAATTACACCACTCACAGTCTTTTTTGCCGCAGCCTTTTGTAAACTCGTGGTTTTTAATTTTTCCATAAACATCGGCTATTAAATTCTCCATAAATTTAAATTCTTCAGGCTGTATAAATATCTTTTCTCTTGTAAAATTTCCTTTGGCATCGGGTTCTACAAAAAACATTTCGCCCGATATGGTTTTATAATTATGAAACTTATCATTATTTATTAGTAAATGATAAAAAGCTACCTGCCGCCAATAGTTTCCACCATAACGTTCTTCCATCTTTGCCGTTTCAGGGTCAATACCAATTACCGGAGGTTTTAGGGTTTTCTTTTTTTCACTGCTAAATTTTCCGGTTTTAAAATCTATCACGTTTACTGAATAATTATCCTGAAAAACCAGTTGATCTAATTTTCCTTTAATAGGCACATTATTTACCACTATATCCTTCAGATTTTTTTCAGGCTCGCGATGTTTGTTTTCTTCCCATTCTGGCAAAAAGGTATTATAAAGCTGGGGTAATACTTTTTCGGACCCATATTCCAAAGTCCGGCTAAAATCTTCAGGGGTAAATGAATCGGCATGGCGATCCATATCGAACCTGAACCACGAAACCAACTGATCCAACCCCGGATATTGTTTTTCGGGATGCTTAAGCATGGATTTAAAAAACAATTCCAAAGCCCGGTGTATGCCATTTCCAAAGGTTAATGGCCCGGTTTTGGCCGAAGGGATTTGTAATAAATTTCGATAATAAAATTTTATAGGGCATTCCAAATAATTATCCAAATGGGTGGCACTAAGCACATAATTATCGGTAAATTTATTTAAAAAATCTTTGTCAATGGGTTCAAAATCCTTGTCATCTGTATCGGCGCCAAACAGTGAAATTTGAATTTCCATAATTTGCTCATCCGTTATTTGGGCTTTTATTTTTTGAGGAATCCCTGATTCTAAAAATTCGGTTACAAAAACAGATTCTTGCTGATCTTTTAGATCCAAATCGGTGGTGTTATAAATAATGGATAAGTATGATTTGGCCCGTGTACAGGCCACGTAAAACAAGCGTCGGTTTTCTTCTAACAATGAATTGGAAGTGGCCGGAACAATAACTTCGCGAATATGGAATGGAAGCCGGTCTTTGGTTTTGTCCCACAACTTGGTATTGCAACCTATTACAAACACCATTTCAAATTCCAAACCCTTGCTGGAATGGGCGGTTAATAAATTTACCCCTTCGCTTTTTTCAATAATTTCTTCGGCTTCCAATGCTATGGAATTGTCTTGCATTAGTTTTATAGTTTTTAAAAAACCTTCTAGTGAAAGGTTAGTCCGTTTTCGGGTTTCTTCTTTCAGGTAATCAAAAAATGTTTGCAATGCCTGAAGCAAGTATAGTTTGTTGGAAGATTGCATTACATAACTTAAAATTCCCCCTTTAGCTATCACTTTTTCAAGCAATTGTTGTAGAGTAAAATTAAAGGCTTTGCCAATCCAGTATTCAATATCTGATGCTAATTTTGCAATTTTGACTGCTGATTCGCTGGAAATTATTTTTTTTAAATTTTCATTTTCTTCTATTCCATTAATAGCATCACGCCATTTCAGTTTTTCCTCTTTTAAATAAAACGCTAATTTAGCCAAATCGGCGGGGGCTATTTCCCAAAAATCAAAATGCAAAATTTTAAATAACCGATGTTCGCCTGAGTAGGGTTTTATTTTTTCATCACCAATATAATACAGTAGTTCAATAATATTGGTAGTAAAAGGAATGTTTAAAATATCGGTTCGTTTTTTTAAATAATAAGGAATCCCTTTTAACCCCAGGTAAGCCTTTAACACATCTACCTGAGCATGGTTTCGATAAATAACTGCCATTTCTGAAAGTGGCATACCTTCGGCTTTGGCTTTTAATATTTCGTTTGTTATAAACGCTGCTTCATACATTAGGTTGGTGCATTCCACCACCAACGGAGGCTCGTTTGATTTTATTTCGGGATTTTTTGATTCTAATTTTTTATCGGCTATTAATCGGGTTGTGTTTTTATGTATTACCCAACCGGCAGCATCCAATATGGACTGCGATGAACGGTAGTTTTCACTCAGTACCACTTTTTGCAAATCATGGGTAAACCGATTTTCAAAATCGTGCAGGTTTTCTACATTAGCCCCCTGAAACCTGTAAATAGATTGATCATCATCACCCACCACCATCACATTGGGGCTGTCCCAGTAGGAGGCCAGCAAAAGCATTAGTTCATTCTGTGCTTTATTGGTATCCTGATATTCATCTACCATTATATATTGGTATTGTTCCTGATAGCGAACCAAGGCATGTTCATTCTTTTTTAAAAAATCAATAACCCATATAATCATATCATCAAAATCATAGCGGCCATTTTCTGATAATAATTGGCGGTAATCGTAACATGCCTGAATGGCGAATTTTAATTTTTCAAGCTTATCATAGGCTTCTTTATATTTGGTAGGGTTTATGTTTCCAGCTTTAAATCCTTTATAAGCCCTTTTGTAAAGTATGCTTTCATTTGAAGGCAATTCATCTATTAATTTTTTAATACTTTCTTCAATGGTTACTTTTGTTAGCTGCTCTTGCTTCAGCAACCGGTTTAGTTCTTTTAAATCTTTTCTATAGGTGTAAGGGACTTTATAATTTTTTAAAGGGTTTCCAAATTCAAACTGGTCAATTATTTTATTATAAAATTCGATAGTTTCTAGATCTGAAACAGGTTCCAGCGATAAAATTTCCATTTCATTTTGATAATCAGTAATTACTTTCTGGCAAAAAGAATGGAAAGTAAAAATAGGCACACGATGAGCATCGGCACTCATAAATTTTATAAGCCTTTTTCGCATTGCCGCAGAAGCGGCATCGGTAAAGGTAAGGCAAAGAATATTTTCGGGTAATAAATCCGTTTTTTCTAAAATACTTCCAACCCGGGCACTTAAAAGTTGTGTTTTCCCGGTTCCGGGTCCGGCTATGGTCATCAGTGGGCCTTCAATTGAATCTACAGCCTTATTTTGAGCAGGATTTAATATCATTTTTATGTCATTTAAAAATTTTTAATATCTGAAAATTAAATAGTTATCTTTTTACGTTAAGTTCATAATTACATATTATGCAACCTTTTATTTTGTATTGGTCAAATATATCAACAGAATTCATATGTTTGAAGTCTGTAACAATTAGTTTATTTTTTAATTTTAACGTATATGACAAAAAAACTCACTTTTAAAAACAAAGTTTTAGGATTTTTCCTAATCCTACTGGGCTTATTGGGCTCTTCTGCCTTTAACAAAAGCCATGCGCAAGCACCTTATTGTTCTGCCACTACAAACTATGGCCCTTGTTCCAACTATAATATGTATGTTGGTACTGTGCGTGTTCAGCAAGGCTCAACCGTTTTATTTAACAAGGCAAACGATGCTTGTAACACCTCAGCCACGTCTGGCGGCGGTTATACTCTTATTTCGTCTACACCATCCTTCAGCTTAAGTGGTGGTTCTAATTATTCAATGACTTTTAACACGGGCCCTACTTATACCGTGAAAATTGGCGTTTGGATAGATATGAATCAGGATTATGATTTCGCAGATGCCGGAGAATTTATTTCTACAGGATGGGCGGATCTTACACCTGGTGTTACCAATATGCAGACCAGAAACTTTACATTAGGTTGTTCCGGCATCAAATCAGGAACTACTCGTATGAGAATAAGAAGTGAGTATCAATATGGTACTGCCCTTAGTGCAGGTGCCTCATGTGTTACTATTAACTATGGTGAAACAGAAGATTATACCATAACTCTTGCTTTGCCAACAAGCATTTCCGCAGGATTTTATATGCCATCAACTGCATACGTTGGAACTCCGGTAAAAATGACTAACAATAATCAAACAGGTTATACCGGTCATCAGTGGGATATAGATGATAATGGAACTAATGAATATACAAGTGTAAATGCTAACCATGTATTTAATACTGCGGGAACTCAGTGTGTTCGCTTAAGAAGTCAAAACTGCCTTGGCCGCGACTCGGTTTTAAAATGTATTAATATTATTGCCCCTGTTGTTAAGCCAATTGCCGATTTTGCAGCCAATACCAATGAGGTTGAGCGTTTTGGTACAGTTAATTTCTTAGACCTTTCAACACAGGGACCAACCTATTGGAGTTGGTTTATGTACGACCCTGTAGATTCAATAAATACGAGGCTTGATGTAGAAAGTTTTAACAGCAACCTTGTAGGTAGCAATCCTTTTGTAAACGCAAATCCTTCTGTATTCTTTAATAAAACAGGAAATTATACGGTTTGTTTGCAAACGTCTAATGCTGTTGGACCGTCAAGTTTGCGATGCAAAAAGAATTATGTAAGGGTAACCCCATTTAAAGACAACAATATGGGTGCCGGAACTGTTCAACCAATTTATGAGGCAGTAGGAAATATTATTGATGACGGAGGAAGAACAGGAAACTATTCCAACAACCGTATTGACTACGCCACCATTATACCTTGCGGTGCTTCTAAAATAACATTAAAATTCAGCCAGTTCAAAGTAAAAGCGGGTGACTTACTAAAAATATATGATGGCCCTAATGCTGCCGGGAAGGCTTTGCATCCTGGTACAGGTTTTACTTTAGGATCTGTTCCTACAGGCCCTATCGTAGCTAATTCTGGTGCCATGTACTTATACTTTAGTACTACAATTACAGATGTAGATTCAGGATTTATTGCCAGTTGGACTACCGAAAAAGGTGTGACTCCAGCTCCAATTGCCAGTTTTACAATTCCAGATACATTATACAATCCTAACACCTACACCTTTGTGAATACCTCAG
>JBJXDS010000178.1:0-12275 GCA_046154525.1 Bacteroidia bacterium
ATGCTCCCAAACTAAGGCCAACCCACCTCCGCCGTTTGCGAATTAGTTTATATAAATTTTTATGGTATTCGCTAACCTTCGGTGTTGCCATCGCCACCGCACTCTGCAAACCACAAAAATTTTTCTATTAAACATAAAATCCTGTTCATCAATGTATCCTAAAAATCATGTTCAAACACCTATTAATCCCTGAAAAGGAAAAATCTGTAGAAAATTGAAAAACAAATTTTTCAAAAAGAGTAATATTGAACCATGATAAAAAAGTACAGTTTACTCACTTTAATAAGTTTTATAAGTCTCACCTCCTTTTCTCAAAAAAGCATAACCCTTGAAGATATTTGGAAAAACGGAACCTTTGCCAGCAAAGGGGTTTCAGGATTTGTCCCCTTAAAAGACGGCAAAACCTATTGCCGAAAAATTAGTAATAAAACAGGGGGGCAATATGTTATAAAATATAGTTATGAAACCGGAAATGCCGTGGATACTTTGATTCATAATGGTAGAATTGCGAAGGCCAATGGCATAACTGGATTTCAGTTTGACGGTTTTCAATTTAATTCAACTGAAACCCAGGCAATACTTACCAATGAAACGGAACAGATATACAGGCACAGTTCAGCTTCGCAAACTTTCATTTTGGATTTGGCCACTGCCACACTAACCAAAGTGGCTGATAAAAAAATAATGTACCCTGCCTTTGACCCAGCCGGGAAATATGTGGCTTATGTATTTGAGAATAATTTGTTTGTTAAAGACCTTAAAAAAAATAAAATAAAGACTGTAACCAAAGATGGCAAACGCAATTCAATTATAAACGGTGCTGTGGATTGGGTGTATGAAGAAGAATTTAGCATGAGCCGTGGCTATGAATGGAATGATGACGGATCGGCCATTGCCTATTATAAGTTTGATGAAACCAATGTTACTGAGTTTGGGATGAATATGTACGAAGGACTATACCCAACAAATTATACCTTTAAATACCCTAAAGCTGGTGAAGCCAATTCAATAGTAGATGTATTTATATATAGTGTAAAGGGTGGCAAATCAAAAAAAATGGAGGCGGGTTCGGAAAACGACCAGTATTTGCCAAGAATAAAGTGGACAAAGAATAATACGATACTTTCCATTCAGCGTCTCAACCGCTTGCAAAACAAATGGGAAATACTGCTGGCCGATGCTAAAACAGGAAAAACTAAAGTAGCATTTGAAGAAACTGATAAATATTACATCGACATTACCGATGATTTAACCTATCTGCCGGGGGGCGAATTGGTGCTAATGACCAGCGAACGAGATGGCTACCGACATATTTATTTGCACAAAACCGACGGCCCCGAAATAATGCAAACCACCAAAGGCCCCTGGGATGTAGCCGATATTTTGGGATACAATGAAAAAACCAAACAGGTTTATTATTCATCGTTTGAAACCTCCCCTTTGGAAAAACACATTTATAAAATTGATTTGGATGGTAAAAACAAAATGGATTTAACAGCTCAGGCAGGCATGCACTCAGCATCGTTTAGTGCCGATTTTAGTTATTATTTACATTCCATGTCTACCATTAATTCTCCGGCAGTTACCAGTATTTATAACTCTACTGGTACAAATTTGAGAGTATTGGAAGATAACAATGCCTTAAGAATTAAAATGCAGGATTATAAAATATCGATGGCTGAATTTGGCCAATTGCCTATTGAAAATAATATAAACCTGAATTATTGGATGATTAAGCCGAAAGATTTTGATCCTGCTAAAAAGTATCCATTGTTGATGTTTGTATATGGAGGGCCAGGTTCACAGCAGGTTTTGAACAGTTGGGGGGGAGGTAATTATTGGTGGCACCAAATGCTGGCCAACGAAAAAGGCTACATAGTTGTTTGCGTTGATAACCGGGGAACGGGAGCCCGTGGAGCGGAATTTAAAAAAATGACCTACAAACAATTAGGAAAATACGAAAGTGATGACCAAATAGCTGCCGCCATGTATTTTGGTAGTCAATCGTATATTGACGCTACCCGGATTGGAATATGGGGCTGGAGTTACGGTGGATTTATGAGTAGTACCTGTATTACCAAAGGGGCGGATGTTTTTAAAGCAGCAATAGCTGTGGCACCGGTTACCAATTGGCGGTTTTATGATAATATTTATACCGAACGGTATATGCAATTGCCAAAAGATAATGCAGATGGGTATGATTCCAATTCACCCATTAACATGGTTGAAAAATTAAAAGGTAAATATCTTTTGGTTCATGGAACGGGCGATGATAATGTGCATTTTCAAAATTCGGCCGAGATGGTGGAAAAAATGGTAGAACAAAATAAACCGTTTCAATCGGCGTATTATCCCAATAAAAGTCACGGTATATCTGGCGGAAATACCCGGTTGCATCTGTTTACGTTGATGACAAATTTCCTTTTGGAAAATTTGTAAGTAGAATATCATAAGTAATTTGTTATAGGCCTTATGGAATACCTATAAATTATAATCCTACTCATTTTAATTTTTTATGATGGGTATTTGAGAAAATAGTTATTAATTGCCGCAAAATTTAAACTGAAAAAAAATGTCTGAAAACACTAACAAACACCCAAAAGGACTTTGGGTATTATTTGGAACTGAGATGTGGGAACGGTTCGGCTACTATTTAATGCTTGGAATTTTTTCCCTTTACATGCTGGATGGTTGGAACAACGGTGGTATGGGTTTTGATGCCGCCAAAAAATCTGATATTTATGGTACTTATTTGGGTTTGGTTTATTTAACTCCTTTTATTGGAGGCTTGCTGGCCGACAGGTTATTTGGCTATCGAAAGTCGATAATAACCGGGGGTTTAATGATGGCAGCAGGGTATTTTCTGCTGTCTGTTCATAATGATACATCCTTTTATATAGCGTTACTATTAATAATTTTAGGTAATGGCTTCTTCAAGCCAAATATTTCTACTCTCGTTGGTAATCTTTACAGCGGAGATGATATGAAAGATAAGAAGGATTCAGGTTACAACATTTTTTATATGGGCATAAACATAGGGGCATTTATTTGCAATTTTGTGGCAGCCTATATGCGAATTAATTACGGCTGGGGGCATGCGTTTGCAGCTGCAGGGGTTGGTATGCTGATAGGAGTTTTAATTTTTATTTTAGGAACCAAACATATTCGTCATGTTGATATTATTCGACCGGTTCAAGAAGGGGATATGGGAACGGGTAAAATTTTAGGTTTAACTGTGTTGCCCATGTTTCTATTTGGAATTCTTGGGTATCTTATTCCAGGAAATTTTTTAGGTTCAGATACCAACGATGCCTTTATTATTGGATGTTTACCTGTAATTTCATTTTTTATTTATCTGGCATTCAAAGCCGAGGCTAAGGAAAGCAGAGCTATTAAAGCGTTGCTAGCTGTTTTTATGTGTGTCATTCTATTCTTTGCCATTTTTCATCAAAATGGGGATGCATTAACTGTTTGGGCCGAAGACCATACCGAAAGGCAAATGCCCGAAAGTGTTTCTAATTTGGCCGAACCCATTGGAATGGCTCAGGTGGTGGTAAATAATGATATTGTATCAGCCGATCAGGCAACATTTGATTCAACAATTAATTCAATGAGGGCAGAAGAAAAAGCGATGCCGGGCGTTACCAAAGAAGAATTGCAAGCTAAGGCTGATTTTTCAGATGATATTGGCCAATTAGAAAAATCAAGGAAGTATTTTTCAACCTTGCCGGGAGACCAAATTCCTGAAAAAGGGAAAAGTTTAAAATTATATTCTACAGAGTTGTATCAATCTATCAATCCATTTTGGGTGGTAGTTCTTACGCCGTTAATCGTTGGTATTTTTGGGTTTTTAAGACGGAGAAAAAAAGAACCAAGTACCCCCACCAAAATTGCCATAGGTTTGGTAATTACAGCTCTGTCAGCCTTGGTAATGGTTGGTGCTGTTTTAGCTACCAATGGTTTGAGCATGAAAGCAGGTTCCATGTGGCTCATAGCCTCCTATGGTGTAATAACTATTGGAGAACTCTGTTTGTCACCCATGGGATTATCGCTGGTTTCCAAACTATCACCCCCAAGGATTACAGCCCTAATGATGGGTGGATTTTTCCTTGCCATTTCTGTTGGAAATAAATTATCAGGCATGCTTTCCAGTTTATGGGAAAACACCCCACAAAAAGAAAATTTCTTTTATCTTAATTTTGCTTTGGTTTCAGCCGCTGCCATTATTTTATTCCTTATGCTTAAATGGCTTAATGGGGTAATGAGAGAAAACAACGTTCAATAATTTAAAAAAAAAATAAACTAAAATAGCTTCGGTTTTTGGCCGGAGCTATTTTTTTTAAACACATAATTAAAATAAAAAAATGTTAACGGTAGAACAAATTCAGGATTTCAAAGGCAAATATCCAAAACAACTTTGGTACTTATTTCTTATCGAAATGTGGGAACGATTTACCTTTTATGGTATGAGGGCCTTATTAGGACTTTATATTTCGCATTTAATATTGTCAGTAGACTATCATTCGGTTTCTGAAGCAGAAAAAAATTCGATTGTAAAAGAATTTGAAATAAAAAATGCTGAAAAATTAACAGAAAGTCATCCGCGATATTATATTGAAACCTCCCAACGAAAATACAGAGATGATGCCGAGGCCATATCTAACAAACGCTATGGAACCATTCAGGCGTTTATTTATGCCATGGCTTTTATTGGTGGCTTATTTGCCGATAAATTATTTGGATTCAGGCGTTCCATTTTCTGGGGGGGGATACTTATGGCTATTGGCACTTTTCTTATGGCGGTTCCGGGGAGTTTTGCTTTTTATGCAGGGGTTAGTATTTTAATTGTTGGCAACGGATTTTTTAAACCCAATATCTCCACAATGGTTGGAGGCCTTTACAAAGCCGGTGACCCGCGAAGAGATGCAGGATTTTCATTATTTTATTCAGGTATAAATATTGGGGCGTTATTAAGCGGTTTAATCATTGCCTATATTGGCACGTCCATAAGCTGGTCTTTAGGTTTTGCCCTGGCAGGAGTTTGTATGCTCATAGGGTTGGGGCTATTTGTGTTTACCCAAAAAACATTAGGCCCAATCGGTTTGGTTCCGTTCCCCGAAAAATTAAATAAAAAAGTGGCAGGTATTAATCGTGGAATATTAATTCATGCAGCTACTCTCCTGCTCATACCTGTATTTTTCATTTTTGTTTATTATCCTATGGATTTAAATTTTGGCTCCATGGGTAAGATGAGTTTAACGGATTTAATATTTTTATTAGCGGCGGTTTTTACCATTGGCTATATGGTTTATCAAGTTCGTACGGCCACCAAAGAAGAGGGTAAAAAACTAACAGTAGCCGGAATTTTAATTTTATTCTCGGTGGTCTTTTGGTCGTTTTTTGAGCAAGGTGGTGGTTCGTTAAATTTCTTTGCAGTAGGAAATGTAGAAAGCAATGGGTTAAATATGACCTCTGTTAATAATTCAATTAATGCCCTTTGGGTAGTTCTTTTGGCCCCTATCATCGGGTTGTTTTGGTTGTATTTAAATAAGAAAAATAAAGAACCCAATATGATTGTTAAATTTGGGTATGGATTTATATTTTTGGGTTTAGGATTTTTAATATTTTATTCCAGCAAATTTTTCGCCACCGGAAATGGTATGACCCCCATGTGGACATTTATTGTTGCTTATTTGGTGGTTACCCTTGGTGAATTATGCCTCTCTCCAATTGGATTATCCATGGTTACCAAATTATCGCCAACCCGATTGCACGGCGTAATGATGGGAACCTGGTTTTTGGCTAGTGCCTATGGGCAATATGGTGCAGGATTAATTGGGGCTGCCTTGGCTAAAGGGGATAGCACCATTGAAAACCCAACCAATTATCAAAAATTAATGCAATACACCAATGGGTATGAAAGTATAGGTTATATTGCTTTAGTTTCAGGTGTAATCTTAATTGTTATTTCGCCCGGGCTAAAGAAAATGATGGGTGGGGTTAGGTAGAGGCTTAAGTTTTTTATTTAATATATTTCAGGAGAATACAAAGTGGTGTTTGCACAGAAGGGTAACACAAATTTAATTTAAAATAGTTTTGGAATTCTTATAACAATGAGTAGTTTTGCTACTCAATACTTTCGATGCTCGATACGCTGGTTTCATCCAAGACAAAAATCAAGTTATTGCTCAAATTCTTTTTGAATACAAGCAATACCGCGTATCTCCGTAATCTTGAAACTGAGTTTGGTGAAAGCACCAATGCCATCCGGTTAGAACTTAACAAATTTGAAGAATCTGGTTTACTGCATTCCTATTCGGAAATGAACAAGAAAATTTTTAAGGCCAACACCAATCATCCCCTTTACCCTGAAATTAATTCCATTGTTAGAAAATATATAGGTATTGATAAAATAATTGATCATATCGTTTCCAAACTTGGTGAGCCGGAAAAAGTTTGGCTGGTTGGAAATTTTGCAAGAGGATTAGATGCCGAAACCATTGACCTAAAAATATCAGGAAATGTAAACAAAGCCTACTTAAAAGAACTTGTAAGAAAGGTAGAAGAAACAATAAACAGAAAATTAAGAATACAATTATTGAGTGTGGATGAAACGTTCATAATTGAAAGTAATATAGAGCCATCTTTGCTTCTTTGGAGCAAGGTTTAGGCAGTGCTTTGGAAGGAAATTGGTGCACTTAGTTATGTGACTGAGGTGGCGAAGCTTTGGGGGAAGGTTAAAGTAAAAAAGGTTAAAGGTTAAAGTAAAAAAGGTTAAAGTATTTTATGGCTGATTTTGATAAAAACGATTTACAAAAAAGATTATTTCAATTTGCTGTAAATGTTATTTTATTGATTCGGAAATTACCAAAAGGAAAAGAATATGATGTTATTAATTATCAATTAGTAAAATCATCCACTTCTTCAGGCGCAAATTATGAAGAGGCCCAGGCCGGAGTTTCACGAGCGGACTTTTCTAATAAAATAGGTATCTCATTAAGAGAAATGCGTGAAATGCCAATTCCATGCGACCTATAAAAAATGAATATAAATTACGCATGAATCCAATTATTGGATTCGAATGATTATTGCAATTACAGAGAATCATCAGGATTGGCTTGCCATGAAACAGGAATCCTTTGAACTAATGAACATTTTTGGAAGTATATATTCCAAAACCTCCGTTAAGAGATAAATAATAGTAATATGTTTTTATCCGTGTCCAATTTTAACCTTTATCCTTTATCCTTTAACCTTTGAAAAAGTGGTATGCCGTATATGTCAATTCCCGCCACGAAAAGAAAGTAGCGGCCTTGTTTGATATTTTTAGTATAGAAAATTATTTACCCGTTCAAAAGGTTTTAAAACAGTGGAGCGATCGAAAAAAAATTGTTGAAGAGCCATTATTCCGGTCTTATGTTTTTGCCCATGTGGATGAAACTGAAAAAGAAGCTGTGAGAAGAGTGGATGGTGTATTAAATTTCGTGTATTGGCTTGGCCAGCCTGCCGTTATAAGGGACGAAGAAATAGCAGTTATAAAACGATTTATGGGAGAATATGAAAATATACAAGTCGAACACAACACTCCACAACTAAATAGCTCAGTAAAAATAGATGGTGGCCCTTTTATGAACCATATAGGAAAAGTAATAAAAGTGGGAAAGAACAAAGTAAAAGTTATTATTGAATCTTTGGGTTGTTCATTAATAGCCGATGTACCTGTAAATAAAATAGTAAATTTGCCTGTTAAACTAAAAATAAACAATGGCTAAATACCCTTTCCAATTATTATTAATTTTATTTATTCTTATAGTTAGCTCCTGTGGTAAAAAATTAATTTATTTTCAGGAAAAAGAAGATTCAAAAAATAAGTACAACAATATAGAAGTAGCCAAACCTGAAAACCCAAGGGATCATATTATTGAAGCAGGGGATGTTTTGGGATTAAAAATAAATTCGACTAACACAGCCTTATTAGCAGAATTTGCAAATTACTTGTCGAATGGTTCAACAATTCCCGGATTGATGGTTCAGGAAAACGGAACTATATTTTTACCTTATAGCGGTGTTATAAAAATATCCGGTATATCCATAATTGAGGCAGAGAATTTGATAATTTCTGAATTGGGTAAATCTATTAACAGTCTCACACTTGAGCTAACATTAAATTCATTTAGGATAACAATTCTTGGGGAGGTAAAAACCCCTGGTATAAAAAATTCACCAGGTGACCAATTGACGATCATTGATGCACTGAGCTTGAGCGGCGATTTAGGGCCGGATGGTAAACGTAGCAATATTAAGGTGATTAGACAGGTTGGCGATAAAAAAATGACCTATTTCACAGACGTTTCATCTATTGATATTTTCCGATCAGAAGTTTATTATCTTAAATCAAATGATATTGTTTACATTGAAACTCTGCCTAAAAAAATTGTTCGGGAAAATATAACTTACATTAGCATCTTTTTAACTTTAGTGAACACTCTTGGAATTTTCCTTGTCCGCTTTTAATAAATAATTAAATCGCAGATTAGACAATACCCAAAAATTAAAATAAATTAATTGTCAATGGAAACAAACGTATCCGAATTTGATGAATTAAAATCAAATAAAGGCTTAAATATAAAGTTAATATTAGGTTTGGTCAGGATATATTGGATCCTGTTTTTTATTTGCATTTCCATTGCCTTAATTGATGCATATCTTATACACAGATATTCAACTCCGTATTACAAAGTACAGGGTGATATCTTATTATCCAATCAAAGTAAAGGTAAAGAAGGGGCGGAAATATTAGGTACAGAAGGCTTTTCACAGGCCTTTAGTCCAATTGATGCTACTCTGGTAAATGATAAAATTGAATATATAAAATCGAAAAAGTTCATAAAAGATGTAGTAAAAAAATTGAGGTATGATCATTCATTTTTTACCAAAGGAAATGTAAAAACCACTGAAGTCTATTCTAAAAATTTACCAATAGAATTTTATTATCGTACCCTTGATCGTGAGGCCTTGGATTATAAGTTTGATTTAAAAATGAGTAAACCTTCATTTTCATTAAATGTTTCGAATAAAACTTCACTTATATTCTCAAAGAACAATTTAAAATATGATGACTCTTTAGTTTTAAAAAATTGTATCATTTTTATTCATAAAATACCAAACCCTGATTGGTGGTATAGCGGCCTGCCTTCTAATTTATTAGTTACATTAAATGACATTGATGCTATTGCCAACCAATATTCCGGACTAATTCAAATAAAGCAAAAACCCCAAACTAAAATTCTAACTATTAGTTTAGAAGCCAGTGAACCTAATAAGGCCAGGGACTTTATTGCAGAAATTGGCAATACTTTTCTTGAAAAAGGTTTAATTGAGAAAAATGCAAAATTTAACAATACCCTACTATTCATAAACGAACAATTAGAAAAAGTAGAAGCTGTTTTGGGAGACTATGAATTTAACCTGGAAGAATTTAAAAAAACTACTGGTATAATTGATTGGCCATCGGAAAGCACCTTATTGCTTTCTGAAAAATCAGGTTTAGATGGTAAATTAAAAGAACAGGATATGCTTTTAAAAAGAGTATTAGCTCTTAAGGAATACGTAGAGAAACATCAAGATCTTTCTAGCCTTGCTCCTTCCACATTTGGAATAGTTGACCCTTTGTTGATGCCACTTATAGTTGATGTAAGCAGGGCAAGTGATGCACTAAATGCATTTGCTTATGATTTTAATCAAAATACTCCTCAGTATAAACGGGTTAAACAACGCTTTTTTGATGCCAAAAAATTATTACTGGAAAATATAAGTAGTATAATAACTATTACTTCCGACATTTTAAGTGATTATAGAAAAGCATTAACCAGTCTAGAATCAAAAGTAAATCAGCTTCCCCGAATTGAACGACAAGGCTTGGGTATGATGCGCAAATCTAACATTCAGGAAAAACTTTATATTTTACTTTTAGAAAAAAAGTTTGAATACGAAATAGCACGTTCGGGCAATAAGAGTGATTATTCCATTTTGAATGAAGCGGAAATAATGGGGCAAACAAAACCTGATACAAAAAAAATATACCTTATTTCTTTGCTTTTCGGAATTCTGATTCCTGCGCTTTATATTTTCCTTAAAATATTTTTTGATACCAAATTAAGGAGCCGCGAACAAATTGAAAAAATTACCAAAATCCCATTTCTGGCTGCCATACCTCACCATAGCGGTGAAGATCAATTAGTGTTTAAAGAAAACTCTAAATCTATGATTGCCGAATCGTTCAGAAATCTTAGGACCAATGTGCTGTTCATGCTAAAAAATGATACAAATTCAAAAATCATTTTAGTAACCTCAACCATTAGTGGTGAGGGAAAAACATTTTGCACCCTCAATATTGCACAGGTTCTGGCTTTATCAGGAGTTAAAGTAGTTATAATAGGTTTGGATCTAAGAAAACCAAGACTTCATTTAAGTTTCGATATAAAAAATGATATAGGAATGAGTACCTACCTTACGGGAAGGGCTTCTTTAGACCAAATTATACAAAGAACCAACTTACCCAATATTGATATTATCCCATCAGGGCCTGTTCCTCCTAATCCTTCAGAACTAATACTTAATAGCGAAATGAAAAAATGTTTGGAGGATTTAAAAAAAGACTATCAGTACATATTGCTCGATACTGCCCCATTGGGATTGGTGACTGATGCCGTTGATTTGATGAAACATGCCGATTTGAATGTATTTGTAATGCGTGAAGGTTACACTCAGGCAGGTGCTATTCAATTTGCCAATGATTTTTATGAAAATCAAAATATTAAGAATATCGGGATTGTATTAAATGACTCCACATTCTCCGGGGCTAAATATGGCTACGGTTATGGTTATGGTTATGGTTATGGTTATGGTTATGGTTATGGTTATGGTTATGGTTATGGTTATGGTTATGGTTATGGTTATGGATACTATGATGATGAGAAGTCAGGCGGGAAAAAGGGTTGGTGGCAGAATATAATGAAGTTACTAAAGGTTAAAGGTTAAAGTAGAAAGGTTAAAGTAGAAAGGTTAAAGTGCAAAGGTTAAAGTGCCTTACTTACAACAAATAATAATTTTTACCCAATATATCAACTTATTGAAATAGAAAATAACAACATTGCAACCACAACCTTTAACTTTTTTAACTTCAAAGCTATAATGCAACAGTTCTTGGAAGAACATTTTTCTGAGTCCAAATTTCCCCTTGTAAAAGGTGTAAAGAATCCTTTATCCGTTTCAAAAAATAATTACTCAACCTCATCTTCCTCTTTTTAACCTTTAACCTTTATACTTTAACCTTCTCTTATGACTAAAACAATCGGTATAATTGGACTTGGCTACGTTGGCCTACCGTTAGCGGTTGAATTTGGAAAGAAATTCAAAACAATTGGCTTTGATATTAATACAAGCCGAATACAAGAACTGGAAAAAGGAATTGATAAAACTTTAGAAATTGATTCTGAACATTTAAAATCATCTGAACATCTTACTTTTTCATCAGATACTTCTGATTTAAACCAATGCCACATTTTCATTGTCACCGTGCCTACTCCGGTTGATAGCAACAATCGCCCTGATCTAACCCCCCTATACAAAGCTAGTGAAACGGTAGGGAAGGTATTGAAAAAAGGCGATATCGTTATTTATGAATCTACGGTATATCCGGGCGTAACCGAAGAGGAATGTGTTCCGGTATTGGAGAAAACTTCAGGATTAAAATTTAATACTGATTTTTATTGCGGCTATTCTCCCGAACGGATTAATCCTGGAGATAAAGAGCATACGGTTACCAAAATTTTAAAAGTAACTTCAGGCTCTACACCAGAAATTGCCGAAGAAGTAGATCAGTTATACAAATCCATCATTATTGCCGGAACCCATAAAGCACCAAGCATAAAAGTGGCGGAAGCTGCCAAGGTAATTGAAAATTCGCAACGTGATATCAACATAGCCTTTGTGAATGAGCTTGCTAAAATATTTAATTTAATGGGCATTGATACGCACCAGGTATTGGAAGCTGCTGGAACCAAATGGAATTTCTTAAAATTCAGTCCAGGGCTCGTTGGGGGCCATTGTATTGGGGTGGATCCCTTTTATTTAGCTCAAAAAGCGCAGGAATTGGGATACCATCCGGAAATCATACTGGGTGGAAGACGACTAAATGACAGCATGGGAGGATATGTTGCAGAGCAAGTGGTTAAGTTAATGGTTAAAAAAGATATTCCAGTAAAAAATG
This sequence comes from Bacteroidia bacterium, assembly GCA_046154525.1. Classification (GTDB taxonomy): domain Bacteria; phylum Bacteroidota; class Bacteroidia; order NS11-12g; family UBA9320; genus JABWCE01. The sequence continues at coordinate 12,272 of JBJXDS010000178.1, forward strand.
CCAA
>JBJXDS010000179.1:0-4425 GCA_046154525.1 Bacteroidia bacterium
GTCAATCAAAAATTGAGCTTGTTCATCCACGGCTTCGTAGCCTGGCTTTTGTAGTAAAAGGTCTATTTTTCCATCCTCCTTCAGTTGTTTTATGTAGGCCACCATTTCCATCCCTATTTCCAGGTTCATAAAAATATCACTGTTGTGCACCACCCCCATGTGTTTTTGGTTTATAATAGCCTTGTAACCAATATCTGTTTTTTGATAAATTAGTATCGTTACCGCTTCTCCTGCAAGGTATACATGAGGTTCTTTGTTAAGGTATTTTTCAATTTTAGCAGTAGCAGCTATTCGTTTAGAGGGTTCATCGTAATATATGTAAACAATATATTTACGGCCCTCACCCATCTCGGCTTTTTGTTCGCGAAACGGAACCAAAATATCTTTGGGCAAGCCCCAATCTAAAAAAGCCCCGGTAGGATTTACCGACACCACTTTTAAATATGCAAATTCATTCACCTCCGCGTAAGGCACTAAGGTGGTAGCTATAATTCGGTCTTCCGAATCAAAATAAATAAAACAATCCAGATTATCGCCCGGCACTGTGCCTTCAGGGATGTATTGCCTTGGCATTAGTATTTCTCCTTCATTCAGGCCATCGAGGTAGATGCCGAAATCAAGTTGTTTAATTACGTTTAAGGTATTGGTTTTTCCGATTTTTAATTGTTCCATACTATATTAATAAGGTATTGCAAAGCAAATGGAAATAATTGGATTTTAATTTTTTTAAATATTGTTTGCTTTTATAACTATCTATATCGTAATATTGCAATATATAAATATGGGAGCAACAAAAACTCATCATTTTACCGAACGACAAAACGAACTGGCCATATTAGCCAAAGCTTTAGGACATCCCGCTCGTATAGCCATCATCGATTATTTATTAAAAACGGAAAGTTGCATTTGCGGCGATATTGTAAATGAATTGCCTTTGGCTCAGCCCACCGTGTCACAACATTTGAAAGAACTGAAAAATGCCGGAATTATAAAAGGAAATATTGAAGGGAATGCTATCTGCTATTGCATTGATGATGATACCTGGCATAAATTTAAAGGGTTTATCAATTCGTTTTTTCAGACCTATGATCTAAAAAAAAACAATTGCTGTTTTACAAATATTACACACAAACAAATATGAAACTATCAGAATTAAAAAACCATCTCCAAACCTTGGAATCCTTGAACTTTGTACAGCCCAATGGATATTTTGTACCTAAACATTTTCATATAACCGAAGTGGGTTTGATAACCAAACATTTTATTGATTGTGGTTCAACGGTCAGAAATACTAAGGTAGCTAATATCCAAATTTGGGTGGCACAGGATGTTGACCACAGGCTTACTCCAAAAGGATTGTTAAATATTTTAGAAATTTCAAATACTATCTTGGGTGATGAAGATTTAGAAATTGAAATAGAATATCAAACCGAAACCGTTGGGAAATATGGTTTAGGTTTTAAGGATGAAAACTTTGTGTTAGTCCCAACCAAAACCGACTGTTTGGCGGCCGAACATTGCGGAATTCCAACGGAGAAAAAGAAACTGCAATTGGTAGAATTAGGAATAAATAAGGAGGAATGTTGTACACCGGGTGGAGGATGCTGTTAAATAAAATTATTAAAGAATGAAAAAAGTACTCGTATTATGCACCGGCAATAGTTGCAGAAGCCAAATGGCCGAGGGGTATCTAAGATATTTTGCCCAGGGAAGTGCCACCATTTATAGTGCAGGAATTGAAACCCATGGAGTAAATCCCAAAGCTATTGCTTCAATGCAAGAAGTTGGGATTGATATTTCAAAACACACTTCCAACAATGTGGATGAATATGCCAACTTAGATTTTGATTTTGTGATAACCGTTTGTGATAATGCTAATGAAGCCTGCCCAATTTTTCCATTCAGGGCCAAAAAATTTCATTACAATTTTCCTGATCCTGCCAAGGTCAAAGGCACCGAGCAAGAAATAAATAATGAATTTAGAAAAGTTAGAGATTTAATTAAGGATTATTGTAAAACGTTTGTGACAGAAAATTTATAAGAAGATTATGCAGAAATATTTGGCCGAATTCATCGGAACATTTGCTATTGTTTTTTGCGGAACCGGCGCCATAATTATTAATCAGGAAACAGGCGGAAGTATTACCCATGTTGGTATTGCCATTACGTTTGGCCTGATAGTAATGGCAATGATTTATGCTTTAGGAAATATTTCGGGAGCCCATTTTAACCCGGCAGTGAGTATTGCTTTTGCTATTATTAAAAAGTTTAAACCCAAAGAAATTTTACCGTATATCTTTAGTCAATTAAGTGGTGCGGTGTTGGCCAGTTTAATTTTAAAAGTTTTGTTTCCTGCTAATCAATTTTTAGGGGCAACTATCCCCGTAGGTTCAGATTTACAATCTTTCATTCTAGAATTTATTTTAATGTTTTTATTAATGCTTGTAATTATAAATGTAGCCCACGGAAGCAAGGAGCAAGGCATGTTTGCAGGACTAGCTATTGGTTCTGTGGTATTGCTGGAAGCTATGTTTGCAGGCCCTATTAGCGGAGCCAGTATGAACCCGGCCCGCTCGTTTGCACCAGCCATTGTATCTGGAAATATTGAGCATTTATGGCTTTATTTGTTAGCCCCAATATTGGGAGCCATAGCAGCTGTGTTTACTGGTAAATTTTTAAAATCGAGTAGATTAAACAATGCTGATAACTAAAAATATAAATTAACTAATTGTTAAAAACGAATGATACGAAATGCCGAACCTAAAGATGCCAAAGCCATTTGTGATATTTACAATTACTATGTGCTTAATACAATCGTCACTTTTGAGGAGGACATGGTTCAGGCTGAAGATATGGCCGAAAGAATAAAAACAGTATTGGAAAAATATACCTGGTTGGTGTTCGAAAATGAAGGTGAAATTGTTGGTTACGCCTATGCCGGCGAATGGAAATCACGGTGTTCTTATCGGTTTTCGGTTGAAAGTTCGGTTTATTTAAAACATGGTTTATCCGGCCAGGGCATTGGTTCCAAATTGTATTCTGCTCTTTTTAAAGCATTAGAAAAAACCGATATCCACGCTATTATTGGTGGAATTTCGTTACCTAATGAGGGCAGCATTGCTTTACACGAAAAATTTGGTTTTGAAAAAGTAGCTCAGTTTAAAGAAGTAGGTTTTAAATTTGACAAATGGATTGATGTGGGGTATTGGGAAAAGATCATTGGAAAGGTTAAAAAATAAAATGATTGAGAAGATACCTGTGGCCAGTTGCATTAGCAAACTTAGCTTATGCCTGTTATTTTTATTTTTTAGTCAAAATTTGTTTGCACAAAAAAACACCAAAATTGGGGAATTGAAGGGTGTTGATTTTAAGTTTGGGTTTACAGGTTTTGATTTATCAAGTAATGATGCAACCAAAATATATTCAGATATTGTAATGCCCGATTTAGAAAAATTGAATATAACGCCTACAGGATTTGTAAATGGCCAAGCTGCAAATTATTGTACTTCCTTTTATTTAGGCCTTGTTTCAAAAAATAAGTGGTTTACCAAATCTAAATTTTTGAAAAATAGTGAAAACAGGTTTGGTATATGGTTAGGCAATAACAGTCGAAGTTCATATTATCCCAACTATGGGGCTGTATCTTGTGAAGTAAGGTTTGATAATGATACTACCGACCACTTAATTACTAGCATGGTAAAATATATTGGATATGGTATTCAAGCCGATTATATCGTTAATTCAAAACCAATTTTTAAAAATTTTGCAGGGTATATGGGTTGCGGGGCTAATATTATTTTGCACAATTACAAGGCATATAACAAACAAGGTGATTTATTTGGACCAAAAACACCTCGTTTTAACTCCCCTGTTTATAAAGAAATGATTCATACAAAAGTCTCTATGTCATCTATTGATTTAAAATTAATATTAGGCTGGAAATACAACATAAGTTGCGATTTTAATTATTTTATGGAAGTGGAATTTGGAGGTAGTTTTTATAATAAGGGTATATTTGGCAGCAGAAAATGGCTTTATGTAGGAAATATAGCTGTACTTGGTATCCGCTATAAATTTATAAATCCCGAAGAAAAAACCAGAAGTAAGGCCAATGTTTTTTGGTAATATTTTTTTTATTAAGTAACACCTTTTTATATTATTACGCAACTTGTCGTATATTTGTATGCCAAATAGCGTATATATGTCAGAATATCCAAACACCGAAGTTGATTTAAGTTTAGTAAATGAGCCTGATATGGGATATTATATTAATTATACCCACTCAGGTATGCCCTTTACGGTTTTTGAAAATCATGCCAATAAAGTTCCATTTACCCAAAACGAATGGAGTAATGTTTTAAATTTATCAGAACGCACTTTTCAGCGTTACAAAAAAGAAAATAAAAAATTTGAATCCATCTATAC
>JBJXDS010000180.1:0-6635 GCA_046154525.1 Bacteroidia bacterium
GAAATCGTTGATGTTTTATTCATTTACACCGTTTTATTAAAAATAACCGATTTCAAAGCTAAGGATTTTTAGTTTAAATAATAATTCTTGAGTAATACTTAATTAACATTGGTATAATTTTCTGCCTAAAATTCTAAAATATTTTTTGATAATCTTTTTCAAAATAAAAAACTTTAAAAAGTTCAGAGCCCCTTTTGCTATCTTTGCCCGTCTATTGAAAAAACAATTTCTCTTAATCCTTCTTTCACCTCTTATCCTTACTATTGGCTGGCCGCCTTTAATTATGGGGTTTTTATTGCTGATTGGATTTGTTCCTTTATTAATATTGGAACAGGAAGCCCAAAAATGGTTTGGTTTAAAAATTTATTTTTCACTTTTGCTATGGAATATTGGAACCACCTGGTGGGTTTGGAATGCCTCGCCTGAAGGGTGTATAGCCATGCTGTTGGCTAATACAGGGTTAATGCTATTGCCTTTTGTTTTTTATCGGATAGTTAAAAAACATTTTGGAGTACAAACCGGTTTAACGGCTTGGATTATCAGTTGGGTAGCGATGGAATACTTGCACCTCAACTGGGAAATAGCGTATCCGTGGCTTAATTTGGGCAATGGATTGGCCACTATCCCACAGGCCATTCAATGGTATGAATACACAGGAACCTTGGGTGGAACCTTATGGATATTGGTAGTAAATGCTTTGGTTTTTAAAATCTATTTGAATGGTACAAGGAGGAACCGCTGGATGGCAGTTAGCTTTATTTTAATTCCTTTTGCATTTTCGTACGCTATTTTAATTTCTGAGGTATCTATTTACAAAGGAAAATTTCCAAAAGTGTTGGTTGTTCAGCCCAATGTTGACCCCTACCAAAAATTTGAAACCGAAGACCCCAAAGGGGAGGTAAATTATTTTATAAAAATGGCCGAAACCCAGCTAGACTCAAATACCGAGTTCGTTTTATACCCCGAAACTGGGTTTACCCAAAATTGCGATGAAGCCGAAATTAATAATTCCAAGACCTTTATTTTATTAAGGGAATGGTTAAAAAAATATCCCAAACTTACTCTAGTGTCGGGAACCAATACCTATCGTTTTTTTGATTCCGTTCACAAAACCAGTTCGAGCCGAAAATATGGCAATAATAAATTTTATGATATTTATAATTCTGCCATTGTAATGAATGATGCAGGTGTAAATGATATTTATCGAAAATCAAAATTAGTGCCTGGGGTAGAAAAAATGCCTTATACCCAAATATTTAGTTTTTTAGAGAATTATGCAATTAACCTTGGTGGTATAAGTGGAAGCCTTGGAGAAGATACTGTGGCCAGAGTTTTTTATTCAAAAAATAAAATAGGTGCAGCACCTCTTATTTGCTATGAAAGTATTTTTGGAGAGTATGTTTCTGAATTTGTAAATAATGGAGCTGGTGTTATTTTTATTTTAACAAACGATGGTTGGTGGGGCAATACTCCGGGCTACAGGCATCATAAACTTTATGCCCGATTAAGGGCCATTGAAACCCGGCGGGAAGTAGTAAGGTGTACCAATACAGGTATTAGTTGCATTATAAGTAAAACCGGGCAAATAAGTGGCGAAACCCCCTGGTGGCAGGCTGCTACAATGACTTATGATATTCACCCTTCCACTAAATTAACTTTTTACACACAGTTTGGCGATTATATTGGAAAAATGGCAGCCTTGTTGTTTGGTATTGTATTAATTATGTCAATTGCTGGAAAAAGCTTCAGTAGAAAAATTTTTTCTTAAATTTACCGTTCTATCCATCAATGACCAAGCTTTTATTTATACTTTCATTTTTAATAATTATTCCTTGCCTTACACAAGCTCAAAAAATAGGCTATAATGGTGTTGGCAGATGGAGAACCCATTTTCCTTACAAGGATGTAAAACAAATACAGGAGGCCGGTGATTTTATTTTTGTTACACCTGAAAAAGGTTTTTTTACCTTTCATCAGCAAAGTGGAGAGGTAAGTACGTATTCTAAAGTAAATGGCCTTAGTGATATTGATATTGCCATCATGCGATTTATACCGTCACTCAATAAAATGGTTTTTGTTTATACTACTGGAAATATTGATATTCTGGATCTATCTAATAACACAATTTGGAATATACCAGACATTTTGCGTAAAAGTATTTTGGGTGATAAAGAATTTTTTGATTTACAATTTTTTGATGGATTTGCCTATTTGAGCTGCAGTTTTGGTATAATAAAAATAGATTTAAATAAATTGGAAATAAGCGATTCTTATCAATTTAAAGACGGTTTGGGTGCGGCCATACCCATTTATTCAACCATTCGTTTCAATGATTTTATTTATGCCGGCACCAGCAAAGGGATATACAGGGCCCATGCTACTAATGGGAATTTAAGTGATTTTACAACTTTTTGGAAAAATGTAAAACCGGGCTTTGAGAGTAAATTATTGAGGGTTTTTGATAATAAACTTTTTGCAGTTAACGATTCCATCATTCAAAGTTTTAATGAGAACCCAAATAACATTTGGCAAAATGTTAGTGGAAACAAAAAAAGAAACTCTATGAGTCTTGAGGTTTGCCACAATCAAATTATAGAAACTCATTGGGGTGGATTTTTAAAATTGAAACCTGGAGGAGGAATTGATAGTGTAAGAGAAAATGCAGTTACATTTGGAGTATTAGATATAAATGGTACTATATGGACAGGTGGTACTGGTTTAGGTTGTTTTAATATTAAACCGAATGGAGAATATGGTTTTGTGGGAATAAATGGACCTAATGCCATAACAAGTTATAGCATAGCCGGATGGAAGGATGAAATATGGGTAACAGGCGGAGGACCCAATTACACATTTGGTCCATCGGGAAGTGAGTCGGGCTATTATTATTTTAAAGACAATCTCTGGCATAACCGTCCTTCAAGCCCTAATAAACTAATAGCCATGCATGATTTTACCGCCATTGCCATAAATAAGGCAAATGGCGAAACTTGGTTGGGGAGCCATGGAACGGGTATCGCTCAGCTTCAAAACGGAAATTTTATCAATAGATTTGATACTGATAACAGCACCCTTGGTCAGCAGGCAAATACATACACCCACACCCCGGGGTTGGCCATTGATAGTAAAGGGAATTTATGGGTAGCTAATTTTGACGCCGATAGTTGCATATCAGCACGTTTGCCCAACGGAAATTGGGTGAACTTTAGATTAAGTAAAAATCAGGTTGGCGAAATGGTGATAGACGATTTAGATCAAAAATGGATGGTAACACCCCGATCGGGAAGTACAAGCCCTGTAGGTGTAATTGTATTTAAAGAGGCTTCAAATGGCAAGCCCCAGCAAGAAAGAACATTGTATAAGGGGAAAGGAAGCGGCGATTTACCTTCAAGCCGAGTTAACGCTCTGGTAATGGATAAGGATAATGAAATATGGATAGGAACCGATGAAGGACTTGCCGTATTTTTTAATCCAGCTCGTGCATTTGATAATGAAGAGGATGCTCAGCGGATTATTGTTGACCAAAATGGTGTGGTAGGATATCTTTTAGGCAGCGAAACCATAAATGATATTTGTATAGATGGAGCTAATAGAAAATGGGTTGCCACTAATAATGGTGTATTTCTAGTTGAAAAAGATGGCACAAGCGTACTAGAACATTTTACAATCGACAATTCACCATTGCCAAGCAATGTTATAAAGTCGGTTGGCGTAAATGGTTCATCTGGTGAGGTATTTTTTGGAACAGAAAATGGCCTGATTTCATACGGAGGCAATGCAACTGAAGCAAGTGATGAGCATAATGATGAAGTGAAAATTTACCCAAATCCGGTACACAAAAACTACGATGGGGATATTACCATACAAGGCCTGCCTGATTATGCCACCGTAAAAATAACCGATGTATCAGGTAGGATAATATATGAAACCTTGTCAAATGGTGGAATTGCCACTTGGAATGGAAAAATGTTTAACGGCCAAAGACCTCAAACCGGGATATATCTAATAATTAGTAGCAATAAGGAGGACAAAAACAGCAAAGTGAATAAATTGCTATTTGTCAATTGAAGGTTGGTTTTTGATTTTTTTTGGAATAGATGATTCTTAAAACTGAAGCTATTTGCCTAAAAAGTACCCGATATGGGGAGTCATCGGTTATTAGCAAAATGTTTACCATGGAACATGGATTAAGTTCATTTATAATACAGGGAATAAACCGCAAGTCAAGTCAAATAAGGCCTTCGCATATTGCACCTGGTAATATTGTTGAATTGGTAGTTTATCAAAAAGTAAATTCAACTATCCAAAGAGTAAAAGACATAAAGGTAATTAATGGGCATTATGAAATTCACACAAGTATGGTGAAAAATGCAGTTCTTCAATTTATTTTAGAAATAATTGTTAAGACCAATGAAGATGATTTTAAGGAGCCCATGGTTTTTAATTTTTTAAAACATACTATTATTGAATTAGAAGATTTACAACATAATATTGGCAATGTTCCATTATTCTTTCTATGCAGTTACCTTAAGTTTTCAGGCTGGTTTCCAAATCTTGAGATGTGCAAGGAGGATTCAGTTTTTAGTATAAACGAAGGAAGATTTATTACAAAAAGTAATGATGAATTTAGTTTGTATTTAAGCATAAATCAGAGTCGAGAACTTTTTAAAATTTTATCATTAATTCAAGATTGTAAGGAGACAAAAAAAATTGAAATTAATTTTAAAAAAGACCTATTTAATGCACTCTTAAAATATTATGAAATACACATTTTAAAAGGAAAACGAATAAAATCACCTTCAGTTTTGGCTGAAATATTTTCATAAAAAAAACGCCAATGAAATAATCACTGGCGTTTTTTTAATAATATTAAAAAATTAAGTTCCTTTTTTGATTTCTACTTTTCTATTTTTCTGATACCTTGAACCAGAATCCTCACTAGTTTTATAATCAACAGAAATTCTATTGCGTTGAATTCCATAATAATCATTTAAATAATCAACCACCGCATTTACTCTGGTTCTTGATAATTGTTCGCCAGATTTTGCACCTACTGAGCCATCAGGATACCCTACTGTTCTTATTTTTAGATCAGGACATTCTTTCATTTTCATAGCTATTTCATGCAGAATACCATAAAATTCAGGTCGTATTTTTGAGCTACCTGATTCAAAAACCACGGGAGGAAAAACCACGTCATTACAATCACAGCATCCTGCACCACCTGAACTTATACTACTTGGTGATCCTGAAGGGGTAACATGAATACCTTTGTTATTTACCACTGTATTTGATGGTGAACTTGGATCCTCGTCCCTATAATCAGGTATTCCATCATTATCAATATCTATCATTACACCTTTGTTATCAATAGTAGCCCCTTTATCTGAAAAAGGTTCATCATCATTTACATCAATAATTCCATCGCCATCGCTATCAATTGCTATCCCATTGCCATATACGTTTACTCCTTCCGGAGTATTCGGGTCTTTATCCAAAAAATCTGCTACACCATCTCCATCGCTGTCTTTTGCTAATGCATTTGCAATGGCAGTGATTGAATCCATTTTTTCATATAGGGTTTCAACCGGATTTAACCAATCGTAATGATTTTCATCATTTTCTGTCTTTGTTTTGATTTTAAACGATGCCTGAAATGATATCAATGTATAATAATCGGTGAAACGATTTCTCCAAACCGGAGCAGATAAGGCATCTAAATTATCAGTTCTAGTATAATGCATTTTGAATTCAATCCCCAAATCAAGAATTTTACCAAAATTACGTTTAACCCCAACACCAAAAGGTACCGTGAAGTTTTTTGCCGATTTTACCCTACTACCTGAAGTCCCTCCGTTGTACTTTAGGAATTCGCCTAAAGCGGCACTCGTGTCACCAGAAACTTCCGTCCATCTATCTTTCTTATTCTCCCAATCACCCTTAACATTGCTCAAAACAACACCCGCCCCCACTAACATAAATATTTGGTACTTGCGCAGTGGCCTTAGAAAAGAAATATTACCTAAGGTAAATACTGTTGTAATATTAAAATCTTTAAAATTATTAGTAAAATTATATGAATCTTCTGATGGAGCTTGATTTCCGGCGTCATTAATATTGACACCCCTTCGGAAATTACCATTATATTGCTTACTTCCATTACGGCTTATTTGTTGGTAATTTCTACCGCCCTTAAGCTGGCCAATGTTTGCATTCATTTTAAGGGCAAAAGTTTGCCCAAATGAATATTTCACATGTCCACCGAATGACATGGCTAATTGCAAATTGTCAGCATCTCCCTGTATTTCGGTAGGACTTAATTGCACCCCAACTGACCACCTCCTGGATGGTTCGTATTTTGTAAAAAAAGTTCCAATTTGAGCCTGAGCAATTTCAGGAATAATTAAAATGCAGAATAGTAGTAGGTTAATAAATAACTTTCTCATGAGTTAATAATCAACTACAAATGAAGTGTAATTTTTTAATTAATAAAACAGGGTTGTGGAGTACATGTGTATAAAACGCTTATATATTTTGTTTTATGTCTGTAATTCAGTAACTTAAATGAAAATATTTCTTTACACAAGTCAGATAAATCGTACAAAAATATATACAGAAAGGGGGATAAATTACTT
>JBJXDS010000181.1:0-8528 GCA_046154525.1 Bacteroidia bacterium
GCCTACCAAACCGGTGCCTCCCAGTTTAAACCTTTCGAACGGCGAGTAGCCCACATCTTTATTATAATAATTTAAAAATCCAAATTTAAAGGACGAGGCAAACACCGATTTTCCTACAATTTTATGAAACCAAATGGCTTCTACTTTCCATTTATAATACTCCAGCCATCTGAATTTTTGTTGCGGTTCCAAGGTTTTAAAATCTCTATTGCTAAATAATGAATAAGGCGGGGTAAACTGAGAAGTAACCGTAAATGTAGAACCGTCCATTGGGAAAATAGGCTGGTCGGTACTATTGCGTGATATTATATTTTGAAAATTTATATTATTGGCCCGGCCTGCACTAAACCCTAAACCTTGAGCCAAACCGAATGCAGAATTTGTAATATTATCCTTAAAATAATAATGTTGAAAATTTAAGCTGTTGCTTACCGTAAAATAATCATCCGGCCATTTCAAAAATCGTCCTAAGGAAATGGTAGCTCCGGTAGTTCTTAAAAATTGATAACGATCATCCTTTTTATTAAAACCACCAACAAAAAGGTTGGTTTGCACCGAATGGTAAATGCTAAACGTAAACGAATTGGGCCGCTTACCACCCAGCCAGGGTTCGCTAAACGAAAAATTATAGGTACGATAGCCAAGCCCATTGCTCTGAATACGTAGCGAAACACGCTGCCCATCGCCAGCCGGTAAAGGATCCCAGGCCCCTTTGGTAAACATACGTTTGCTCGAAAAATTATTGAGACTTAACCCTACCGTGCCAATAAAACCACCCATGCCACCCCATCCACCCGAGGCTTCTATTTGGTCTGAAGGTTTTTCAACCACTGTGTATATAATATCCACCGTTCCGTTTTGCGGATTGGGGATTGGATTGACACCCAATTTTTCCTGGTCAAAATAATTGAGTTGCGCCAGTTCACGAATAGAGCGCTGTATATTGGCCCGGCTAAATTTATCGCCTGGCACTGTACGTAGTTGACGCAAAATTACATGGTCACTCGTTTTATCATTTCCGGTTACCATCACCTTATTAATGGTGGCCTGCTTACCTTCATATATTCTTATTTCTAAATCTATGGAATCATTCTCTACATTTACTTCTACCGGATTTATACTAAAAAATAAATATCCGTCATCCATATACAAACTCGAAATATCATAACCGGCAGGGTTCATAAATAAGCGGCTATCCAATTTCGACTGGTTAAAAATTTCTCCTTTTTTAATTTGCAATATTTTGGCCAGCTCGGTATTCGTATATTTTATATTACCCACAAACGTTATGTTTCTAAAATAATACTGTCTGCCTTCTTTTACTTTAATTACAATATTTACAAGGTTCGAACGCAATTTATACACCGAATCCTTTTCTATTTGTGCATCGCGGTATCCCAGGCTGGTATATTTTTCTAATATCTTTGGCTTTTCTTCATCAAAGGCTTCCTCAATAAATTTAGAAGACGCAAAAATATTTAACTTGTTTTTTTTCTTTTTTGGTTTTTTAATCGACATCAACAACTTGCGGTCACTCACTTTTTCATTTCCTTCAATGGCAATATCATAAATTTTTACCCGTTGCCCCTTCTTCACATTTATCCGCATTACCTGCTGCCCTAATTTTGTAGGGTCGGGATCTGTTTTAATGGTTACTTCTGCATTATAAAACCCTTTTTTATAAAAATAGCCTTTTACCTTATTCAGAGTTTTATTGGTAAGATTTTCAGTTATTATTTGGCCCGGTTCCAGGTCCAATTCTTCCTTAATATTTTTTGTTTCCGATTTGCGTAAGCCTTTAATACTATATTTGGACAATCGCGGCCTTTCTACCAATTGAATATTTAAATAGATTCTATTATCCTTTATTCCGGTGCAGAAAATTTTAACATCCGAAAAAAGCCCTTGTTGCCATAATATTTCTACGGCTTTTCTTAATTCCTCGCCCGGCACACTAATTATCTGATCGCGCGACAAACCCGAAATCAAGGCAAGTACATTTTTATCCATGGTTTGGGTTCCGGTAATAGTTATGCTTTCAATAGCGTACTTATTTGGCGAAAGATAATTAAGGTTAACGTAGGTTGAATCCTTGGATTGGGCCCATAGGTTAGCCGAAAAAATAAAAATAGCTAAAACGGGTATTATTATTTTTTTCAAATTATGATTAATAAAATTTTTAGGCTGTAATTTGTTCACTGGTTTTTCCAAATCTTCGTTCGCGGTTTTGATAATCAATTAAAGCCTTATATAAATGTTCTCTTCTAAAATCGGGCCACAATACATCGGTAAAATAAAATTCACTATAGGCAAGTTCCCAAAGCAAAAAATTACTTAATCGGTATTCGCCACTGGTTCTTATAAGCAATTCGGGGTGTGGAAAAGGTTCGGTGGTAAGCGATTTGGTTATCAGGTTTTCATTTATGTCGTCAATATCTATTTCACCCAATTTTACTTGTTGGGCTATTTTTTTAACCGAATTTACAATATCCCATTTTGAGCTATAACTTAATGCCAAAATAAGAGTGGTTCTTGAGCAATGCTTTGTATTATCAATGGCTTCATTAAGTTCTTTTAGGCAATCTTTAGGCAATTGCGACAAATCGCCAATGGCTTGTAGGCGAATACTGTTTTTTAATAACGTAGGGGTTTCGGCTTTAATCGTTTTAACCAACAGTGTCATCAGAGCATTTACTTCCAATTGAGGCCGGTTCCAGTTTTCGGTGCTAAAAGCATAAAGTGTAAGGTAAGGAACGCCCAGTTCGGCACAACTTTCGCAGGCTTCACGAACTGCCTTCACACCATTCTCATGTCCAAATACCCGCATTAGGCCTTTTTTCTTTGCCCATCGTCCATTGCCATCCATTATTATGGCAATGTGGCTAGGTAAAGCCTTTTTATCAATCTGTTCTAATAATCCCATACGGTGGTTGGCTTATGGGGCCAGCAAACTATTGGTGTGAAACGGTATGAAAACGAAAACATGGTAAAAAAATACCAATCTTTCAATCCCGGATCACCTCGCATATCACCGGCTGTACTAAGTGGTTCAGCTACTCCCTCTACTTCGGCCGACCGATCGCTCAATGCTGCACTTAATGGACCAAATGTTTTAGTATGTTCGGGCAGGCTGGGGTATGTTGTACTCACATCATCCAAATAATCGGTAAATGTTTTGCGATACACAAATTCAAATCCCAGGGTAAAATTATCATTAACCGACCACTTTAGGCCCATTCCAAAAGGAATGGAAAGTTGGGTTAATTTGTACATTTCTTTGGAAGTTTGGCCTTCGGTACGCAAATTGTGTAAATTAAACCAATCGCCATTGTACTTGGCCTTAGGATTGAAATGGAATAAACCTACGCCTAATTCCACAAAGGGGGTAAAACTTTCGGTGCGAACCTGCGCCCCAAAGGGTTTAAAATTTATTTCCATTACCGAACTAAATTCGGTAATGGTAGATTTAAAACTAAGGTTGCGATATTTGTTTTCGGCAAAATTTTTGTCATTACCACTAATTGAGCCTACCTGTACTCCGGTTTTTAAAGAGAAATATTTTCCAAAATTATATCGGAAAAAACCCCCTCCCGCCAAATGCGTTTCTCTTAAAACAATTTCTCGGGCCAGGTCACCATTATAATTGGAAGCCCCTATCATACCGCCCAGTTCCCATTTTTGTGCAAATGAGGTATGAACCATAAAAAACATGGACGAAAAAAGTATTAATTTTAAAATGCTTTTAGGCATATTGTGTACTATATACGATTTTATATAACCTTTAGTTACACCGTTGTGTAAGGGTGCAAAAGTATTAAAAAAACCCGGTTTAAAAATTTGAAATTTAGCGGAACTGAAAGCACTTCACCTTATTAGTAACCAATCGGTAGGTAAGGCTAAGTCCAAAAATACTGTACCAATCCTTATTTTTAGGATTTCCCCTTAACGACCCTGTTTCGTGCAGAGTAGTAGATGGGTCGGCCATGGCTGATGCCATTGGTCCATATTGGCTTTCAATAAAAAAAGGCTCAGCATATTTTCCACTTACATCATCCAAATAATCGGTAAAGGTTTTCCTAACAGTGTATTCCAAAGCCACCATCCAGTGCTTGTTCATATAGCATTTTAACCCCAAACCCACAGGCACCCCCAATTGAGTAAGGCTGTAGCGTTTCAAATCATTATACTCTGCTGTTTGCTGGCCTTCGGTACTAAGGTTTTGAAGGTTTACCCACTCCTCATGCCTACTTGCCAATATCTCATACCCATTAGTGCCGGTATTGTGTGGGCTGTTTATATCATAAAAAAACTGACCCTGCGGATTAAACTTAAAAACCGAAAGACCGGTAGTAAAATAGGGGACAAATCCACGTTGTTTGCCCCTGTCAAGCAGTCGCAGGTTAATATCTACACCGCCTGTAAAATCCCACAACACGCTTTTAAAATGCAAATTGCGCAACCGGTTTTCCTCAATATCAGAATACCATTCATCTTTACCGCTTATCGATCCACGAACGGCACTAATTTTAAACGTTATGCGTTCGTTTACATTGTACCTGGTAAGCAGCCCTGCGGCAAAATGAGTACCATTGGGTTCAAAAAATTTATAATTGGTAAGCTCACCTGTATAATTACTTCCACCTATAAATACTCCCAAATCGAGCGAACTTTCACGCATCCAGCGCTGTGCCTGTAAGGTGTTGGTGGTTAAAAATAATAAAGCTATAAATATTACCTTGCGGATAATCATCTTTTTAGTTGTTTTTTTAAAAGGTTGTGCAATTAACAGTTTTTTTAAATAAAAAACGAAATGTTTGGGTTTTTATTTCAAATAGAAGTGTCAAAGTTTTTACAAGGCAGTGTTTACAGGGGGGTTTAAAGTAATGGTGGATTACTGAAATCAGAAGCCCATTTGATGATTTATAAAATATTTATACAATGCTGACAGAAAAATTAGGATGGCTAGGATACATACCTACACAAAAACAGGTGGCTATTTAGGGTTTTGTTATATATATGTTGTTTAGATATTACTGGGGTTATGGATGTTGGTGTATTTTTGTAGGGGAGATTTATATTTGGCATCCATTAAAACATCAGCCGCCTATCTGGCTTAATAACTTCATTTGCCTGTTCAAACTTCAACTATAAAAATTCGAATAAACTTTTACTTTTGCGTGAGATGAATGAAGCAAAGAAAAAATTGATGGAAGCGGAAAAAATTGCAGAACAACTTTTTGATGCCATTGAACAACGCCACTTAATAATAGCAGGTAAATCGGAAAAGGAATTAAACGAAGAAGTTTTTAAATTAGCGGAAGAGCTATTTGGAATAAAAAAATTTTGGCACAAACGAATTGTTCGAAGTGGTGCCAATACCTTAGCCCCTTATGATGAAAATCCTCCTGATTTAATTTTACAGAAAGACGATATTCTATTTTTTGATTTTGGCCCTATAATTGAAGAATGGGAGGCCGATTTTGGCAGAACTTACGTAGTAGGAACCGATCCTTTAAAACATAAATTAAAAGTGGATATTGAACAGGCCTGGTACGAAGCGAAGAAATGGTTTGAGGAGCATACAAAACTTACTGGTGCTGAGTTTTGGCACTACTTAAATGAACTGGCCAAAAAATATGGATGGACCTATGGAGGCCAGCTTGGTGGCCATCTTATAGGGCAATTTCCACATGAAAAATTAGAACCAAACAATTATAATCTGTATGTTCACCCCCAAAACCATACTGATATGTTTTTGCCCGATTCCAAGGGTAAAAAAAGAGAATGGATTTTAGAAATTCATTTTGTGGATAGAGAAAAACAAATAGGTGGTTTTTTTGAACAATTATTAACCTAACAGAACGGTGAAATAGGATAGTTTTAATAAAAAATTACGCGGTTTAGCTACATTATAAATTCTCTCAAAGGTAGGTTTCCATCGTTTGTATATTATTTTATCAACTTATATAATTCCACTTCTTTGTCATCAAATTATCTATTTGCCAAAAATCCTATTAATGCCTTAAATTCGCACCTCAAAAAAAATTAAAAAACTATGAACCGACTGTGTATAATTGCAGTATTTGCTTTTCTTTCATTTAATGCCCTCGCCCAATCCAAAGAACCTATTATTTTTACCTTTGGGCCTGATACCGTTTTTAGATCAGAATTTGAACGTGTGTATAGCAAAAACAACGATGTAAAAACAAAAAAACCTACCGAAAAAGAAATTCAGGAATACCTGGATTTATATGTCAAGTTTAAACTGAAGGTAAAAGAAGCGTACAGCTGTCAAATGGATACCAGTAGTGCATTTATTAGCGAACTGGCCGGCTATCGTAAACAATTGGCTCAGCCATATTTAGTAGATAATCAGGTAACCGACCAACTTATAGTAGAAGCCTATAACCGCCTTTTGGAAGAGGTAAATGTGAGCCACATATTAATAGCGTGTGCCAAAGATGATTTGCCAAAAGACACCCTGATGGCTTTTAAAAAAATATCCGAAATCCGGAAACAAATAGTGGAGGATAAAATTTCGTTTGACTCAGCTGCCCGTCAAAAATCAGACGACCCATCGGCCAGAGTAAATTTTGGTTTGTTGGGTTATTTTTCAGCCTTTCAAATGATTTATCCTTTCGAAAACATGGCCTTTAATACCCCAAAAGGACAACTTTCGTTGGTTTTTAGAACTCAGTTTGGTTATCATATATTAAAGGTGAACGACCGCCGCCTAAGCCCAGGCGAAATAAAAGTGGCCCATATCATGATCCGGTTTAACAATGACAAGGAAGTGGCTGGAGCCAAAGAAAAAATAGATGCCATATATACAAAACTTCAGCAAGGTGAAAATTTTGAAGAAATGGTGAAACAATACAGCGAAGATTTTAGCACTAAGGCAAACAAAGGCGAAATGACTTGGTTTAAAAGCACAGGCCAATTGCCTCCCGATTTTAAAGAAGCCGCTTTTGCCCTTAAAAAAGATGGTGACTATAGTGCCCCTGTAAAAACAGATTTTGGATGGCACATTATAAAAAGATTAGAGGTAAAAGGAATAGCGCCTTTAACAGACCAAAAGGAAAACCTAAAATATAAGGTTAGCAGGGATGAACGATCTCAAATAAGTAGCAAGGTGGTGTTAGAGCGATTTAAAAAAGAAAATAAATTTACCCCAAACACGCCTCAATTAGATAAATTTATTACCACGGTAGATACATCGCTATTACGGGGAAGCTGGCTGCCGGGAGAAAAATCAAAAACAAGCGCGGTATTGTTTACAATAGCTGATCAAAGCTACACATTTGAAGATTTTAGCACGTTTATTATGAATTTTCAAACCCCTAAAAAAACCGATAATGTAGGGTTTGTGGTAAAAGACTTTTACAACGATTACGTTGAAAAAATGAATTTTGCTTACGAGGAAGATCATTTGGAAGAAAAATATCCCGATTTTAAAAACCTGATGCAGGAATACAGGGATGGAATATTACTATTTGAACTAACCGACAAAATGGTATGGGGTAAAGCAGTGGAAGATACATTGGGCCTTAAGGCTTATTATGAATTGAATAAAACCAAATATATGTGGGGAACCCGGGCTGATGCAGCTATTTTTGTATGCTCAGATGCTTCCGTAGCCAAGGCTGTAAAAAAATTAGTAAAGAAAAATTTGGCTGATACTACAATTTATAGAAAAATAAACGCCAAAGACCCTTTGGCAGTGAACATTACCCGTGGAAAATTTGAAAAAGGACAAAACGAAACTATTGATAAAATAGCATGGAAAGTAGGGGTAATTGATTTGCCAGAAGCATTAAATAAAGTTTCGTTTGTAAAAATATATAACGTAATGCCGGCTGCACCCAAAGAATTAAAGGAAATAATGGGAATGGCCACTTCCGATTATCAGGCCTATTTAGAAGATACCTGGATAAAAGAGCTTAAAGCCAAATATCCGGTAACCTTCAATAAAGACGGCATTGAACTCTTGTTTAAATAATTTTGACCAGTAACCGTTATCTAAATGTTGACATAAAAAGCCTCTTTTGGGCCTTAAGCATAGTATTTTTAATTGCCACCTGCCAAACTAAAACTCAGGAAACAGAGGATAAAATAGTGGCTAAAGCATTTGATAAATCGCTTTCGATGGCCGAAATAGAACCCTTGCTTGGGGCCAACATGACCCGACAGGACAGTTTTTTTTTTGTTAAAGAATACATTGACAATTGGCTGCAAAAACAGGTGATACTAAATACCGCCCTAAAAAAAGATATGGGAAGTACGGATGAAATAAATATAAAGGTGGAAAATTACCGTCAAGATTTAATTGCTTTTGAGTTTCGTAAAAAAATGCTGGCCGAAAAATTAGATACTAATATTACACAGGGCGAAACTAAAGCCTATTATACCAACCACACCGAAAATTTTGAACTGAAACAAAACATCATTCGTTTCGTATTTATTAAAATGCCCCTAGATTTGGAAACTAAGTATAAATTTTGGAACAAATTTGTAAAGGCCAATGATGA
>JBJXDS010000182.1:0-61519 GCA_046154525.1 Bacteroidia bacterium
AGAAAAAACCGGTGTGGTATTTTGAATTATACAATAAAAGAAAAACCCCACAATTAGCGGGGTTTTTCTTTCTATAGGATCAATATGTTTTGCTACATATTTTTTTAATAAATTAATTTGAATCCCACCATACGGGTACTGACATGTCAGAAACAATGGTAGCATTACCATTATATTGTCTTTCTTCCAAAACATTTACCATGCGGCGTGGAATTTCTCTGGTAGCCCCAGTTGCTTTAGTAAGCATAGGGAAACCTGTTCTTCTCCAATCGCTATAAACTTCTAACTGAGTAAATAACGCAATGTATTTTTGATTCATTATTTTCTCTAAAGTAATGGATAGCGCTGTTTCAGTAGCATTTGCAAGTACATATGCCGATGATGGAGCGGCACCTGTTACTTTGGTGATATGAGCAATTATGGCTTCATTATAAGCAAGTGCAGCACCTGCTTTATCCGAATTTATTTTTGACTCAGCCTCCATGAATTTTGCTTCTACAAAGGTAATAATTGGTAATTTAGAATCAGACGAAGCATAATATTTACCAATGGTAGAAACATAATTACCATAAGTTATGGTTTCTGCTTCTCCGGCTGGTCCGCCTATGTATAAGGTAGTGTCTTCTAAATTACAATAAAATGGAAGTCTTGGGTCGCTCATGCTATTCATCATATTCACCAATTTTGCCCCCATTCTAATATACCCTTTACGGTCTACATTGGTAAAAGCATACCATTGATTATATTCATTGGCATTGGTTCCGAACATCATATTACAATCATCAGCTTTTGTTAATCCTGCAGCGTAAGCTCCTGTTAAAGCTGCCATTGTTTTAGTGTATGCATCGGCCGAATTCTTTTTGCTTAACCTTAATGCATAGCGGGCCTTTAACATCCAAGCTGTTCTAATCCATTTATTGGCATTTCCTCCAAAAATAAAATCATCTGTGGCCGGCATTAAAACATTATCCGATTTACCAAGATCAGCAATAGCTTCTGTTAATTTGGCCTGTATGGCGTTTAATACAGCTTCCTGCTTATCATAAAAAGGTTTTCGAGATGATTCTTTACCATCTTCGCCTTTCAATGCATCACTATAGGGTACATCTCCCCAAAGATCTGTAGCGGCTCCAACCATCATCACCTGCAGTATTTTGGCAATACCAGCATAATGTGGGTTAGTAGTTCCAGCTTTCTCAATCAACTTTTTGGTATTAATCATTCCTGACGAATACAGCGATTGCCATTCATTGTCAAGATCACCTTCTACCATACCATATTTTTCATAAATGAAAGCTTGATCGGTAAATCCTGCGCTTTGTTGGGTTAAAATTGAGGTTAACCTTGATAAACCGCCTCCATAAGCAGCAAATAAAGCCACTTCACAGTTTGAAAGTAATAGCGGGGCTGTTACTTCACTTGGCGAATTCGGTGAAATTTTATCTCCTTCAGTAAATTTTTTGCACCCTTGGGTAGCAAGCAAAACTGTGAGTGTTACTAATATTAATATTTTTTTCATTTTATTTTCCTCCTTCTAATTAAAAGTTTGCTTTTAAACTAAAAATGTATGATTTAATTCCGGGGTTATTAAAATAATCAAAACCGCCAATATTAGATCCAGCACCAGTTAAACTAGTTTCAGGATCCACACCTTTATAATCTGTTTTTAACCATAAGTTTTTACCCACAAATCCTAAATCTATTGATTTTACATATTTATCAATAGCTTTAAGTTTCAGATTGTAACTTAAACCAAGTTCCCTTAATCTCATCCATGAAACATCTTGTATGGCATTTTCTGTTGCATATGCTCCTCCGTCACCCTGATAGGTTGACCAATAGGCATTGGCTGAAATTTCTTTAGTATTAGCAGAACCATCAGCCAATACACCTTCTATTAAATAGGTGCGATTTCGGTCTGTTGATTCTTCTGTTCTTCCAAGTCTGTTCAACCTGGCATAGGTTCCATTCCAGGTTACACCGCCTTGTCTTATGTCCAGCAGTCCGGTAAGTTTTATTCCTTTATAATTAAAACTGTTTCTAAGTCCCATCATCCAATCAGGATAAGGATTTCCTAAATTAGCTTTTTCACTTTCTAACATTGGCAACCCATTGGTACCAATAATTAGCTGACCGGCATCATTTCTTTTCCACTTGGTTCCATAAATAGCACCATAAGGTGAACCTACAATGGCGTATGCTTGTGCAGAATTAAATGCTTGTTCAGGGGCAAGTTCTTCAACTCCGTTTGCCAAGGCTATAACCTTGTTTCTGTTTCGGCTAAAGTTTAATCCAATATCCCAGCTAAAATTTTTCTTTTTAATGGCAGTTCCAGAAGCAAATATTTCAATTCCTTTATTTTCCATCTGGCCCGAATTGGTATATAAAGCTCTAAAACCTGATGATGGGGCTATCGGTAAACTAAGGATGATATTTTTGGATTGCTGATTATAATACGAAAAATCTATTTTTAAACGAGATTCAAAAAATCTCAAATCAAGTCCAATTTCTGTGGAGGAAGTAGTTTCGGGTTTAATATTTGGATCGTTAAGTGTATTACTTATTCCAAAACCATTTTGGCCTAAATAAGGAAATCCTAACCCATCGGTAAATCCATCCGTAAAGAATGGTTTGCCATAATAGTTTCTAGTAGCATAAGGCGATGGGCCTTTACCTGCTTGAGCATAGGCCACACGAACTTTACCAAATGTAAACCACTTTTGTTTCACAAAATCGCTAAATACGAAGGCAAGTGATGTAGATGGGTATGTAATGGTTTTGTTAAATGATGACCATCTATCCTGACGTACCGTGGCGTTAAGAAATAAATATTCTTTATAGTTCATATTTAAATCTGCAAAAATTCCTGATTTTTTCAAAATGGAATACGAAGAGTTGGCATACAAATTAGATGCGTTTGATAGATTATAATAGTCTGGCACAGTAAGATCCCGGCCCCTTAAATATTGGTCCTCAGTTTTTTCATATTGCAAGTTACTTCCCAACATTAAACTGGCATCAATATCTTTGGTTAAACTACGTTTGAATGTGGCAAGTATATCTTGATAAACATATCTGTAGGTTATGATATTTTCATTTATTTCACCATTAGGCGCACTGGCTGGTTGGTTGGAACCAATAGAAAATATGGAATAACGCTTGTCGGTATAAACATCTGTACCAAGGCGATAGGTTAAATCCATAAAGCTAAATGGAGAAGCCCTAAAGTTCATGTTTCCATATACCCGGTTCATATCTGTAGTAAATGGATTATTTCTTACACTCCAATGTGGATTATCATACAATGGGAACCAGCTTCTTTGGCTTCCATCTTTATTTGTCCAGCCATTATCACCAGTACTTTTAGGGTCATCCAAGCGGAAATTTGCCGGAGTTCTTGTCAACCCAAGCATAACTCCTGCAAGGTTGCTACCATTTTGAACCAATGTTCCTCCAGAATTTACATAACTAAACGTGGTTCCAAAAATAAATTTGTCACTTATTCTATGGTCGGCATTTACAGTTATAGTATTTCTTTTAAAATCGGTATTAGGTATAACACCGTCTTGTTTCAAATTGGCTAATGATAAACGTAAGGATGATTTTTCATTAAATGCATTTAAAACCACGCTATTATTATATACGTGACCAGTTTTGAAAAATTCTTCCATATTATTCCAAGCTGAATCGGGTTTGGTTAAAGGGCCCCAACTGTTGGGTGAAGCAGGATTAGGAGCACCTGCTTCCTTAGGTGCACCTGCTACAATTGTTCCTCCGCCTGTACCTTGACCATATTTGGTTTGAAGTTCAGGAAGTTTGTTAACCTTTTGCAATTCCAAACTGGTGGAATAGGTTACATTAAATCCTTTTCCTTTTCCTCTTACTCTTGCTTTTTTGGTAGTAATGATAATGGCACCACTTGCTGCCTGAGCTCCATACAATGCTGCGGCTGCTGGACCTTTCAGTACGGTAATAGTTTCAATGTCGTCAGGATTAATATCCAAACCACGATTTGAGTTTTGAACACCTTGTAAATTAGCATTAAAAGGATAATCGCTGGCTACTGTGTTCTCAGTTTCATTACTGATAGGTAATCCATCAATTACAATAAGGGGTTGATTGCTTCCTTCAAATGTGGTGTTTCCACGTAAAAGAATTTTACTGGAAGCTCCTGGGGTTCCACTTGAACCTTGAACATAAACACCTGCCGCTTTACTTGCCAGGCCTTGAATTACATTCTGCTCACCAGATTCACTAACCTCTTTGCCCGACACGCTTTGGGTGGAATACCCCAAGGATTTAGCTGATTTTTCAAGGGCAATAGCTGTAACTACCACCTCATCTAATCCTTTGCCGTCGTTCAAAAGTGCCACATCAATTGTTGTGTTGGTGCCAATGGCTACTTCTGTTTTTTTCATACCAACGTATGAAAAAGTTAAAATACTGCTGCTGGCAGGTACACTGATAGAGTAGCCTCCGTTTACATCGGTTGATGTGGCAATGGTAGTGCCTTTTACGGAAACAGTAACTCCAACTAAAGATTCTTTGTCATCGGCCGAGGTTACTTTACCAGTAATCGTTCGGTTTTGCGCCATGACGGGGTTTGCCATCCATCCAATAAGGAGAAACCCCAACAGTAGGTTGATAATTTTTTTCATATATTAAGTGTTAAATAGGTAGTCAAAAGTAACAATTATTTAATATCATGACAATAAAATGAATTAATTCTTACCGTATTATTCTAAAAGCCTGAATTTCAGTCTGAATATTTTCAAATTAATGTAGGAAGCAAATTTTTATTAACTTTGACCCGTGCAAAACCAAATGGAATATAATACCCAACGACCCGACTTGTTACTTAGCGAGTATGGGCGTGGGATGCAGAAAATGGTAGACAAAGTAGTAGATGTGCCAGATCGTGAATTGCGTTCAAAACTATCCATAAGTCTTATGAATGTGATGATAAACCTTAACCCGTCTATTAAGGATTTAGACAATTACCAACAAAAACTTTGGGATCACCTCCATATAATGTCAGGGTTTAAATTAGATATTGACGGGCCTTACCCCAAACCTGTACCAGAACTTATACATCAAAAACCGGAATTGATTCCTTATAATAATGTTCGAATTAAATTTAGGTTTTATGGCCGGAACCTCCAATACATGGTTGATAGAGCCACGAGGGTTGAAGATAAAGAAGTGAAACAAAGTTTTATAAATATGATTGCTTCATTCATGACCAATTCATCGCGCAACTGGAATAATGAAAATTTAACCCCGGATGTAATTACCGAACATTTAAAAATCTTATCGAAAGATAGGCTTCACCTAAATTCGGAGGATTTGAATATTCACGTAGAAAAAGATTTTAAAAGGCCGAAAGGACATTTTAAAAGCAACAATAACAATAACAATAACAGGAACAATAAATTTAGAAATAACAATAATAAAAATAGAAATAGGGGGAAAGATACAAGATTTTAAAGCCCCCTAACCTCAAAAGGGGAATTATACCACATAAAATGTATAAGCGCTTTGTTCATTTTCAAGTTTCTAATTTCAAATTTCAAAAATGGGTTCATTTAAAATAACCGGCGGCAATAAATTAAAAGGGGAACTGGTTCCGCAAGGAGCCAAGAATGAAGCTCTGCAAGTGCTTTCAGCCGTTTTACTTACAGCTAATGAAGTAGTAATTCATAACATTCCTGATATTCTGGATGTAAATAAACTTATTGATTTACTAAAAGATTTGGGGGTAAAAGTTAAAAAACTAAAAAAGGATGGTTCCTGGTCATTTCAGGCCGACGATTTAGATCTTAATTTTTTAAACAGCAAAGAGTTTAGGAAAAAGGGAGCACAACTCAGAGGTTCCATCATGATTATTGGCCCTCTATTAACCCGTTTCGGTAAGGGATATATCCCCAGCCCGGGTGGAGACAAAATTGGCCGTCGTCGCTTAGATACACATTTCATCGGCTTCGAAAAATTAGGTGCAAAATTCGAATTTTTAAAAGACGAAAATTTTTATAAAGTAAAAGCGGGAAGACTTTCTGGAAATTACATGTTGCTGGAAGAGGCCTCCGTTACAGGTACAGCTAATATTGTTATGGCCGCCACCATGGCCAAAGGAACTACCACCATATATAATGCGGCATGTGAACCTTATGTTCAGCAATTATGCCATATGCTGGTAAGCATGGGGGCAAAAATTTCAGGCATTGGTTCTAATCTTTTAGTTATAGAAGGAGTTGAATTCTTAACAGGATGCACCCATACTTTGCTGCCAGATATGATTGAAGTAGGAAGTTTTATGGCATTGGCCGCCCTTACCGAATCTGAGATTACAATTAAGGGGGCAGGCATAAAACAACTTGGGTTAATTCCTTTGACTTTTGAAAAAATGGGAATGAGTTTTATAATCAAGGACGACGATATTTTTATTCCTTCCCAAAAGCATTATGAAATAGAATCATTTATTGATGGCAGTATGCTTACCATTGCCGATGCACCCTGGCCTGGTTTAACGCCTGACTTGTTGAGTGTTATTTTGGTTATGGCCACACAAGCCAATGGAAATGTCCTTATACATCAAAAAATGTTTGAAAGTCGCTTGTTTTTTGTAGATAATTTAATAGATATGGGTGCCCAAATTATATTGTGCGACCCTCACAGGGCTACCGTAATGGGGCTTGACCGAAGAATGCCACTTAAGGGAATCCAAATGACATCACCAGATATTCGCGCAGGAGTTTCCTTGTTAATTGCAGCACTATCAGCACAAGGTACTAGCACTATTCATAATATTGAACAAATTGACCGAGGATATCAAAGTATTGAAAAAAGGCTTAATAACTTGGGTGCAGATATTGAAAGAATTTAAAATTATGGATTCATTGGTCCTAAATTTGCACCGTTAAAAACATGTTTAAGGTAAAGAAAAAAGTTTTAATTATTATTCCAGTGTTAGCCTTGTTAATGTTGGCTGCTTTTATTTTTAATTCATCTGTTAATACAAAACTAAGAGAGGGTGACACAGCTCCTAATATAAGTTTGGGATCAGCGGATGGTTCATCAATCGAACTATCATCACTAAAAGGTAAATATGTTTTAGTTGATTTTTGGGCCTCGTGGTGCGGAGCGTGTAGAAAGGAAAATCCTGGTATTGTAAGAGCTTACAATAAATATAAAGATCAGAAATTAAATGGTTCGCAGGGGTTTACCGTGTATTCGGTTTCATTAGACAACGATGCGGAAATATGGAAAAAAGCTATTAAAAATGATAAGATGGCCTGGCCCAATCATGTATCCGCATTAAAAAAATGGGACTGCCCTGCAGCCAGTGCCTATGGAGTTTCAGCATTGCCAAGTAGTTTTTTAATCGACCCCACCGGAAAAATAATTGCAACTGATTTAACAGGTACTTCCCTAGAAACTGAACTTGAAAAACTAGTAAACAAATAAATTTCTACTTTTTCCTAATATTACTACCAATTTGTTTTCCGTCAAATTGTCACCCAAATTGCATTGGCAAAGGTTTTGAAGATGTTCAATAAATTATTTAAAAACAGGATGCAGGGAAAAAATAAGCCAAAAGAACAACAGGATTCTAATGATATTAAGGATAATCTTGATTTGAGCAATGAAGACATTATTAATGAAACTTCTGAAATAAATGAAACTGAGCAACCAACTCCTGTAAGTGAATTGGATAAACTAACATCTGAAAACGAAGAACTAAAAGATAAATATTTAAGACTTTACAGTGATTTTGAAAATTATAAACGCCGTACCACAAAGGAACGGATTGACCTGTTTAAAATGGCGGGACAAGATGTTTTAAAATCACTAATTCCTGTTTTAGACGATTTTGAAAGAGCTGAAAAAGCATTTGAATCCTCCACCGATGCCATCTCTTTGGCCGAAGGGGTAAAATTAGTTTCATCAAAATTAAAAAACACCCTCGAACAACAAGGTTTAAAATCTTACATTTCGATTGGTGAAAAATTTGATGCCGATTTGCACGAAGCCATTACAAAAATACCAGCGCCATCCAAAGATTTAAAAGGTAAAATAATAGATGAAATAGAAAAGGGGTATAAACTGCAGGATAAAGTAATCCGGTTTGCTAAAGTAATAATTGGAGAATAAATACCATGGCAGCAAAACGAGATTATTATGAAATACTTGGGGTTGGTAAATCGGCCGGAGAGGATGAAATAAAAAAAGCTTATCGCAAGATGGCTATAAAATATCACCCCGATAAAAATCCAGGGGACAAAGCCGCCGAGGAACATTTTAAAGAAGCTGCACAAGCCTACGAAGTATTGAGTAATGCTGAAAAGCGCGCTGCATACGATCGCTTTGGCCATGATGGTGTGAGAGGAGCTGGTGGTCAGGGAGGATATAGCGGAGGAGGGATGAATATGGAGGACATTTTCAGCCAGTTTGGTGATATTTTTGGCGATAGCAGTCCTTTTGAAAGTTTTTTTGGAGGACGAGGTGGTCGAGGAGGGGGAAGAGCTCCTTCGGGTTCTAATATTCGAATTAAATTAAAACTAACGCTTGAAGAAATATGCAATGGCATAGAAAAAAAAGTAAAATACACCAAAAAAATAGCTGCTCCAGGAGCCAAATTTACTACCTGTAATACTTGCCATGGCAGTGGGGCTGTTACTAAAATGACCAATACTTTTTTGGGGCAAATGCAAACTTCAAGCACATGTCCTACTTGCAATGGGCTGGGCCGAAAATTAGAAAACCGCCCTGCAGGCTCCGATGGTCAGGGATTAATAAATGAGGAAGTTACTACCTCCATAAAAATACCAGCTGGCGTACAAAACGGAATGCAGCTATCATTAAGTGGCCATGGCAATGATTCGCCTATGGGTGGTGGCTCGGGCGATTTAATAGTGCTGATTGAAGAAATTCAACACTCTGATTTCAGACGTGAAGGCAATAATCTTTTATACGATCTTTTTATTAGTTTTCCTACAGCGGCTTTAGGCGGCGATGTGGAAATACCAACTATTGATACTAAAGTAAAAGTAAAAATTGACCCAGGAACCCAAGGAGGAAAAATGCTTCGGTTGCGAAACAAAGGAGTTCCAGATTTAAACGGTTATGGCCGCGGTGATCAATTAGTTCAGGTAAATATATTTACCCCTAAAAAACTAAGCCCTGAGGAAAAAGAAATACTTCGAAAATTAGAATCAGCTGAAAGTTTTATTCCCCCGGCCGAAAATAATGAAAAAGGATTTTTTGGTAGAATGAAGGATTTTTTTCAGTCATAGGTTTTACTTCCTTTTTATAGACTATAGCTATATGCAGGTTTAAAATTATAAACCACCTAGTACTTGAAAAATAAAAATTTAGGATTTAAAGAAAAAAATCAAAACTATCACCACGTAAACCCAATCTTAAAGTTTCTAAAGGGATAACTTCATTTGGGGCAATATTTCCAAGATTTACATTGGCTCCATATAGTTTTATAAACCATACTTGTTGTCCTTTTTGAGGGGCTTCCCACAAAATAGTTTCCTGTGGCACCTTGGTTAATATTTCTTCCACCAGTCCTGATCGAACTTCACCCGTTCCTCTAAAAATACCTACATTGCCCCCTTCGCGGGCTTCAGCTATTACCTTCCACACACCTGCCTGTATTTCGGCCTGCATCATGGCTATCCATTTGTAAGGCGGTATTATTTTTTCAGCATCTTTGGAACCTACCTCCGATAATACAGTAACATATTTTGACAAGCGGTGGATGTAATTGCATTTTTCTTCTTCGGGTATATCAATGGACCCATCACTAACCTCGGCATGGGTCATTTTATATTTTTCGAGTAATCGAATATAATCATCAATCTGTCCTCGAACCACAAAGGCCTCAAACAAGGTTCCACCAAAATACACCGGAATTTTGGCCTCATGATATAAATCAATTTTTTCTTTCAGCTTTGGAGTCACATACGATGTTCCAAAACCTAATTTTAATAAATCGGTATATTCGCCTGATACTGATAAAAAATCTTCCACCTCCCGTAAACTCAATCCTTTATCCATTACCATGGTTAGTCCTGACTCACGCGGTTTTGCCTCTCTTACAGGCAATTTACTAATTTCAAAATTCATGTATATTTATAACTTTCTTTGCCAACGTTTAAAAAAAAAAGAATCCACCGTTCGAATAAAAATTGAATGTAAAGTGCAACTTTAATATTTCACCTTCTTAGTTTTTATTTGGATGATGCAAATCTATTAATTCATTTACAAACTTTGAGGTTTCGAAACCCGGAGCGTGTAAAAAAAATAAATGCCGTTCCGAAAAATCATGGTTAAGGGCATTTTGTAAATGCAATGCCCCAGTTTTAGTTTCCCCTTTAATAAAATAATAAGAGGCAAGGCGGTACATTATTTGAACATTATCCTGATTATGGGTATAAATGTCTTCTAACATTTTAATAGCCATATCTATCTCATCCTTTTCGGTTTGAGTATGTGCCCAATCTAGCCAAGCCTCTATCATACCTGGATTAAGGCCGGTAATTTTTTCATAAAGTATTTCGGCTTCTTCTATGAGGTCAAGATGATAATACAAATCGGCCAACTCCAGCATAAACTCTGTGTTTTCAGGTTCCTCACGCAAGGCACGTTTTACATAAAATAAGGCATCATGGTAGCGTTCCTGTTCTTTAAATGTCATACCTATTCCCAACCATGCCTCGGCCAGTTCCTGATCTTCTTTTACCGCCAATTTATAAAATGAACGGGCTTTGGCTATATTTCCTAATTCTTCATAACAATTGGCAATATTACAATAGGCCATGCCTTCAGGGCCATCTATTTCTATTACTTTTTGATAACATTCCAATGCTTCAGCATATTGTTCCAGTTCCATGTAACAATTGCCTTTGGTAAACCAGGCTGTTGAATAATTTTCATCAGCAATTACAGCGTAGTCAAGGGCCCATAATGATTTTGTAAAATCTAATTTGCGCAAGCATGCCAAGCCTAAATTAAACCAGGCAATGGCTGAATAGGGTTGGCTTTCAATATAATCTTCAAAAAACTTTATACAATCGTCATCCAAATCAAGTAATTCATAGCAAAAAGCTATTTCATAAAGTATGTGTTCATTATCCACTCCGCCAGCTATTATTCTTTTAAGCCAAAAAATAGCTTCTTTATTTTTTCCTAAACTTTGAAGGGAAAAAGCAATATTTAAATATACTTCCGATGGATTTTCAGCCATGGGCAAGGCCGTTCTATAATTTTCTATAGCCCCGGCATAATCTTCGAGCTGATCCAAAATTTCACCTTTTATAATGTACAATTCAGGGTCTGATGGCTCAAATAAAAGAGCGGTGTTGATTATATCCAGCGACTCCTTAAGCTTACCAAGCATTATTAACACTTGTGCTTTACGCAAATAAAAAAAAGTTTCGAATGGGTAAAGTTTGTTGGCGATATCAATGGCCTTAAGAGCCTTGGAAGGCTGGTTATCGTTAAAATAATATTCTACAATATCTTCCAACTCTTCATCGCTCATATAATTTACCGAGTCGGTTTCCAGCATTTTTTCAAACCTTTCTGCCGACTCTCTGGCATCTTCACTGTTTCCTGAGTAATCATCGTCCAACAACATACTTTCTTGTCTAAAGTTACCACAAATTTAACGATTAACTATTACAATGGCCTTACTGTTTGTAAATTTGACCCCTATTTGTCAACATATAACTCCCCTCATTCATGATTTTGAAACCCTCCTTTTTAATATTGCTTTTAAACCTATTTTTAATTACGGCTAAAGCCCAAATAACTCGTCAGGCTAGCTGGCAACAAACCGTTAATTATAATATAGAAGTTACCCTAGACGATCAAAAACATATTCTGAGAGGATTTGAAACCATGGAATATATCAACAATTCGCCTAACGCGCTTGGTGAAATATACATCCATCTGTGGCCCAACGCTTATAAAAATAATCATACCGCGTTTGCCGTTCAACAGCTTGAAAATAGCAAAACCTCTTTTTATTTTGCCAAAGACTATGAACGAGGATATATAGATTCACTTGATTTTTTTATTAACGGGAATGGAACTACCTGGGCCTTTGATACCGATAACCAGGATATAGCTAAAATTATTTTAAACAATCCGCTTAAACCGGGCGAGAAATGCATAATTAGTACTCCTTTTTTAGTAAAAATCCCTAAGGTATTTTCAAGATTGGGTCATGATGGTCAAACTTATAATATTACCCAATGGTACCCTAAACCTGCAGTATATGATGTTAATGGTTGGAACCCTATGCCATACCTAGATCAGGGCGAATTTTATTCAGAATTTGGGTCGTTTGATGTAAAAATTAATTTACCTAAAAATTATATTGTGGCGGCTACCGGAGTTTTGATTTCCGAAGATGAAAATTTGTTTAGAAATGAAAAAGGCACCAATACCGGTATTATAGAAAATACGTTTTGCAAAACCCCCATTAAAACTGTAGAGTTTAGACAGGACAGTATTCATGATTTTGCATGGTTCGCTTCCAAAAATTTCGGGATAAAGGCTGGTAGTATAGTAATTGGAGGCAAAACCATCGAAACCTTTGTTTACAGTCAGAAAAAAGAAGACCTGAACGGCAAAAATATGGAAGCTATTAAAACAGCCCTAACCTATTATTCAGCAAATGCAGGAAACTACCCTTATAGCCATGCCACCGTTGTAAAAAGTGAACTGAAAGCCGGTGGTGGAATGGAATACCCAATGATAACCGTTTGCGATTTTCTTAATCGCGAAGTAATTATTCATGAAGTAGGGCACAACTGGTTTTATGGAATATTGGCTAATAACGAACGCCGCTATCCCTGGATGGATGAATCCATCAACAGCTATTTTGAAACCGAAGCCATGAAGGAGTCGGATGTAACTAAAGTTCAAACAAAGCGCGAAAGTTTTATTGATAAAGCCACCGATTTTAGTTTAGATTTAATGGCAGTGAATGCCAGCCGTATTAATACATCACAAGCCGTTGGTCTGCATTCAGCCGATTACACCGACCTTAACTATGGGGCCATGGTGTATGGCAAAGGGGCGCTTGTTTTTAAACATTTAAGGGTCTATTTGGGCGACGAAATTTTTAAAAAATGTTTTAACACCTATTACCAAACCTGGAAATACAAACATCCTTTGCCCGGTGATATGCAGCAGGTTTTTGAAACCGTATCGGGTAAAAAATTAGATTGGTTTTTTCAAACTATCATAAATTCGGATACAAAAATAGATGCCAAAATTGTGTCTGTAAATAATAAAAATGGTGTTCATACTGTAAAAATAAATCAAAAGGAGATGCCGGTTCCTTTTGAATTTAATAATTCTGTTGGCGATAAAATTACAGGTTGGATTGAAAACGGTGAAATGACTTTTAGCCAAAATGTTAAATTTAAAAATGCAACCATTCTTATTGATCCTAATAAAGTAGTATTTGATATAAACCGTAAAAATAATTCTTACTATTCTGGCAGCATTATTAAACGATTTGGTTACCCACGCATAAAGCTTTTAACCAGGCCCGACAATTCAGGCAAGCGAGAAATGTTTATTTTACCTGCCATTGGGTTCAATATTCACAATGGATTTTTGCTGGGCGTGGGGTTTCACAATTGGAGTGTACCGCTTCGCAAATTCGAGTATATGGTAATGCCAATTTGGGGGTTCAAAACCCAATCTCTCAATGGCTATGCCAATTTCAATTATAAAATAACACCCAAAAAGATATTTCAAACGGTGGATGTAGGCATTAATAATGCTTCGTTTTCTTTCGTGCCAACTTCCGAAACTTATACCTACTTCCGCACCAAAGGGTATATCCATTTTCAGGTAAAACCCAAAAAAATGAGAAGCACCACCCGAAATTATATTCATATTGAATTAACAAACGTGGCCGCTCGTTGGCTCGAAAAATCATCGGATGAGGCCGATACCAACCGCACCAAACCCTGGTTTATAAACACCACGTCACCCATCGATTATAAATTTTTACGTCTAGCCTGGCTGCATGATAACAAACGGGTTATTAACCCCTATAGCCTTAAACTAACTGCCGAAAGTGGGGGACTAAAAAACACAGGCATTGCTTACTGGAAACCTGGCCTGGAATTTAATTTTTTTAAAACGTATCATAAAAAAAATAAAGGATTCGCTATCCGGGTTTTTGCAGGTTCGTTTCTATCCAACTCCAAAGGCAATAGTGGTTTATTCCACTATCGTTTAGGATCAAAAAACGGGCAGTTCGATTATGGAATGGAAAACAGCCTGGCAGGACGCGGGGCCACTACAGGCATATGGAGCAGCCACATTACCCCTGGCGATGATAATATGAAACTAAAAGGCACGTTGGGAAATTTTACCAAAGCATTTGTTGTTTTAAATTTAAGCAGCACCTTGCCAGGCAAAATCCCTTTAAAACCTTACCTGGATTTATGCTATATGCAGGATGAATTTCTTTTGAACAGCAATAATCAACCTCAAAAATTTGTGTATAGCGGTGGCATTGCCATTGATATTATTCCTAAAATGTTTACAATATATTTCCCGTTGGTTCAATCAAAGGTTATAGATGATACTCAAAATATTCAAAACATAAATTCATTTGGCCAGCGTATTTGCTTCACTTTAGTGCTCAATGATTTTGAGCCACATACCTTGTTTAAAAAAATAAAAATATTTTAACTGATAGTTGAGAAAAATAAAAATGGCATCATCTATTTTATGATGTCATTTAATGCATAGTAAATTTCGTTTTTTTCTATCAGTTGGTGACCCAACAACAGAAAAGAATTATCAACGTAATAATGTTCCAAGTTTTTTTAAAAATCAAAACCAGAAAATGATATAAATCAAATCTTGAAAGTTTGCTTCCCAGCCGAGTCTCCCATGAGCAAAGGCATAAGCGTGGCGGGGACTCGGCGGCCAAAAAAAGTTTGTTTCGTTTGGTGGGACACCAACCGATAAGTTAAGTGATATAAATCAAATCTTGAAAGTTTTATAGGTTGGTGTCTCACCAACCGATAAGTGATTCATTTCGCCAATGCATTTGCCTCGCTTTGGTACTTAATGATTTTGAACCACATACCTTGTTTAAGAAGATAAAATTATTTTAGCATAAAAGATTACAAATCACGCTGTTTTTCTTTTTGACATTTCCATTCAAAAACCGTTAATTTGCGGCCTTTAAAATTATTTACTATAAATGGCTATTATCCAACAAATACAACAAAAAACAGGATGCTTATTCCTTGTTATCCTGGGTTCACTTTTACTTTTTGTAATATCCGACCTCATTAAAAGTGACGGTGGCGGCATCTTTGGCAACGGAGGATTACATGTAGGCGAAATAAGGGGGGAGAAAGTATCCTACGAAGAATTTAATACCCGGCTTAATGGTATGTTAGCCACGTTGGAGCAAAACAATCCAGGCGTAAAAATTGACGAATCCACCAAAACTCAATATTCGGAACAAGCCTGGAATTCATTTTTGCAAGATAAAATTTTTGCGGTTGAATATTCCAATTTGGGTATTCAGGTTTCGCCTGAAGAATTGGCCGACATGACCATAGGCGACCACCCCGATGAGCAGGTAATTAAAGCTTTTACAGCACAGGGCGGGCAGTTTGATAAAAACCGTTTGATAAAATTTTTGCAGGAAGATATGGAAGCCGATGAAGCTAAAAAGGCCTCTTGGGTTCAATTTGAAGAAGGCTTAACTCAAAATGTTTTGGGCCGAAAGTATGCTGCCTTGGTAAAAGGTTCGTGTTACACTACTAAGATAGAAGCTAAAGTACAATTTGAAGAAACCCGCAATAGCCTTACCGGTAATTTTGTTGGTTTGCAATATGCCACTATACCTGATGCATCTGTAAAAGTAACGGATGAGGAACTTAAAAAAGAATTGAATGCAAATAAGGAAAAATACAAACAAGAAGCCTCACGCGATATTGAGTTTGTAACCTTTAGTATAGAACCTACCTCCGAAGATTCAGCAGCTACCAAAATATGGGCCAATGAAAATTTTGAAAAATTAAGACTTAGCAAATACGATTCGGCTTTTGTAAATATTATGAATAGTGAAAACCCTTGGGATGGAGCATTTAAGCCTTTAGGGTC
This sequence comes from Bacteroidia bacterium, assembly GCA_046154525.1. Lineage (GTDB taxonomy): Bacteria > Bacteroidota > Bacteroidia > NS11-12g > UBA9320 > JABWCE01. The sequence continues at coordinate 16,168 of JBJXDS010000182.1, forward strand.
ATTTGATAAAGACCTTGAGCCACAACTTTTTGCCCTGGATAGCGGTGGAATGATAGGCCCATTGTACAAAGATGGTAAATACACTATTTATAAAATATCAGATACAAAACGCGATACGCAGGTAATTTTTAAGGCCAGCCATATTTTAATACCAATTAATGGCCAAACAAAAGCCGACTCAATTGCCGCCCAAACAAGGGCTACTACCCTAATGGGTGAGCTTATGAGTGGAAAAACAACCTTTGAATCAGCAAGTATGATGAATCCTGATGGTACCGGTCAGGTGGCAGGAGATTTAGGATATATTTCAAAAACCAGTTCCAATGTGAGCAAAGAATTTTATCAAAATGCCTTGTTTGCCAATCAGGGTCAGTTGTTTGTAGTTAACGATCCTTCAGGTATTCATATTGGTAAAGTAACCTCTCCAAAATCAGATAAGGTAATAAAGGTTGCTATTTTAAGCCAAAGCATTACTTCGGGAAGAAATACAATCCGTACGGCTTCTACCAAGGCCAATGAGTTTTTATCCATTGCCCGTACAGCCAAAGATTTTGGGAAAGCTGCCGAATCGAAGGGTTTAACCAAACGTGTGGCCTATACCGTAAAAGAAAATGACATTGCAATAGCCGGTATATCCGATCCAAAACAAATGATACGGTGGTTGTATGACGAAAAAACAGAAAAGAATCCTGTTTCTGAAATAATGAGTTTTAGTACTAATTATATTATTGCTAAATGTACAAAAGTTAAAAAAGAAGGAGTTCCAGATATTGAGGAAATAAGACCAACCCTTGAATTGGCGGTGCGCAATACCAAAAAAGCCGACCAATTAGAAGCCAAATTTAAGGCAGCTCTTAAAAAATCAAAAAACATGGATCAATTGGCCAAAAATTTAAATTCGATTGCCATGTTGATTCCTGAGCAAAATTTTTCGGTTGACAATGTTCCCGGTGTTGGCTATGATTTGAAAGTATTAGGAACCTTATTTGGTGTTCCAACCAATAAATTTTCACCTATTGTAAGGGGTGAAAACGGAGTGTATGTAGTTTGGGTAAGCACCATAAATAAACCGCAGGCTCCTGCCAACTACGATGAACTTCAAAAAACAGCCATCGACCAGGTAAAAGCTACGGTAGATGCTGGGGTAATGGATGCCTTGCGCAAAAAGGCTGAAATTAAAGACTATCGTTACAAGTACTTTTAAAATCCTTTAATACGTGGATACACTTTATAAGGGGCTACCCGTGCACTACCAAATAAGTGGTGATGGGTGGCCCCTTATTTTTTTACATGGATTTAACGAAAATTTTGAGATATGGGATTTAATTATTCCTGAAATATCTTCTAACTACCAATGCATATGTATCGACCTTCCGGGCTTTGGTAAAAGCCCCCTGCCATCTAACCTCACCATTAAATACATGGCAGATGCCGTGAACAGGGTCATTGAAGAATTAAAAATTATCAAACCCATTGTTATTGGGCACAGCATGGGTGGGTATGTAACTTTAGAACTGGCTCGCCAACATCCGCTTCTGTTAAGTGGTGGAGGGTTATTTCATAGCACGGCGTTGGCCGATACCGAAGATAAAAAAATCAATAGAATTAAAACCCTCGATTTTCTGAATACTAACCCACTTGATTCATTTTTTAAAATTTTTATTTCAGGATTATTTGCTCCTCAAAATTTAAAATCAGGATTATTAAAACCAACAGAAAATATTATACATCAAACTTCAAAAAACTCTGTAATGGCAGGTATAAAAGCCATGCTGGAACGAACAGACAGTACCGATGTTTTAAAAAATTCATCTATTCCCTGGCTAATTGTGGCTGGTAAATATGATGGGCTATTGCCTGTAGAGCAATTATCATTGCTGGCTTCGTATTGCCCAATGGCTATGTTCGAAATCCTTTTCAATTCAGGCCATTTGGGAATGATAGAAGAGCCAGAAATATCGGCAGAAATAATTTTCAAATTTGCAAATTGGATTAATTCAGAGAACTTAGAACACAGAGCATAGAACTTAGAACTTAGAACTTTATACAAAATGGGAAGAGCATTTGAATTTAGAAAAGCACGAAAAATGAAACGGTGGGGCAAAATGGCTGTAACCTTTACCCGGATAGGTAAAGAAATAGCCATGTCGGTAAAGCAAGGCGGCCCCGACCCTGCCAATAACCCCCGCCTGAGGGTAGCCATGCAAAATGCCAAGGCCGAAAGCATGCCCAAAGACCGGATTGACGCTGCCATTAGCAGAGCCTCGGCCAAAGACCAGAAGGATTATGCCGAAATGGTGTATGAAGGGATGGGGCCATATGGCGTAGGAATTGTAATAGAAACAGCTACTGATAACCCCACCCGCACGGTGGCTAATATGCGGCTGGCTTTTAATCGTAATAATGGTGAATTGGGCAAATCGGGCTCCCTTGATTTTATTTTTGACCGTAAATGTATTTTTAAAATAGACCCAACCGGATTAAATATTGAAGACTTAGAACTGGAGCTTATTGATTTTGGATTAGAAGAAATAGAGCAGGCAGAAGATGAAACTCTTATTTACACTGCCTTTACCGATTTTGGAAATATGCAGAAGGGTCTTGAATCTTTAAATATCCCAATTGTTTCAGTGGATAAGGAACGGATACCATTAAGCACTGTAGAACTTACCCCCGAACAAACCGAAGATGTAAATAAACTGATCGACCGCCTGGAAGAAGATGAAGATGTACAGGGTGTTTTTCATAATATGAAGGGGTAGGATTTAATGAAAATTCTCTACTCTGTGTGTCCTGTCATGCTGAACGGAGTGAAGCATCTCTGCTCTCAATCCTGTAATGCTGAACGCAGTGAAGCATCTCAACAAATACAATAGATACTTCGTACCTCAGCATGACAAAACCCGGCAGTTGTCATACTGAATGGAGTGAAGCATCTCTACTCATAGTCCTGTCATGCTTAAGGGGTGAAGCGTCTCTACTAATACAATAGATGCTTCCTTCGTCAGCATGACAAAATCCGAAAAATTCATTATTTACTTAGCTATGGTAACCCTGGCGTTTCCCAAAAAAACATTGTTTTGCTGAGCAATTAGCCAGTAAGTTCCTTTGGGAAGATTATAATTTTCAAACACAAACTTGCCGTTTTCACCACTTATATTTGTTCGCGATACTTCCAAACCACCGGCATCTAAACAAATTAATTCAATTTTAGTAATGGCAGCACTGGTAGAAATAATGGCCTTTTCAAATACCGGATTGGGCCAAATACTGATTCCCTTTAGTGGTGAATTTTTAACTAAAATTGGTTCTGCCGGCCCTACCCCTTCGTTTTCCTTTATAATATTATAAAAAGTAAAAACCTCGTCTCTCCTTAGCCGATAAAAACTGTATTTAAGCTCCGAAAAATTGCGGACTCCATAAGCTGTAAAGGCATTGTCTTCATTGGTTATAAGCAGGCTACCACTTTCACCAGGTATGCCTATGCTGTTCACTCCAATATATTGTTGGCTCACCATGTCGGGGTATCCGGCTTTCAGGTACATGGTATCGCCATTAAAATCGCGGTAATAATTTACACGGGCCCCATCCATGGGGTACGAAAAATTAAAATACCGCGTAGCCAAGGCCTTTTGGTTGTCCTCTTCGTAGCCCATATTTACCCATCCGGTGTTTAATCCAATTGGCTCGGCCAACTCAAGCAAGGCTATATCTTTTTTCGATTTACCTAAAAAATAACTTTTATAAATATACACTTTCTGTACTTTCACCCTGCCGTATTTCGACTCCCGCCCTTCGTTAAATCCGGGTTTTACATACAGGTAGGGTACAAACCCTTTAATATCCTTCCAGCCATCCACCTCATTTACTACACAATGGCCTGCAGTTAACACATAACGGTCGCCAACCAACATACCGCTGCATTTATCCCAGGTGGTATCGCCGTGTATAGATACAATTTTTACAGTGGCCGAAGCCGGGTAGCTTTCGGTATTAATAAACCCCGAAGTAGCTCTCATTTCAGAAAAACGTGACGCAGGTGCTGGATTTAAAATATCGGGCGACGGCATCTGCCAGGTTTGTGAGTTGCCCGGAGCCATTAGCCCTTCCAGGTCCAATGCTTTATTATTAATGGATTTATTAACCGAGGCAAAGGTTGTAGCATCGTATATTATTAACTGCTCATCCTGTGCCGATGCGCTTATGAATAAGAGCAACAAAACGCCAATGGTTAATGAACGGTTCATGCACCATTAACGAAGATTATATTATAAAAATTGTTGTATGTTAAAAAACGAATTGTAAATATCAGATTTTATAAGTTTTAAAAAAATGCAGCGTCAAAAAAACGTCTAACTATACATCTGCTCGTAGTATTTTTGATAAGCCCCACTGGTTACATGTTCAAGCCAGGTTTTATTGGCAAGGTACCAATCAATAGTTTTTGATAAACCCTCTTCAAACGTTACACTGGGTTTCCAACCCAATTCGTTCATAAGCTTGGATGAATCAATCGCATAGCGGAAATCATGCCCTGCCCTATCTGTAACATAGGTTATTAGTTCTTCAGATGCTCCTTCATAATTTCCCAATTTTTCATCCATCTGCCTACAAAGCAGGTGTACAAGGTCAATATTTTTCCATTCATTGTTTCCCCCAATATTATACGTTTGCCCATTTCGGCCATTATGATAAATAAGATCAATCGCTGTGGCATGGTCTTCTACAAACAGCCAATCCCTTATGTTTTCACCCTTGCCATACACTGGCAAAGGCTTTTTATTAATAATATTATTAATCATAAGCGGTATCAGCTTTTCTGGAAAATGATGCGAGCCATAATTGTTGGAGCAATTACTTATGCGAATTTGAATTCCGTAGGTTTCATGATAGGCTCTTACAAAATGGTCGCTCGAGGCTTTAGAGGCCGAATAAGGCGAGTTTGGACTGTAAGGGGTAGTCTCGGTAAACTTTCCTTCATTGCTTAGCTCACCGTACACCTCATCGGTTGATACATGATAAAAAATGGAAGATTCTTTATTACTATAAGATTTAAATGCATTTAATAAGGTTACAGTTCCAATTACATTGGTTTCTACAAAAGCCATGGGATTGTTAATGCTTCGGTCTACATGGCTTTCGGCAGCCAGATGAATAACCCCGCTAAAGTGATGTTCCGAAAACAAATTTTGAATAAATGCCGCATCACAAATATCGCCCTTTATAAATGTATAGTTGGAAGCACTGTCAATGTCGGTTAAATTTTCAAGGTTACCGGCATAAGTTAGTTTATCAAGATTGTAAATATGATAATCCGGATATGAATTTACAAACTGCCTAACCACATGCGAACCTATAAAACCAGCCCCACCAGTTATTAATATTTTTTGCATTACTTTTTATTAATTTTTAAAATTTCCAATTCAATAACAATAGTGGCGTAAGGGTCTATCCTATCCGAGCCATCTTCACCAAAAGCCTCAGCAAAAGGTATAATGGCTTGCACTTTCGAGCCCTCATCTGCCAGCATTATCAAGCGGTTCAATCCACTTATATAATCGGGCGACCCTACAATCACTTTATTCTTATCCCCTGGTTTGGTGCGGTCTATAATAGTGCCGTTTAGGTAGGTTAATAAATACGAAACTTCCGCTTCATCTCCCGGTTTGGCTTTAATAGAATTTCCCTTTTTTACTACTTCGTATTTAATACCGGTGGTATCAGTGGCATAATTCCATTTTTTTAATTTTAGATATTCCACCATTTTATCTAATTCATAAATGTACATTTTCATTAAATGACCTTCGGGGCTTAATATGTCTTTTACTTTTACAGTAAATCTAACCATTTCGCCTGGTTTCAAATAAGCAGGTGTGGGCTGGCCAATAGGCTTAAAAAAAGAATCTGCCTTCATTCTAAAAATTATACTGTCACCAATTTTAAGCATCCCCAAGCCGTCATTAAATAATGAATGGAAAGGCGGTCTGGTTCTTACAAGTTTTATATTTTGCCCCAGAGTATAAGAATTAACAAACACGGAATCATCCTCCCGTTGCCCAATCATATCTACCAGATAGTAATACCCGGGTTTACCTTTAATTCCTGTATCGCTTTTTTCAAAATAAAAATATTCAAGACCTGAGGCTGTTTTTAGATATTTAATTTCACGTTTACAGGAACTAAATATCCCTATTGCAAAAATAAAAATTAATACATTTTTCAATTTCATACTTTATAATCTAAGTTACTAACTATTTCAATTGGTCTTTATACAAGGCTAACACTTCCGTAAAACGGCTTATCGTTGTTTCTATGGTTTCTGTACTTTGCCCACCAGCTGCGTTTTTGTGGCCACCTCCGGCAAAATGGTCTCGTGCAAATTCATTACATGCAAAATCACCCTTACTTCTAAACGACATTTTTACCAATTTAGTCCTGTCCACTATCAAAACAGATAATTTTATCCCTTCAATACTCAAGCCATAATTTACAAATCCTTCGGTATCGCCAGTTTTAATATCAAACCTGGCCAATTCTTCTTTCGATAAGTAAACCAATGCCGTATTATACGCTGGCAATATTTCCAGTTTTTCATAAAGTACAAAACCCATCATTTTTAAACGTAATAATGTATTGGAATCATATACCATTTCATGGATTGCACTATTTTGTGCCCCTTTATCTATCAACTCGGCAATTGTTCTGTGGGTATTGGAAGAAGTTCCCCTGTATCTGAATGAACCGGTGTCAGTCATAATACCTGTGTAAAGGCAATCAGCAATCTGGGGAGTTATTCTATCGGTATGTCCACATTTCTTTATAAACTCATAAATAAGTTCACTCGTACTGCTCGCTTCGTATGTCCAATATCTAAAATCATCGAAACCCGAGGGCTCCCTGTGATGATCAATCATTACCTTCTTAGCTTTCGAATTTCCTACAATCAGTCCAAACTCGTTTATTCTTTTTAAATCATTAAAATCTAAACAGAATATAAAATCAGCCGCCTCACCAATTGTTTTACATTTCTTTTCATTACCTTCATAGATTAAAACTTCATTGTGTCCGGGCATCCAATGCAAAAACCTAGGATAATCGGTGGGGGTTATTAGGGTGACTTTATGTTTTAACCCTTTCAAATAAGTATACAACGCTAAAGAAGAACCCATGGCATCACCATCCGGTTTATGATGGGTGGTTACAACTATCGTTAAAGGAGTGTCTCCGTGAAGCTCTTGTATTAAACCGTCTGTATTATCGCTTACTAACTGCATTTTAAAAACTTGGCGAATTTCGCAAAAAAAGAGGGGATAATTATTAATTTTGCAGCCAGTTAAAAAAAAGAAACAAAATGAGCAAAACTATCACATTTACAATGATTAAGCCAGATGCTGTAAAAAACAATTACACTGGGAAAATCATAGACCATCTCCTTAATGCTGGATTCACCATCAAAGCCATGAAGTACATCTGGCTTACTTCCCAGCAAGCCGGTTCATTCTATGCCATACACAAGGAACGCCCTTTTTATAATGATCTTGTAAGTTATATGTCGGAAAGTCCAATTGTAGCTATGGTCCTTGAAAAAGAAAATGCAGTTGACGATTTACGGAAAACAATTGGGGCCACAGATCCTCAAAAAGCAGAACCTGGAACCATTAGAAATCTTTATGCCAAAAGTATTGAGGCCAATGCAGTTCACGGAAGTGATAGCAATGAAAATGCCTTGATTGAAGCTGGATTTTTCTTTTCCAACTTTGAACGCTTTTAAATACTAACTGTTATATATTATTAAAAGCTGCTGTAAAAGGCAGCTTTTTTTATTCCAGTGATATTCTATTTTATATCTTGGAAAAAAAAAGGGGGCTATAATAGCCCCCTCTTTTTTTAAAAATGTATAAAATATTATTTTTCTAAAACCTTAAACTCAACCCTACGATTAGCTGACAATGCATCAGGATTGTCTCCAGCTTCTATAGGTTTGGCTTCTCCAAAGTTTGCTACGGTAAACCTATCGCGACTGATACCTTTTGCAACCAAATAATCAATTACAGCTTTGCTTCTGCGCTCAGATAATCTTTGATTGTATTCAGGAGTACCTCTATCATCAGTATGTCCACTTATTTCCAATTTCAAAGCGCCATTTTCTTTCATTAAGGCTGCAAGTTCGTTAAGTTCAGTAGTTGATTCGGCAGAAAGTTCATAACTGTTAGTTGCGAAATGAACATTTTGGAATGAATAAACATCCCCAGCTTCTACTGTACCCTTACCTACTTTAGATTTAAAATCTTCAAACATTCTTTTAAATGTATTGATGTCCTCATCTTGTCTGGTATTGGTTTCAGTATTGTTTTTGGTATCCTTTTTCAACTGATCAATGTCATCGGTGTTGGTTTTTACTCTACCATCCAAATCGTCTATTCTGGTTTTGTCATTGTTCAATCTATCATCAATGCTTTTAAAACGCTTATTTAATTCCTCATCATCTGTTCCTCCAGCTCCTCCAAATTGGAATCCAAGCATTACCTCATGTGCCCCTTTCATATACTGACCCCATGTACCAATAGCAATATCATAAGCATACCCTAAAACAAATTGCTTATTAATTCTGGTTCCAGCCATAATGGCCATCGCATATTGTGAACGATACATAGCACCTAACCAAATATAATCACGATAACTGGCAACCGCCGAAATATCATACTGTAAAGGTGACCTAGGCGTAACGCGAATGAAAGCACTTGGTTCTATTTTCAACTTATCATCCATCGCTTTAATTACATAGGATGCATTGATTTGAAAATGACGAACACTTTTGTAAACAATATCCCCGGTACTTGGTTGATCGTATTTAATATCTAAGGCTAAAACCTGAGGAATTGAAACACCTAAATTAAAATCTTTGTAATTATAGTTAACTCCAAAGTTGGCATCAAAACCAGTTTTATTGTTATTGTTAACCTGTAAATAAGGATCTTCTGGATGCTTAACTATCACATCATTCAAGGCCAATCTGTTATCAATAAATCCTAGACCCATACCTAACCTTAATTTGCTGTCTTCCGACAAATTGATACCATAAGCATAACTCATCATACCACCGGTACGGCTAAACAAACCTGCATTATCCTGATACAAACTAGCACCTAAACCTATGTTTTTTGACCTTAGTGGCCCATCCAAGGTTACTGCTTTTGTAATGGGTGCTCCAGGTATTGCATTCCATTGATTACGATAAATCAAATAGGCTTGACCGTACTTTTGTACTCCTGCTAAAGCTGGATTCCAAACGAATTTATTGTAATAATAGTGGCTTAACAAGGGTACCTGCTGTGCCTGACTCAACAAACCTGAAACTACAATACTTAATGTTATTATTAATTTTTTCATTTTTCTATTTTTAATTAAAATTAACTTTCGTTTTACTTTATACTATGTTATTTAACTTCACTACGTATTAGGTTAATTGCTCCTGTATACACAAGGTCAGTTCCCGCCATGGTTATCACATAGTAATAAGCTCCATCAGGTAAATCTTCGCCTCCATTCAGCGTATTCGTTCCATCCCATCCTGTAGATGGTCCATTTTTGTAACCTTTTGTTTTGAACACTTCCATTCCGTATCTGTTAAATACACCTACTTCAGCATCAGGATACATTTCAATATTATCAATTATCCATGTATCATTCAAACCATCATTATTAGGTGTAATAACATTATGTACTTTCAATACAAACTCCACTCTCACTCTGATTCTAACTGTATCTGAATCCACACATAGATTTTTGTCTGTGACTGTAAGTGTATACAAAATAGTGTTACCCATAGTCTTGATGCTTTCATCAGGCTTACTCGTTGGGCGGGCAATTGCTGCGTTATCTAGGAATGTAGCTGGAGACCAACTATAAGATCCATTTAAACCAGCACCTTTACCATTAAGCATAACCGACTGACCTAAGTCTATCAAGGTATCTTTTGGTCCATGTCCGTTAATTACTTTAAAACTACCTGCATCTGCTATTGGTAATGTCCAAGCGGTAATAAATATAGAATCTTCATTGGTACATCCACCTAATGTAGTTGGAGCCCATATTCTAACCTTATACCATCCGGTTTTCTTAGCTATTTGTGTTTGGTTTGTTCCAAGTAATGTTCCGTTAAGACTCCACTGATATTGTCTCATACCTGCATTTGAAGTTAATACTGAACTATCACCATCACAGAAATTAGGTTTTGGTGTAGTTATAGTTACCACTGGCAATGGATGAACCACGGCACTCTTGGTAACACTGTTTATACATCCTCTATTAGAAGTAGCTCTAACTAAAACGCTATATATACCATCTTTTGCGTAAGTATGCATCGGATCTTTTCCTGTAGAGAATGTGCTGTCGCCAAAACTCCAGTAGTTTTCTAGTATATTATCAGTTGATCCTGCAGGCATTGAACTTGTATTGACAAATCTACTTGTTTCACCTATACATACATCGGCTACAGTGAAGTTAGCAATTGGATTGGCCCAAACTATAACAGGTTTTACTAATGTTTTAACACAACCACCTTGAGCAGATGAGCTGGTAGCTGTTAAAGAAACATTGAAGGAACCAAATCCTGTGAATGTATGCACTGGATCTGTTAAGTTAGAATTTCCTTGTCCCGCAAAATCCCACTTGTAAGCCATTGTACCAACACCAATTGATGAAGTATTAATAAATTTCATCGCATTGTTCTGACACACTGGGTTGCCTACAAAATTTGGCTCTGGTAATGTAAATATAGTAATATTACGAACCTTGACAGAGGCACAGCCATTATTGCTAACCACTGTTAAAGTAATGGTGTAGGTTCCTGAAGCTGCATAATTATGCGTTGGATTGGTAACATTACCACCCACGGTTGACCCATCTCCAAAGTTCCAGAAACGACTTACTATCGAACCACCAGCAGCTATGGATGAACCATCTACAAATTTAGCAGCGGTGTCCTGGCATGTATTTTTGAAGGTGAAATCTGCAACTGGTCGTGGATTAACTGTAATAGTCTTGGTTATACTATCTCTACATCCTGAAGCTGAAATTGCCAACAAGCTAACTGGATAATTACCAGTTGCGGTATAGGCATGTGTTGGATTACCATCTTTGGATAATGATCCATCACCAAAGTTCCAATTGTAAGAAGCAATGGTTCCAGAGGCTATAGTTGTAGAATTATTAAATACTGCAACTGAATCCTTACAAGAATTTGCGAACGTGAAATTGGCTGCTGGATTAGGATTAACTGTAGCCATAGCTTGTGAAGAAAGTACGTTATTAGCACAATTAAATGTAGTATTCGTTATTGTTTCTAACTTAACAACTATGGTACCTGCAGTATTAGTTGTAGGAGGTCCAACGGTTAATGCATAATTACCAGGTCCTTTACCTGTCATTGCTGTTTGAAGAGTACCATTAACTCTATATGTTAACGACCAGTTGTCAGTGCTTGCAATATTTGAAACCAACACATTAAATGTGGCCACTTTACCTGCACATATCTGAGGTGCTCCACTGATTTGTGCGTCTACAGTTGGTATTACAACTATAGTGGTTACTGCAGAATTAGCTGGCAAACATGGGCCGCTTAATATTACAGCTCTGTAAACACGGGTCTTACCTAGGTTTGATACTGTTATTGTAGAACTTGTATTACTTAATGTAGTCCAGGTTGCTTGAGCATCATCTGAATATTCCCAACGAACTACTTTGCCAACAAAACCGCTTACTGTAATATCACTGGTAGTAGTTGTATTGGCACACAAAGGACTAACTGTTGCAGCTGTTGTACCACCTACAGATTTTGGATAAACCTCTATTGTACGGGTAAGTGTTGCAGTCTTAAGACATCCTGTTGTGGTGTTAGTTATTGAAACTATTTTAATTGTATCTACACGCATTGTACTTGACGTGTTGGTAAAGTTAGGTGAAGTAATTGTAAAGTTACCTGGACCAGTTCCTGATTTAGTGTTGGTAGAACCTGAATTAATTCTATAATTAATAGTCCAAGATTGACCAGCTACAACATCATTCACATTTACTGTAAAGTCAACTGGGCTACCATCACAAACTGTAGATGGAGCTGAATCATGAGTTGCAGTAGGCAAGTCATTAACGGTTACAACACCCACTCCTGATAATGTATTTGAACATAACACTGTTCCTGTAGAAATCTGCATAGATTTAAGAGAAACAGTGGTAGTGGCTGTTAAAACATTGGTGGTAAGAGTAAAAGTACCATCACCAGTTCCTGTTAATGTTCTAGCCGTTGATCCCTCTACAAAACTAAGTGTCCATGATTGACCAAAAGTATTTGTTACTACAACAGATAACGATGCTGTATTACCAGCACATATTGTTGCATTATTAACTGTGGCCATTGGTAATTCATTCACTGTAATAGTTGTAGCTGTAGAATTAGCTCCGTTACAAACTCCATTCATAACAAAGGCTCTGTACATAGTTGTCTGAGTTATGTTACTGAAGGCATTTGTTGAGGTAGTATTATTAATAGCCGTCCAGGTAGATCCTCCATTAGTTGAAGATTCCCAACGAACTACTGCACCTGTATTTCCACTTAATGAAATTGTACCAGTATTAGAACCTTTACAAACCGTAGCGGCGGCAGAAGTTGTACCACCAACAGTTGTTGCATCCACATTAATTACTTTAATATCATTCAATGTTCTAGAACATCCGGTTGTGGTATTTGTAATTGTACCTAATGTTAGGGTAGATGTAGTTGGCAATACTGAGGCTGTAGTGGTAATTGAATAAGTACCTGATCCGCTTCCGGAAGTACTTTCACTTGATGCTCCAGCCGAACTTGGTGCTTTTACATCATACGACATGCTCCAATTTTGAGAAGTTTTAACCTTGCTCACATCAAATGTAAACGAGATTTTAGATCCCTGACATAATGGACTTGGTACATTTGTATAGGAAGCTCTTGGCAAATCATTAACTGTAATTGTGATTTTGCCATTCAAATTTTGAGAACATTGCGGCGTTCCGCTAGTTTGAACAATACTTATCAATGTAATATCCGTAGTAGCTGTTAGAACACCTGTACTAATTGTGTACGTACCGTCTCCAGTAGCATCTAGGAAGGCAACCGTTGAACCTATTAAATAAGTTACTCTAAACGATTGTCCAAATGTATTACTAATTGTAATTGTAAAATTAGTTGAACTTCCCTCACATATGGTAGCATTACCAGCTATAGTAGCATTTGGTAGCTCTCTTACCGTAATAGTCTCCACGTTGGAAGCTACTCTAGCACACTCGCCGTTTTTAACAATTATTCTGTAATAGGTAGTAGCGGATAGGTTGCTATACGTTTGAGTACTTGAAGTATTTGATATTCCGTTGAAATTAGTAGAAGGACTTACTGTACTATACTCCCAACCAACAATAGCTCCGTTGCTTGAACCTGCAGTATATGTTAATGAACCTGCATTACTCAATTTACATACTGTAGCTGAACCTGAAATTGTTCCAACAGTTGTAGTTGCATCCACTTTAATTGTTTTAGCTTCAGAAACCGTACGTGTACAACCGGTAGTTGTGTTGGTAATAAGTGTAAACTTAACTTCAGCCCCTGTAGGAGTATTTAATACACCTGTATTAAATGTGAATGTACCTGAACCTGTTCCTGTCGGTGAAGTGATTGAAACTCCTTCAATGGTTCCTGTTAAACTCCATCCTTGTCCGGTTGGTACATTAGATACTGTAACAACATATGTTGTAGCATTACCTTGACAAATTGGACCACCTACACTTGTAAGTGTAAGATTGGGCAGAGGATTAACATTAACTGTGGCTGTACTTGTAAGTGCATTATTAGCACATCCTTTTCTAAACACACTTGAAATAGTAGAATCTATAGAGGATACACTTACCAATGTAATATCGGTATTGGTATTTAATACGGAGGTAGTAATAGACCCTGAGGCACCAAATATGTTAATTGTTTTGGATGTAGTTCCTTCAAGATAACTTAATACTGAACGCTGACCTGAAGCTACATTTGAAATGCTCACTGACAATGTGGAGGTATTTCCTGCACATATTGTGGTAGAGCCACCTATGATAGCTACAGGAATTTCCTGTACTGATATGGTAATCACGTTAGATTCCTTTTCTGCACATGTTCCACTCTTAACTACAACTCGGTAATAGGTCGTTTGTGAAATATTCAAATATGCTTGCGCATTTGTGGTATTGGTAATTGCAGTCCATGGTCCTGAAGCACTTATTACACTAGACTCCCAACGAACCACTGCGCCATTTGAACTTCCTACATTATAACTTAGGTTTCCACTATTGGTGTTTTTACAAACTGTAACGTCAGTACCAAGTGTACCTACCGTTGTTGTTGGATTAACTGTAATATCCATAGTTTGACCAGTCAATGTCCTTGTACAATTTGGTGTTAAGCTTGTGGTAGATATTGAATTCAATGTAATTGTAACTGTTCCAGCAGTACTTAACGTACTGGTGGTTACTGTATAGGTTCCAGGTCCATTACCAGAAGTTGTTTTTGATGTTGAACCTTCTGTGTAACTTAAAGACCATCCTTGTCCTGTAGACAAGTTGGATACGGTAAATTCAAAATTACTTGTATTGCCTTGACAAATTGGACTTACCACTTTATTTAAAGTAGCAGTTGGCAGTGGAGTTACATTCACTGTAGCTGTAGAGGTCAAAGTATTAGGTCCACATGCTGGATTTGTAGATGTTCCAGAATGTGTTAGTGTAATACTTTGTAAAGTAATATCCGAAGTTGAACTTAAGGTAGCAGTTGTTAACGTTTTGTTTCCATCTCCTGAACCTGTAAATGTATTTGTAGTAGTACCCTCTAAATAGGTTATAGACCATGGGTTACCGAATGAGTTTGAAACTGCAATAGTCAAGGTGGTTGATGTTCCCTGACAAATAGTAGTAGAACCACTTATGGTAGCCATTGGTTGCTCCCTTACTGTGATGGTTGTAACTGCTGAAATAGCTTCTAAACAAGAACCATTTTTAACTATAACTCTATAATCTGTTGTTTGAGTTAAATTGCTATAACTGAATGTTGTAGCTGTTGTACCTGTAGCACTCCATGATGAACCGCTATTTATTGAATACTCCCAACGAACTACTGCACCATTTCCACCACTGTAGGTTAAGGTTCCGCTATTAGACCCTTTACAAACTGTAGCTGCACCTGCTATTGTACCGGCCACTGTAGTTGCATCCACAATGATAGTACCTGTTGCTCCTGATAATGTACGTGTACAATTAGGAGTAGAACTTGTAATGGTTATTGAGTTAAGAGTGATAACTACACTACCTGGTGTTGTTAAGCTACTGGTTGCTAAACTATAGGTTCCTGGTCCGCTTCCGGTAGCAGTTTTCGAAACTCCACCTTCTGTATAGCTCATTGACCATGCTTGCCCTGTTGCAATGTTTGAAACGGTAAAGGCAAACGAACTTGTGCTACCTTCACATACCGGAGTATTTACTGAATTTAACGTAGCGTTTACCAAAGGTATTACATTAACCGTAGCCGTTGAGCTTATTGAATTAGCACAATTGCCAGGGTTTGTATTGCTAGGGGTATGTGTTAATTCGATACTTTGTAAAGTTACATCCGTATTAGTAGACAAGGTTAGAGTAGTTAATGTAGCAGCTCCATCACCTGTTCCCGTAAGTGTACGTGTTGTGGTACCTTCAAGGAATGTTACTGTCCATGGATTACCGAATGAATTACTTACAGTTACAGTTAAGTTACCCGTTGTTCCCTGACAAACTGTAGAAGAACCACTGATGGTGCCAGTTGGCAACTCACGAACTGTAATTGTTGTGGCACTTGAATTTATTTCATTACAAGCTCCATTTCTAGTTACTGCTCTATATTGTGTTGTTACCGTTAGGTTGGTAAATGTAATAGTTGTAGTTGTATTTGCAATGGTTGTCCATGTAGAACTTCCCGCTGGCAAATATTCCCATCTTACTACTGTTCCATTGTGACCAGTAACTGTTACATCACCTGAATTTGAACCTTTACATACTGTTGAAACTGATACAGGAGAAGCTGTTCCTGCAATTGAGGTAGCATCAACTGTAATGTCGTCTATGAGTGTTAAAGTTCCCGATGTACATCCGGTTGTAGTATTTGTAATTAATGTTATTTCAACATACACTAGTGGTGTAGTCGTTAACGTTTGGGTATTAAATGTAAATGTACCTGAACCTGTTCCAGCTGCTGATGTAATAGAAACTCCATCTATTGTACCTGTTAAACTCCAGCCCTGACCGGTTGGAACATTCGAAACAGTAACAGTATATGTAGTTGCACTTCCCTGACATATTGGACCACCTACACTATTTAAAGTAACGGTAGGCAATACGTTTACATTTACAGTTGCTGTACTTGTTAAAGTTGAGTTACTACATCCTTTTAAGAATACAGATGAGATTGTAGTATCAAATGTTTGAACTGATACCAAAGTAATGTCAGTATTAGTGGTTAAAGCTGATGTTAGTAATGTACCAGAGGTGCCGAACATGGCAGCAGCTGTTTTAGAAGTTGTTCCTTCAAGATATTTAAGCTGTGAACGCTGACCAGCGGAAACATTACTTATACTAACTCCGATTGCAGCTGTTGTACCTGAACATATTGTTGTAGAACCTGCTAAAGTAGCGACCGGAAGTTCCTGAACCGTTACTGTTATAAAAGAAGAATTAACCTCTGAACAAACTCCACTCTTAATTACTACTCTATAAAAAGTAGTTTGAGTTAGGTTGGTAAATGCTTGTGAATTGGTTGTGTTTGAAATTGTAGTCCATGTACCTAAGGTAGTTGTAGACTCCCAACGAACTACAGAACCAACTGCTGTTCCAGGAACGAAGGTTAATGATCCGCTATTAGTTCCTTTACAAACCGGGTTAATTGCTGTAATGGCACCTGTTCCAATTACTGTAGTTGGACTAACTGTAATATTCATAGTTTGACCCGTAAGTGTTGTTGCACAATTTGGCGTTAACCCTGTTGTAGTAATACTTGTAAGTGTTACAGCTGTGGTTCCGGCTGTATTTAACGCAGGCGTTGTAGTTGTAACAGTGAATGTACCTGAACCTGTATTTGTAAATGTAAGACCTGTAGTAGATCCAACACTATATGTAATTGAAAAACCTACCCCTGTTGCAATATTTGACGTTGTAACGGAGAATACTGCAAATGTAGAAGCACCCTGACAAACCGGACTAGTTACACTATTAAGTGTTGCAGTTGGTCTTGGGGTTACAATAAAGGTAACATCCCCACTTATAGTATTTGGTCCGCAAGCTGGAGAACCAGTTGTTTGTATACTTACTAATGATACAGTTGTATTAGAACCAAGAGTAGCTAGAGTAGTGAAGTTAGCTGCAGCATTACCTGTTCCTGTAATAGTTCTCGCAGAAGAACCCTCATTTACAACGGCTGACCACGTTTGGCCAAATGTATTACTTGGAGTAATCGTATATGTTCCATTGGTATTAGCACAAATTGGGTTATTTGCTGTTAAAATACTTATGGTAGCTGTTGGCAATTCATTAACTGTAATTAATACTGAAGAAGAATTAATTTCACTACAAGCACTGTTTTTAGTAACAGCTCTATATAATGTATTTGTTGAAATATTACTGAAACTTAAGGATGTTGTAGTATTTGAAACTACGGTCCAATTAGTTCCTCCGTTGGTAGAATATTCCCATCTTACAACAGATCCATTATGACCACCTACTGAAACTGTTCCGGCATTAGCCCCTTTACAAACTGTTTGAGCAATACTGGTAGTTCCTGCTACTGAAGTAGCATCAACAATAATATCTCTTGTTGGCCCTACAGGTGTTGAATTACAATTTGGTGCTGCTCCTGTAGTAGTAATATCTGTTAAAGTTACTGTAATACTTCCCGGTGTGTTTAATACAACACTAGATGTGACGTTAAAAGTTCCTGATCCAACATTCGAAAACGTATTTCCAGTTGATCCACCTACACTATAAGTAACTGTAAAACCTACACCACTTGCAATATTAGAAGTAGTGATAGAGAATGATGCAAATGTAGAAGCTCCCTGACAAACCGGAGAGGTTACACTATTAAGTGTGGCTGTTGGCCTTGGCACTACGGTAAAGGTTACATTACCTGCAAGAGTGTTTGGTCCGCATGAAGGTGAACCTGTAGTTGAAATATTTACAAGAGATACAGAACCATTAGATGGCAAAGTAGCTAACGTTGTAAAGTTTACAGTGGTGTTTCCTGTACCTGTTACTGTTCTGGCTGTTGAACCTTCAATCACATTAAGTGACCAGCCCTGACCAAACGTGTTATTGGTAGTAATGGTATATGTACCCGCAGTATTTGCACAAATTGGGTTGTTTCCACTTGTAATGCTAATAGTAGCTGTTGGCTGCTCGTTAACTGTGATTAATACAGACGAGGAAGCTATTTCAGCACAAGAACTGTTTTTAGTTATGGCTCTGTAATTTGTATTTGTAGTAATATTGCTAAAGGTTAAGGATGTAGTGGTATTTGAAACTGAAGTCCAGGCACCACCACCATTGGTAGAATATTCCCATCTTACAACCGTACCATTATGTCCGGCCACTGTAACAGTACCTGAATTTGCACCTTTACACACTGTTTGGTTAGAACTTACTGTACCCGCAGTAGAAACTGCATCCACGGTTATGTTCATGGTAGCACTTAATCCAGTGGCACAATTAGTAGCCAAGCCGGTGGTAGTAATATTATTTAAGGTAACGGCAGTAGTTCCTGATGCAGACAAAGCTGGAGTAGTGGTAGCTACCGTAAATGTACCTGAACCTACATTAGAAAATGTAAGACCGCTGGTTCCACCAACAGTATAAGTTACTGTAAATCCAACCCCTGTGGCAATGCCAGAAGTGGTAATTTGGAAAGTAGCAAACGTGGAAGCTCCGGCACAAACCGGTGTAGTAACGCTATTAAGTGTGGCTGATGGGTTTGATGTAACTACATAAGATACTGTTCCACTTTGCGAATTGGGTCCGCAGGCAGGAGAACCAGTAACTTGAATACTTACTAAACTTACTGTAAAATCAGATGTAAAAGAAGAAACAGTGGTCATACTTGATGTGCCATCTCCAGTTCCGGTTATGGTACGGTTTGTACCACCTTCTTTAACAACAGCTGACCATGCTAATCCAAAGGTATTAGCGACAGTTATATCGTATGTTCCCTGACTTCCGGAACAAATATTGGCTGAACCCGTCCTAGCAATTGTAATTGTTGGTAATTCATTCACAGTAATTGTAATTGAATTTGAATTAGCTTCAGCGCAATTACCTGCTTTATAAATCGCACGATACAATGTTGTTGTTGTAAGGTTTGAATACGATTGGGTAGTTGTTGTATTATTTATAGTGGACCATGTAGAACCTCCATTTACTGAAGCTTCCCAACGGATGATAACACTGTTACCTGCAACACTTTGTGTTACTGAACCTGAATTTGAACCCTTACATACAGTAGCTGTACCAGTTAAAGTACCAGCCACAGTTGCTGGCCAAACTTTGAAAGATTTTGAACTGTTATATGCTGTATCACACGTTACACTTGTTGGTGCCGTAGCGAACGCATAAACACTGGTAGCTTTTGTAATAGAAATAAATCTGGATGTAGCAGCAGTACCCAAAGCACTATTGGTAGTTTTTGTAGCTGCCCCATTTCCTGAAACCGATATACCAGTAACCGAAGTTCCAGTAACAGATGAACTACCATCTTCTAATGCATCAATCGTAGTGGTAACACCTGTAAGATTGCTGGCAGTTGATATATCATAAATATTATACGTGTATTTTGTTGTATTTCCAATACAAATTGGTGTATCCACTGTTAGCATTTGGAACTTAGGATTTTTCAATACCACCATTTCAGTTACGGCATCCGTATAAAGTTGGTTAGGACAAGTAGGAGCGGTGTTGTAAGCAATTGATTGCATTATAACATTGGTAGGAGCAAATAAATTAGCTGTAGGAATGGTTGTGTTATGAACACCAGAACCATTGGTAGATCCACCAAATGTACCTGTGGCACCCCCTTCGGTGTAACCAATGGTATAAGCCAATGATGGGCTGCCATTAACAGTTATTGGATTGCTGGTCGTTGAACCTTCACAAATTCTCTTGTATCTTGGAGCATCAAAACTAACTGTAGGTAATTGTCTTACACTAAGCACAAATACAGAAGACCGAACAGAATTACATGTTCCAGATTTTACTCTAACCATGTAACTGGTAACGGCAGGGAAACCAGTTGTATTTACAATAAGACTTGA
Organism: Bacteroidia bacterium; assembly: GCA_046154525.1. Taxonomy (GTDB): domain Bacteria; phylum Bacteroidota; class Bacteroidia; order NS11-12g; family UBA9320; genus JABWCE01. The sequence goes on from JBJXDS010000182.1 coordinate 36,552, forward strand.
TGAATTATTAACAATAGAATCAAAATCGGCAGGATAACTTGGGCTGGATACTGTAGACCAATACCAAGTGGTGGTTGGGCTTACACTACCCGCGTGATTACCATGACGAAGTGTAATTACACTTCCTCTACAAACAGTTTGCGGTAAAATAGTTCCTGCTGTTATTGTTGTATTATAAATATTACCTGCTACAGAAGCTGAAGCCACTGTGGCTGTAAATGTATTGGACGGTGAAGACATGGCAGGGAAATTACTACATGCTGTAGCCGTAGATGTATTAGAAATACTGTTAATTACAATAGTAACTGAACCAGAGGTTAGACCAGTGGCTACGGTAAATGTAAATGTTCCTGAACCTTTGCCTGTAAACGGACCCGCCCATGCGTTGGAGGCTGTATACGAAGCCTGCCAGTTTTCGGTTGATGGAACACCTGTGACAATAACTGTCATGATAGCATCTCCGCCCGAACAAACGGTTAATGCATTATCCACTAACTGAATTTTTGGACGTGGGTCCACAAATATTTGTGCTACCCTTGAATATGCCACTGCACAAGCAGGCGTTTTAACCCGTATTCTGTATTGCGTAGTTTGTTTAATATTTACGAACGTATGAAATGAATCTGTTCCAGGAGGGTTGGTGGTAAATTGACCCCATGTAAATCCATTATCGTGAGATGAATCCCATCCAAGAATATTACCAACTAATAAATTAGGGTGGCGAACACGGATAAGGCTTGAGTTATTTCCTTCACACACTATAAAGTTTTTTGTTAATGTATCTCCAAAAGATGGCGCATCTACTCTAAAGTTTGTTGAATCATCAAAGGTTGAAGTAGAATCACAAGTTACTGCTGTACTTGTAAGATCTGAAATATAAATACCAGCAGCATTAAATCCGCCTCCGGGAGTAATATTTGTAAGTGCATTTGTTGTAAATGAACCTGTACCTCCACCTGAACCACTTCCAGAACCTGTAATAGGAACAGGAGATGTTGAAGGATTATCATTATGCCATTTGAATGACCATGTTTTACCAGCTCTTACACCTGTAATGGTATAATTAACAGTACCTGTGCTTGTAACACATACGTGTCTGGAGGCAGGCTGAACATCAATTCTTGGCATTGGTTCCACTGTGAAACCTAAGGTTGTGGCTGTTGGTGTATTATTACTACACAAAGGACCCGATCCTGAACTAACACCTGTATGAGCCACACCACTAATAACTATATTACGTGCACTTGCATTTCCATTAGCTAAGAAGTGCCTTTGCACGGCCGGTAAAGAAAAATTAAATGTACCATTTCCTGTTCCAGAAACTGTATGTGGTCCTGAAATAGCCATAGCTACAGGTGAAGTTTGAACAATGTTATAAGTGATTGTCCAGGTGTATGTTGTTAAACCAGCCACCATATTGGTAACGGTTGCATCCCAAGTCATAGGAGTAGCACCTGAGCAGAAAGTTGATGCTGAAGTAGTTGCCAACGCTGTAACATTTGGCAAGGCTATAACAGTAACCGGCCAGTTGGCTGGAGCAGCACCTGTACAATGCGGAGGTGTTGCATATAGTCCCGGACCACCTGTGGTTGAAACTCCTGTAAAAACAAGATTATGTGTACCTACGGCATTAAAGTTGCTTCCTCCGTTGGTGTTGGTGTTGATGGTTGTAGTTGTTGGACCAGTTCCTGTAACAGTTACAGTTCCAGGGAAACCTGTAGATGTAATGGTAAATGACCAGGTTACACCGGCATCAATATTACCCACTGTATAATTAACCACCACACTTGAATTTAGGCAGGTTTTAGTTTGTCCACCGTAATCAGTAGCTACTGAATTTATAACTAAGGTTGGCGTTTTCTTAACTTGTAAGGTTTTAACATTATTTGTTGTAACCGCATAAGAGCATGATGGATTATCTACATTAATTTGGTTAACCGTTAATGTATATGTTCCAGCTGTTAAGGTAGTAGAAGTAGCATACGGACCAGAGGTAATTGTACCAGTACTACCAGCATAAGTAACGGGAGTAGAAGGTACCGCACCGCCCATAGAGCCACCAGTGGTTGTATAGGTGAAATTTCCCGGTCTTACCCCTGTGAATGGCTCATTACCGGTACTTGGATCAAAATAGGTATTGGTTATATCAAAGGATACAGACCCAGCTGTTCCTTCACAAACGGTTTCGGTTGTAGCTGCATTAACCACAATGGTAGGTTTAGGGTACACATTTATATATAGTATACCTGAAAGAGCTGTCACCGTACCCGTACAAACTGCCGGTGCTGTGGTAGCAATTGAATTAATTTGGAATCTATATTGGCCAGGAGCCAAGTTATTTGGAATAGTAACTGTTTGAGTTCCATTACCCGTTCCTGTAGCGGTTACCAATGAGGTAATAGCAGTAGAGTTAACAGCTGAACTTAAGTTGGCTGCCGCCTCAAAGGTATTGCTACCTGCATTCATGGTTAATGCCCAGCTGGCATTAGCGGTACAACCAGCACCTGTATTAGCTACTGCAATGGTAAATGAACTTCCAGAACCTTCACATATATTAATTTGATTAGAAGCAGCACCACCCGGACTAATTGTTACGGTAGGCTCCGGATTAACTGTCCATGTTTTTGATTGGCCAACCAAGGTTTTAGGACAAGCTGGGTTTACTGGAGGATTAGGTGTAGCACCTGCAGTACTTGTAAGAGAAATTGAATTTAAAGTTAGTGTATAACATCCTGGCGTAAATCCACCCGTTGGACCAACTGCTCCATGCGTCATATTTCCTGTTCCATTAAGAGGTCCAGCACCAAGAAGGCCAGTTCCATCGGTTATGGTAGTGCTGTGGTTCATGGCTATGGTACCGGCACCTGGACCATTCCAGACTGCATTGGTTACATTTATAGGCGGAGTAGTTATGGTTCCTGATTGGCATAGTGCAACGGCCGTAGTACTCATTGCTGCATCAGGGATAGGGAACGCCCGTATTTGTTTTTCAGGTAAGGCGGCTGTAGGTGCACAGGAGTTAGGGCCAGATGTAAAGGCAGCCAAAGCCACTTTGTAATCATTATTTAAAAGACCACTACCATTTGTGGTGCTAAATGTCCATGTTCCGTTACCGGATGTTGTGGCAGGTGATGGAGAACCTATTGAAAACGCTGCGGCACCCCCTTCAAATAATAAAGAGTTGAAGGTATGTGACCATGTCATATTTTGCGCGGTTCCACATGTCCATATATTATTACTCACGGTGAGGGTAAAGGTTGCATTGCTTCCCTCACACACATCTACCGGACCTGAAGTAAAGGATACAACAGGATTAGGATATACATTGTATGTTTTTTCCTGCCCCGAGATAGTTCTAGGGCAAAACGGATGCACAGGAGGATTAGGCAAAGCACCCGCGGTATTTGTTAGTGTAATAGATGTCAATTTGAAAAGATGACAACCGGCAGCTACAGAACCCGGTGCTGTAACCAATGGAGTAGGAGCCACGGCTCCTGCATTTCCACTCCCAGTTAAGGTGGCTGGAACATTTCCTGTTGGATCGCTAACAGATAATGACCATCCCATATTGGTACTTCCAACAGTAGGACCATTCCATACGGCATTTGAAACGCTTATGGTTGGTATACTTATCGTTCCGTTTTGGCATGTACTTGAAGTAATGGTACTAGAGATAGTAGAATTAGGTTGAGGGAAAACACGTATTTGTTTCGTTCTAGGAAAAGAAGCGGAGTCGGCTGATTTACAGCCGGCAGTTGAAATAGTAAATGCCGTTAAAGCCACACGTAAATCTTCATTGCTTAGGGCACTGGTAGTATATGTAAAGTTTCCGTTTCCTGTTCCGCTAATGGCGGAAGAAATAAATGACGCCGTACCTGCACCTTCCATAAGTTGAGAAGCAAAGGTTCCGTTCCAAGCTAATTGTGTAGTTGAACCATCACAAACATAGGCGGCATTTCCAACTGTAATTGTTACTGAGGCTGTATTGGTTTCACATATATCTACCGGTGTGGCAGGTACTGTAAAATTAACGGTAGGATGCGGAAATACATTGGCTTGTAATTGTGAATTAACTGTTAGATTTTTAAAACAGTCAGGAACAACCGCACTAAGGTCATAAGTTATTTTACTTAATTCCCAGTTATAGCAACCGGCTTGCGCACCAGCAGCCAAAGTAGCCAAGTTAGCAGAAATATTACCAACTCCTGCGACAGATAAACTTGTATTGGTATTTAAAAAGCCATTATGAAATATATAATCTACTGTCCAGCCAATATTTGCACTTGCACGACGGGCACTTAATTGTGCGTTGGTAACACTTATAGAAGGAGTGAGTGCATTTGACTGACACAAATTTTGAGGATTAGAGGTAGAAATAACTGCATTAGGAATTGGATCAACAGTTAACAATGCTGTGGAAGTATTTGCTGTACCACACACATTCGTTACGGCACATCGAATAACATCCTGATCATCTAATTGAAGTTGGGCTGCATTTAATTTAAATGAATTGGTCCAAATATTGGAGAAATCAGTAAATGCGGAAGTCGTGGATGAACCAAGTGTATTTGCATTGGAAGCATTTGTACCGTTAAAAGCACCAGCTCCATTTTCTTGAACCTGCCATTGATATTTTACAAGGAAATTTGCAGGAGGCGTTGGTCCGTTTACGGTTACAAAGAATTCGGCAGCTGATCCTTCACAAACTGCTAAAGCAGTTGGGTTAACAGAAAAAGTTGGAACTCCTGTTATAACAGTTAAACAACCTGCACGTGAAATTCTGGTTCCTGGGGCTGATCCACCAGTTTCTACAAGAACACATCTATAGAAATCTTCTAAATCATTTGGAGGACCTGCACCTGGTTGTATTAACAAGGTTGGAGCAGTATACGTTCCAGAATAACCAGACGTGATATTTGACCAAGTACCACCAACCGCCGCAGTATCGCCTGGCAGGGTAGCACCTGTTCTTTCTACTTTTTGCCATTGATACGATATAGTACCACCACCACCGGCTGTAGCAACAACCGTAAGTGAACCTGCACTGCTAATACACACCTCTGGCCCCACACCCGGTTGGGTTTGGATAATAGGTACTGCCAAAGCCGAGCTAGCCATAACCAACGGAATCAATAGTGCTAATAAACCTTTTGAGGTTTTCAACCTGTGATAAAAACTGCTGAACAATGCCGACAGCATTACTAAGATTGACCTTTTTTTAAGATCTAATTTAAACGTAGATCGTTCCTGAGATAATAGAGTAATATTAATCATTATACTTAATTTTTTCTAATCTGGCAAATATAACGGCAGATTTCTGAATTATCCAAACGATAATTTCGATATTTTATAAATAATTAAACAGGTGTTGAAAATAGAACAATATTATAGACAACATAACGTTGAGCTAAGGTTTTTGTAAGGAGGAAATTATATTTAAATAACTTTCGTACCTTGATAAATGAATCTGGTTTTCTTTAATGGCCTGTAATACTTTGCACCCCGGTTCATCGATGTGTTTGCAGTTGTTAAATTTACATAACCCCGCGTATTTTCTGATATCGGGGAAATACATGGATACATTATCCTGATCAAATTCAACCACCCCAAAATCTTTAATTCCCGGGGTATCTATTACATAACTACCTTCATCTATTTCATGCATTTCGGCAAAGGTGGTATTGTGTGTTCCCCGCTCATGGTATTTGCTTAAATTACCGGTTTTTAACCCCAAAGTAGGGTTAAGTTGGTTCATTATGGTAGATTTACCCACACCCGAATGACCGGTAATAAGCGATATTTTATTACAGATTGGCAATTTTATGGCGTCTAAATCGTTTTTATCAAATGCCGAAACTACCATTACCGGATACCCAATGGATTGATATATGGCCTTAAAATCATTTAGTAAATCAATTTCGGAGGGTGTGTAAATATCTCTTTTGTTAAAAATAAGGATGACAGGAATTTGATAGGCCTCAGCTGCTAATAATATCCGGTCGATAAAAACCGTGGTAGTTCGGGGATGAGCCACGGTAGCCAATAAGAGGATTTGGTCGATATTGGAAGCTATAATCTGAAATTGGCTTGAGAGCTTATTGGATCGACGGATTAAATAATTTTTTCGTTCCTCTATTTTGGTAATTATGCCCTGGTCGGTTTCCTTCTCCTCTAATTCAAATTCAACCATATCGCCAACTGCCACAGGATTGGTTAGTTTAGATTTATCAAGCCTAAATTTTCCTTTAATTCTGCTATTATATATATGTCCCTCTTCGGTTCTTAAAATATACCAACTTCCGGTTGACTTAATTACCCGACCTTTCATATTTAAGATTTTAGATTTAAGAATTAAGAATTAAGAATTTAGATTTAAGAATTAAGATTTAAGATTTAGAATTCCATGCATGATTTTATTAATTCTAAAATTTAATAAACCGCCTTGGCTATGACTTTGGTAGTATCGGCATAGCCCATGGTATAAAAATGAAGTACCGGAACACCGTGGTTTTTTAATTCTTTGCATTGCTCAATGCACCATTCTACTCCTATTTGTTTTACGGCTTCTTCGGTTTTTGCCTTTTCTATTTCGCTCGACAGTTCAAAAGGGATATCGGTATTGAATATTTTGGGCAACAAAAACAACTGGTTTTTTTTGGTTATAGGCTTTATCCCCGGAATTATTGGCACATCAATGCCTTCGGCTTTGCATTTTTTTAAAAAATCGAAATATTTAGTGTTATCAAAAAACATTTGGGTGGTAAAAAACTCGGCCCCTGCCTCTACTTTGCGTTTCAAAAAATTTAAATCTGATTTAACATTGGGGGCATCCTGATGTTTTTCGGGGTAGCAAGCCGCCCCAATACAGAAGGAAGTTGCAGTTGGGTTTTCTAATTCTTCATCCAGATAAATTCCATTATTCATGTTTTTTACCTGGTGTATAAGTTCCAACGAATTGTTGTTACCCTTGGGTTCAGGGATGAAATGAGATTCTGTTTTTAAATTATCGCCCCGCAATAAAAGCACATTCCTAATTCCCAAAAAGTCTAAATCGATTAGGGCATTCTCGGTATCTTCTTTGGTAAAGCCGCCGCAAATTATATGTGGCACGGCATCTACTTTATATTTATTTTGGATAGAGGCGCAAATAGCCACCGTGCCCGGCCGTTTGCGGGTAGAGATTCTGTCGAAACTTCCATCGGGCCGTTTTTTTAAAATATACTCTTCGCGGTGGTAGGTAACATCAATAAATGCAGGATTAAACTCCATCAACCCATCAATACATTTAAAAATGGATTCGATACTTTTTCCTTTTAACGGGGGAAGTATTTCAAATGAGAACAGGGCACTTTGGGCCTTTTTAATTTTATCTATTATCTTCATCTTTATCAGAACTGCAGTTCGGCGGTTAATGTTTTTTCGTTGCGGATATAAATTACTTCTACCTTTTGACCTTTTTCAATTTTGGATAATACTTTCATATAGGCTTCTATATTTGGAATTTTATCGCCAGCTAAACCAATTATAATATCCCCTTTTTTAAGACCAGCCATAGCCGCGGGCTTCCCTTCTTTTACTCCATCCACTCTTACTCCTTCGGCATCATACACGTAATCGGGCATTATTCCAAGTGTAATTTTAAACGCCATTCGCGCATCCTCATCTTTGGTTTTAGTATATTCAAGTTTGGTGGCTGATGGGGTAATTGCTACTAATTGTATTATTTTTTGAATCACTTTTACTTCCCCGTTTAGGTTTAACAACCCTATATCATCGCTTGGTTTATGGTACTCATCATGCTGGCCGGTGAAAAAATGAAGGGAAGGAATACCCTGTAAATAAAAGGACGTATGATCGGAAGAGCCTATGCCCGACTCCGAAGTTTTGATATGATGAATGGCCAAGCTGTCTTGTTTTAATATTGGAATGGCTTCTTTCCAATAGGGCGAAGTGCCCGTGCCATATATTAAAAGGGTTTCCTTAAGCCTTCCTACCATGTCCATATTTATCATACAGGTTACATTTTTTAAATCAATGGTTGGGTTTTCTACAAAATATTTTGAACCTATCAAGCCCATTTCTTCACCCGAAAACGCAATATACAGGTAGTTGAATTTTTTGTATTTCTTAGATTTCAATAGTTTGGAAAGCTCAATTAAAGCAGATGTGCCGCTGGCATTATCATCTGCACCATTATGAATATCATTACTTTGAGGCTCGCGAGAACCTTTAATTTCACCCCGTCCTAAATGGTCGTGATGAGCTCCAATTATTACCGTGTATTTGGCATTATTATTTTGATAGGCTATTACATTATGCCCTGTGGCGGCTATGCTAAAAATATTGGCTTTCATTATCAATGATAAGCCCTCAGGTGGGTCGAATAATAAGTTGGGTTTAATTACAAAAAAAACCGGAATGGATGAGGGTTTAATATTTTTGGCCATTTCGCCACTTGGATTATCCTTGCTATTACCGGTATTGATAAATATAATACCTGATACTCCAAGGCTTTCGGCCTTTTTAACCCGGGTTTCGAGTGATAAGTAATTTATAAATTTTGAATGGGTCGCCGCCGAATCAGGGGTTGAAATATTAATCACCACTATCTTTCCTTTTACATCCTTGCCCGAATAATCATCGTAATTAAGCTCAGGAGCTGATATTCCATAGCCTACCCTCACCATTTTGGCATCAGCTATTTTGCGGTTGGCCGAATAGGAAAGTGGGTAAAAATCCTGGAATAAAAACAATGGCAATGCATTTATAAATAATGCTGTGCTGTCTTTAGCCATTCGTAAAGTAATTATTTCAAAAGTTTGATAATAGTCGCCCTTTTCACCCCTTGGGCTTACTTTGTTTTTTTTAAATTGTTGTGCAATGTAATCTGCTGAAAGTTTTTCGCCAGGTGAGCCTGTACCACGGCCTTCTAACCTGTCGGATGCCAAATAGTTTACGTGATTTTGAATCCTGGCCAGTGATTTTTTTTCTTTTTTTGAAAGGTTTTGTGCTGATGCATTTATAAATAAACCAATGCTTATACATACACATAAAATAATTCTGTTCATTGTTTATTGAGTTCTAAAATTAAATTTAAAATTATTGTAAAGACATAAAAATCCTTGTGATGGTAATAATAATAAAGGCTGCAAATATATACTTTATTGTTTTGGGAGACATGCTATTTGCCGCATTAACTCCTGCATTTACGGTGATTAATACTCCAATAATAACAGGAATAACAATAGGCCAAACTATATGGCCAGTAGAATCGGCAATTTTTTGCATAGGCTGGTGAACCATATAATATATTACATTGGGCAATGCCAATATTGGTATAATAGCTAATGAAAGAGTGGCGGCTTTTCGCATGTTCATTTTACCTAGCATGGTAAATAAAGGTACCATAACCAGCCCTCCACCCAATCCACTAAGACCTGAAACAGCTCCAGTTAAAAGGCCGGTAAATAATCCAAGTCCCATATTCATCTTATAACTTGTGCCATCATGTTCAATATGCAGCATTGTTTTTATAAGAGTTAATAGCAATAGAATACAAAAAAATATTTTAAAAACAGTTGGACTATACCAAGTTCCTGTATTTATAAGCCAAGACGTTATTAAAATGGAAAAAACAGCCGATATACCGACAACAAAAAGGTGTGTAATATTAATAGATTTGGACTTGAATGCCGCCCAACTTCCCACACTACCTGAAACCAAAATGGCCAAAAATGAATTAGCCAAGGTATAGGCCACCAAATCATGACTCGACACACCTTTCTTTATTAAAAAATAATCAAGAATGGGAACAAAAATAAGCCCCCCTCCTACTCCAAGTAATCCAGCCATAAAACCTCCCAAACCACCTGCAATAATCAATATAATTATATTCCAGAATGATTGATCCATGGCGGCTTAATCTATTTACCAGAAAGCAAATTACTGTATTTAGTGGCGTCTTTTAGCAAGGCAATGGCTTCTTTAATTTCAATATCATTATCGAAAGATGCTTCAATCCTTGCCTTTTCAAAATAATAACGGCTGGCTATTTCTTCCTCCAATACCTGCATTATTTCAGCCTTATACTTTTCTAAATCGTTGCTTTTATTGCGTTTTAGTTTTTCAAAAAGCAACTCATACTCAGCATTAAGCTCTTTGATGTAGTTTTCTTTGGTGGCCTGGTCCTTAAATTTTTGCAAGGCATCCTCCGTATCTGTATTATAGTTGTAATCTTTACCACTTGTGAAGGCCACAAAGTCCTGAAAATCCTTCTCCGTTAATTCAAACTCCTTGGTCATGGTAATGGTTGTATGGGTATTGCGGTATTGCGTTGCAAAATCAAAAATGATATTTTTTGATAACAAACTTTGGGTAATTTTGGTGTACCTGGATTCTGGGGTTTTAAGGTCAGGCGAAACCCCTTCGCCATCCCTTACGGGGCGGCGGTTACGGGTAAAAAAATTGCGTTTTAAGGAGTCGGCTATAGCTTCGGCTTTCCCATTTATCTTGTGACTATAATCCAGTTTTTGAATACAACGGCCTGAAGGAATGTAATATTTGGAGGTGGTTATTTTCATTTGTGTATTATATGTAAGTACTCTTGACGATTGCACCAGCCCTTTTCCAAATGATTTTTGGCCAATTAAAACCCCCCGATCGAGATCTTGCAAGGCGCCTGAAACTATTTCGGATGCTGATGCCGAACCGCCGTCGATTAGCACTACAAGTGGTATATCGGTATCGGTGCCTGCATCCAATGTATTGTAATTTCGGTTATTCTCTCTATCGCGGCCTTTGGTACTGGTAACTAATTCACCCTTTTTTATAAACGTATTTACTACATTTACTGCCTCGTGCAGCAAACCACCGCCATTATCGCGTAAATCCAGGATTACCGATTTCATTCCGGCATTATTTTTCTTTAAACTTTTTAGGGCATCTTGTACTTCTTTGCCAGCATCAGGGGTAAATCCGGTTAATTTTATATAGCCTGTTTCATTATCTACCATACCAAAATAAGGCACATTATTCACCTTTATTTTGGCTCGTTTAAAGGTTTTTAATATTTCACCAATACCCGGCCTATCTATTTTCATGGTTATATCCGTACCCGCACTTCCTTTCAAAAGCTTTGTCATATCATCACTAGTCTTGCCCTTGGCCGATTTGCCGTCCACTTCCAGTATCTTATCCCCAGCCCTAAGATCGGCTTGCTGTGCGGGATAACCTTCATAAGGATTGTCAATTACAATATAATCGCCACGCTGCCTTATGGTAGCCCCTATTCCACCATACTCGCCGGTTACCTGAAACCTATAATCTTCGGTTTGAGCTTCGGAGTAGTAGTTGGTATAAGGATCCAAACTCTTGAGCATAGCGTCAATAGCTGTTTTTATAAGGCTTCCAGGCTCTACATCATCTACATAACTCAGGTTTACTTCCTTATAAACAGAGGCAAAAATGTCGAGATTTTTAGAAACTTCAAAATATTCATCCGAAGCCTTATAAGCCGAAAAAATGCCTATGGCCAAAATACCCCCTAAAATTACTTTTTTGTATCTTTTCATTACCAATTTTAACAATGTCCCGCTAAATTAACGATAGATTTGGTGTAGTTTGGTATGAAGGAGGTAAAATTTATGAATTTAGAAAATTTTGAATTTTAAAATTATTTTTATAAGTTTGATTTTAAGCGTTTTAAAATTTTTAAGGCATTTTCTTTTCGATAAATTTTTTACTGCACAATTTTACTCGTATTTGGTTTGCAGAAAATGCACTAGAATTTGAACTTTTTTTATTTTAATTTTTTAAAAACAATAATTAAAAGAGTAGGCTTAAAAAATTCAAATGACAGAGACAAAATATTTTGATTTTTAATTTTTTAATAGTTGCCTTCCTTTAAATTTTTTGAAGCCGCTTAATAAAAATTGTGATTATATAAAAATAAATAATCCAATTCTTTGACCTTATTATTTTATCATATTGGTATAATTTACAATTCAGAGTTAAGAAGAATTGATTTTCAAAAAAATAAATGCAACTTCTTTTTCAATAAAATAAAATTGAACATAAAGGCAAATCTATAGTATATTGATTCTTAAAAAAATATGCTATTTCAATACTGTTACCATCCCCTTAAAATAATAGGGATGTTTTTTACTGTCGCGAGCTGAAATGGTGAACATATAAGAACCTTCCTGAACGGTTTCACCCAAATAGGTGCCATCCCATCCAAATGAGTTTGAATCATCCTTGCGATAGAAAAGTTTTTCGCCCCAGCGGTTGTAAATGGTCATTTCTAAATTACGGATTCCTATGCCTCCCACTCTAAATTCATCATTGATACCATCGGCATTAGGTGAAAAGGTATTGGGCACAAATATTATAAACGTATCGATTACAAAAATGTATTGTGTTGTGCTATCACGGCATCCCCATTTATTTACAGCCAGCAAGCTTATTTTTATATTGCCCGAATCATAAAATATTTTGCTAAAATCTTGATTATTGGTTTCAAATACATCTTCCACATCCCATCGGTAATTATTAATACTATCGCCCGATGTGTAGTTGGTGAACTCAACCGGGGTAACACTCATATTAATTTCAAATGGAGCATAATTAAAATCAGCCTTCGGTCGCTGATAAGTGGTTATGTAATCTGGTTTGTTAATAGTAGCCACACAATTGTTATTATCAGTTACCTTTAACGTAACAGTATATTTTCCGTCACCACTATAAACTGTTTGGGTCAATTGTCCCAAGGCCTTTTGTTTATTTCCAAAATCCCATTCATATTTCTTAAACCCTTGCCCACCTTCAAAGTTCACAATTAAAGGTTCACAGCCCTTTAATGGTTCGGCTGTAAAATTGAATACCGGTTTAGCATTTACTTTTACCAGAATTGAATCTTTATTAATACAGGTATTTTTATCGGTTACTTTATACAATACCTGATGATCGCCAGCGGCTGCTACTGCAGGGTTAAAATTACCAATTGCGTCAACATATGGACCTCCATAAAACAAACCGCCAGGAGTGGAAGTTGGCGTTATTATTTTTACCCCATCGTTATCACAAAAAGGCCCTGCAGGATTTATTCTGGCATCAGGCAACCCATTTACTGTAATTATAATGGAATCTTTGTTCCTGCATCCATAACCATCGGTAATTTTATACACAACTTTGTGTTTACCTATACCTGCTTTTAAATTATCAAATATTCCTGCAGAATCAATGTAGGCTCCTCCATAAAATTTACCTCCCGGATTTACCCTTGGTTTTAAAATAGCTGGGACATTATTGGTACAGAAAGGACCAGCCAAAATTATTGTAGCATCGGGTAAGGCATTGACCACAATATTGGTAGAATCTTTTGCAAAACAGGTGTTGGCATCTGTAAATTTATAAATCACCTTATGGCTTCCGATTCCGGCCACCGAAGGGTTGAATTTTCCCGCAGCATCGATATATATCCCACCTGAAAACTGACCACCAATGTTGGTTTTTGGTTTTAGGTTTTGAACACCTGCATCTACACAGTAAGGGCCTGCCGCAATTATAGATGCATCAGGCAACGGGTTTATTTTAATATATATGCTGTCGGTATTTATACATTTATTTCCATCTTTAAACCTGTATAAAACTTTATGCAAACCAACTCCTGCCAATTTGGGGTTAAATTTACCCAACGAATCAATATAGGCTCCTCCAAAAAACTTACCGCCTTTATTTATTTTGCCAGTTATGGTTTGAATATTCGCATCCACACAATATGGACCTGCATTATTAATGGATGCATCGGGCAATTTATCAACTCGTATAGTAATACTATCCTTGTTGGTACAACCATTTATATCAGTTATAGTATAAACCAGTTTGTGTATCCCAACGGTGGCTATAGTTGGATTAAAGTTTCCGGATGAATCAACATATATTCCACCATAAAATTTACCCCCTGAATTTGTTTTAGGAGTAACTATTTGTAGTCCTGCATCCACACAATATGGGCCAGCCGGGTTTATTCTGGCATCAGGCAATAGGTTTACACGAATAAGGATACTGTCTTTACTGGTACAATAATTAACATCTGTGAACTTATAAATAATTTTATGCAAGCCTGAGGCTGCCTTGTCTGGGTCAAATATTCCGCTTGAATCGATATAATTTCCTCCATAAAATTGGCCGCCAATATTGGCCTTTGGTAATATTGTTTTTACCCCTGCATCAATACAGAATGGGCCAGCAGGAATAATTGAGGAGTTAGGCAATGTATCAATCCAAATAAAAGTACTATCTACACCAATACACTTATTGGCATCTGTAAAAGTATAAAGTATGGTTTGCTTTCCGGAACCGGCAATTCGAGGATTAAAATTACCTGCTGAATCAATAAAACTTCCGCCATAAAATTTACCTCCTCCATTAACTTGTGGTATCATTATTTGAATACCTGCATCAATACAGAATGGCCCCGCCTGTTTAATGGATGCATCAGGCAATGGGTTGACGGTTATTTCACTACTGTCTCCATTTACGCATCCATTCATATCAGTAAGCATGTAATAAATTTTATTAATTCCTATAGAGGCATTTAAGGGATTAAACTGACCCGCAGAGTCAATAAAATTGCCACCTTTAAACTTGCCACCTGGATTTGTTTTGGCTTTAACAGTTTGGATTCCGGCATCAATACAGAACGGACCAGAAGCAATTATTGAAGCATCGGGCAAAGTGTTTACCCTTACCATTATGCTATCGAAATTAAAACAACCATTGGTATCACTAAAAGCATAAAATATTTTATGATTGCCAGCGCCAGCTGTCCTAGGATCGAATTTTCCATTTTGGTCAATAAAGGTACCACCTGAAAATTTACCGCCTGTATTTGTTTTTGGTGTCATTGTTTTTACACCGGCGTCAATACAAAATGGTCCGGCGGTATTAATAGATGCGTCAGGTAATGGATTTACTTTAACAACTATGCTATCCCGAGCCGAACATTGGTTGGCATCCTTATAAAAATAATAAACTTTATGAATTCCGGGTGAGGCGTTTTTAGGGTTGAAATTTCCAACAGAATCGATAAAACTACCTCCATAAAATTTGCCTCCAGCGGTAGTTTTGGCGGTAATCGTTTTTATTCCAGCGTCAATACAAAATGGTCCGGCGGAATTAATAGATGCATCTGGTAATGCATTTACAAGAATTTGTATGCTGTCTTTACTTACACATTGATTGGCGTCTTTGAGCTGGTAAACCACATTATGCCAGCCCACTGCTGCAGCAGCAGGATTGAATTTTCCAGATGAATCGATATAGGACCCGCCGTAAAATTTACCACCATTCGTGGTTTTTGGGCTTATAGTTTGCACACCACCATCAAGACAGAAAGGCCCGGTGCTATTTATAGATGCATCGGGCATTGCATTTACTTTTATAATTGTGGAGTCCTTAAATATACAACCTATGTTATCTTTAAAACTATAATACACTTTGTGGTTACCAGATCCTGCCGTTTTTGGAAAAAATTGTCCGGCGTTATCAATATTAGCATGGCCGTAATAAGTTCCAGCATAGGTAGGTTTTACTTTCACCTTTATTACCGTTATATCAACGCAAACTGGTTTCACTTGTCTAAAAATGGTATCAGAATAAGTTCTTAGTGCAGTTGCAATATCATCCGAAGCTTTGCATTTGTTGCTATCCGTTACTTCCAACTGAAGATATATACCGCCCCCTATTTTTTGGGATTGCACTGTTTTAGAATTGTTCCATTGATAACTGGCCATTTTAGCAGGTCCTCTTACTATTATTGAATCTGCCAGACATAAGGTAGTATCATTTCCGAATTTAAAAATCGGGTTTGGATTTACTTTTACAAAGGCACTATCATAAAGTATACACGAATCATTTCCGAATTTTTGAATTACAGTGAGCACTACCCATTGAGTTGAACTTACTTTAAATTCATTTTTGTTGCTTCCGTTTTGCCAGTAATGCCTGTATTTGGAATTTGAATATTTAAAAATAACGGTATCGCCTTTACATACAGCTGTATCGGCCCTAAGTTTTACCACTGGGGTGGCAGGAATTGTTATGTTTTGAATAATTGAATCGCTAGCACTTCTGGTTATATTAAAAACTATAAGCTTAACTTTATACGTTACATCCGATGCACTTGTAGGAAAGGTAACTGTAGGAGCAAAAATTGTGTCTTTTTTTCCAAATCCAAAATCCCAGAGATACCCTACCGAATCTCCATTGGTGGAATAGTTGGTAAAGGTTACCTTATTTTGAGGACAAAGGCGCTTAAATGAATAATTAGCGTTAGGCGTCCAAGTGCTGTAAGGTTTGCAGCTGGTATCCAGGTTCTTTTTAGCCGTTACCTGAAGGTCGAGGCTTCCCGTTGTAGTTGATGGTGTAACTACCTGAACAAAGTAAGAGCCTTTTTTCATACAAGTTAGACTAAATATCGTTTGTGAATTGGTATTGCAAGGTCCTGGTGTTAAAGCACTGCAACCGCCATAAAATGTTCTAAAACGAATATCGGATGGTAAAACGTTTGTGTTTTCTGAAAGTTTGAATTCTATATCAGCTTTTGCCGAATCGCCATAATCAATCCGAAACCACGTTGATTTATACCCTTTTGGCCCATATAAACAACCCATGTTTGAACCGTTTTCACCATAGCCTTCACCTATGCTGTGGCAATTAACAATTGCCGTTCCTGTGGTTGTACCCAGTATAGATAGATTTAAAGGTACCGGCGTTTTACAAAAATCTCCCTTTTGATAGAGTAAAACCATTTCGGGTTGCAACATATCTGAACATTCGAGTCCACAGGAAGATAGTTGTATATAATACCAGCCTCTGTTAATACAAGTTGTTGCAAAATCACGATTTAGCCCACCATAAGTAACAGAATTATAATCAAAACTAACTTTTTGTAATCCCTTGGTTGTTGAATCACCTGCCACAATTTCCTTTAATAAAACAATGTTGTCATTGTATTGGTTATTGGAAGGTGTGTAATCGAAAAATGAACTATAGCTGGAACTGAATGTATATCTCCTAAGATTTAACAAAATTGTACCGGTGCTATCTGCAAAAAATTTATACCAAATGGTTCCGTTTTTTTTACCGTACGTGGTGCATTTTATAGTTTGGTCGGCGGTATCTGTGGTAGAGCCAACAAAAAATCCAGGAGCTCCTTTATAAAAAGTCCCTGATGCAAGTAATGTATTGGTATACGGAGGTGAAACCTGGTTAAGCCCGTTGATTCTGTTAGCCTGCGAATACTTATCATAATTTTTTGAAGGTATTGGAACTGAATCATATATTATGCTTACTGCTATCTGCGAATTAAGGTTTGGCAATGCTACTTCATTCAATGAAATAACAACATAATACCTCCGTTCAGAAACCGAATCACAAATATCCTTGGTAACAGACAGCCAATCGGTTCCATTACAATAGCCAGAACTAGGTTTGTACTCTATTTGCGTCAACCCCATAGAAGAAGTGGAGTCAATTCGTCCATATTTTCTAAGAGTATCAATATTTAGATTTCCCTTTTCATCACTTAAATAAACACCGTAACTTAAATTATTGCCCCAAACCGAGCCGTTGGTTAAATTCTCAATTTTTATTTTTGCCTTACCAGCACCTTTTAGGGTAAAAGTATACCATAAATTTCTTAAAGAGTGGTATCCAAGATAGGTGTATTTATTGCCAACACTATCAACATTGTAAAGTGCATTATTTTTTTTATCGGGATAAACATTAGGATTAAAATATCCTCCACACGCAAAAAGTGGGTCGGTGGTAGAACCTCCTGTAGTGCAAAAGAAAAAATCGCTACTGGCTGCTCTTCCTGAAACAGAGGGATGAGTAGTTCCTTTTTTACCTGAATACCAAACCGAATCCCCTTCCACTTTTCCAAAATCATAGGCTTTTTTAGCAAAATCAAATCGTGAGGTACCAACACTATCAATATATAAAGCCGGTGAAACTTTCATGGGGAAAGATGCTGCATTGCTGCACATAAGCACCAAGGTATAGGTTCCAGGTTGTATACGACACATTTCTACCCGGCTAAAGGTATTACAACTTTGCAAGGGTGTAGTAGATGTCATTTTGGAAGAATCCTTTCGAACATCAAAATCAAAAATGTAAGCTTTTACATCAGGATTTAAACCCATTACCCTCAGATATGACTCTTCTTTTAAACCAAAAACATAATACGCAATATGATTAAGGTTACTACCACATGTAGTAATTGGATGCATAGATAGGGGTGTATCTGGCACACAGGTAAAATTTTCTGGTCTTAAATTAAAAATGTATCCATTTTTTGGGTTCACCATGGTACCATAATTTGGTTTCCAACTTAACGGTTTGCCTGAATTTAAGCTATCATTTACAGGCCAGGCCTTAAATGGGCGATTATATTTTGACGCTATTTGGGCAATGATATTTATAGAAATTCTGTTTTTCCCATTTACATTACCCGAATTTTGATGAGCCGCATCATCCAAAGGAACTTTGTCATTATAGCCCGGACCATTGGTACTGCTTATAATGGTGTACCAACCCGGAGCTAATGGGTAACAATCGTTCGATTTAATTTTGGTAAAACAC
This sequence comes from Bacteroidia bacterium, assembly GCA_046154525.1. Classification (GTDB taxonomy): domain Bacteria; phylum Bacteroidota; class Bacteroidia; order NS11-12g; family UBA9320; genus JABWCE01. Next base: position 55,197 of record JBJXDS010000182.1, read on the forward strand.
TCCCACCGTCTTCCATCCGGATCCCTGTTTAACCTCAAACCTGATTTTCCAGCGGATATTCTCCCTTTATACAATGTGTTTGAACCTATATAAGCAAAACTTGCCGGGTCATAATTTGTGATTTCAACGAGTTGAGGGGTTGACAAATAAAATTCCCTATATATTACCTTTTTATCACCACAAGGAATTGCTCCATCTATAACCTCGGCATTATTCAAACAACTAAAAAAATCAATTTTTGAATTTGTACTTACCTTAATCGTATCCATATTTTCAGGCGATCCGGGTTTACTGTATTTAGTTGTAGTTTTGGTAAAAATAAATTGTGGCTGATCTTTGATGCCCAAATGATAATCTCCTCCAAAAGCTGCCAGTGTATAATCGCCAGGAGTAACGCAATAATACCTGCTGGATGACCCATTGTATGCCACGTTATAGTAAGTGCAACTAGCTAATAGCCCCGGATTTCCCAAGGTGTCGGGATACATAAACTTGTTTTGACTAATGGCCAATTGCCTTAAATTTTTGTTGTATAACGCATATTGAATTTTTTCAGGCCCTTGATTCGTTTTTAAATTAAAAACTGAAAGTAATCCGCTATCCGCCAGGTTATCGGCATCGGCATCGCCAATTTTTATAAGCCGGTAGATGGCTTTTTTATGAGCAGTATCACATCTGTTTGCTCCAGGCAACACTGAATGACCACATCCAAATTCATCTGATTTAGCATTGTATGTTTGAGTATGAACTAAAGGTTTAAAACTATTTATACTATCTATTCGAGCTGAATCGGAGAGTCCAAATTTGCTGAATTGAACCGCTTTAAATACTTTAATTCCAATATTAATATTATAACCCAAGTGATCACTGGAACCACATTGGTAATCGGCGGTATCCATTCCTAAAATTTGTAATGAATAATTTCCTGGTGGAACACAGAACAAAACAGCACTTTTTAATAAACCCTTACTAAATATTTTAGTGGTATCAAGGCTTGCACAGCTGGATGGGATGGAATCCTTAAACAAACGGTAGGCCATTTTGCCTTCACATTGATTGTTTGCTGTATTCAAAAATTCAAACGCCAAATTAGCGGGATCAGCTAATTTAAAGGATGCCCAAGTAGTCAAATCATATTTATATCCATTGATAACTATTCCCGATGCTGGATTCACTTTTCCACAAGCATTATTTATCAATCTGCTTTGACATGAAAGGTAATCTTTAAGCACTGTTTGTGTTCCGCCTGAGGAGGAAGGTAACACTCCCAATTTGGAACTTGTTGCCAAGGCTGACCTTATAGGTTGAGGCGAAAGTGTAGCAGAATCTGAGGTTCGTTGCCTTATAGTTAATCTAATTTGCTTGAAAAAATCATGCTTAAAAACTAATTGAATTGAATAACTTGTGCTGGGTTTTAAATTACACATATAGGCCCTACCTGCAAAACCCTTGGAGGTTATTCTATTATCAAAATCAAGTCGAATTGTGTCAACCCTGGTAAGTGTTTTGTAATTACTGGTTTTTACATCGCCTTCGTACACATTTGCAAATATTTTGGTTCCTGCTGGAAAATAAACCATTGGGTTTGTAATTGCCTCTGAAGAAAATATTTCAAGGTAATCTATGCGTCTGCCTGTTTTAAAAACATGCCAGCTGGTTTGGGTATAATCTTTATGATCACTGCCGATGTAAGGGTAATATTCCGCAGAATCCTGAAGGGTATGGCATCCTGTTTCATATTCAATAAATTTTTCATTTCGGCCTACAGACAATGTACCGAAATTATAAGCTGAATCTGTTAAGTCATACTTAGAACTGTTGACAGAGGCATGTTGGATGGGATATGAAATTGATAATTCCATATAAACCGGCCCATTTGCTCCTGACTTGGCACCCACCTGAACCATATACCAACCAGCTTCCATACAGGGATGGAACGAACTTCCGAATTGATTGAGGGGAGTGATGTAAGCCGAAGTTGCCGCCGCAAGTCCCGGATAACATGAATTAGCTTTATAGGTAACAAAACCTGCATCTTTGGCATTAATTTTAGTACTTGGTTGAATAAGTTCAATTTTTACAGCCCGTTTTACAGGGAGGTAGAATCTGAACCAAATAGATTTTTTATCGTTTCCTACACTTACAAGGTCGGGATGAAAATATTCAGCCCCTTCAATTGTGGCGGTTGTAATATTGAAAGTATCTGTGCTGAAAACCCCTGTGCCATATCCCCCTTGTGAAATTGAAATACCCTTAGACCTTACGCAACTATCATTCTTTGGCTGCGCAAATACAGCCGTAGAAATAAATAGTAATAGTAAGCATTTAAGTAGCCGCATTATTTAGTATAGACGGGGTTAAAAGGTCAAATATAACATAAGATTTTTAAAATAAAACCCTATACTAACATTTTTCAATTTAAATGTTTGGTATTAAGTACGATTAGGCCATTTTTTGCCACTTATTTAATGAAATTCCCAGCTCTTCAAAGTCAATTAATCCGGGTTCGGTTTCATTAGCTGAATTAAAGCTAATCCCAAAAGGGATAGTTTGTAAAATATTATTTTCAAATTTTGAAGAAATGAAACTCTTTTCAATAGGGAAATCGAAAGGCAATTCAGTTTCATTTATTAATGAAAATGCAAAAATATGGGGGTTAAATTTTTGAAACTCCAAACCAGATTTAAAATCATTTTTTTCTAAACAAAAAATGGTTGGAATGTCATTATTCATTAAAATTTCAGCTGTTTTTAAATCAATTTCAATGGCATCCAGATTTAATAAATCATACAAATCAAGAATTACGGAAGATTCAACATTTAAAAAACTACCGGTAAACCTTATTCCACTAACCCATTTGCAAATTTCGGCTACTTGCATAGGTTGAATATAACTGGGATTTGATTTATCAAAATTGAAAGAAATAGAATCAAATCCCTCTGCAGCAGCCCATCTGGCGGCAGTTAAACTGGTAACATTGTCTAATTTAAAAATCATTAACAGGAATGGTGAAACTTTTACACAAAGGTCATTTATTTCATTGCGTTTTACCAACTTTGCCATCTTAAAAAATCACACATGGTTTGTCATGCTGACGAAGGAAGCATCTCTAATTTAAAGAAGAGATTCCTCGTTCCTCGGAATGACAATAATCACAAAATCTAAAATCAAAGAATGTCGGATATCATACGCCTTTTGCCTGATAGCATAGCCAACCAAATAGCCGCAGGTGAAGTGGTGCAAAGGCCGGCTTCAGTGGTAAAAGAACTTTTGGAAAATGCCATAGATGCCGAAGCCGATAAAATTCAACTTTTTATACGCGATGCCGGAACCACCTTTATCCAGGTAAAAGATAACGGAAAAGGCATGAGCGAAACCGATGCACGGATGTGCTGGGAACGCCACGCTACCTCTAAAATTAAAAAAGCGGATGACTTATTTAGTCTTAAAACTTTTGGTTTCAGAGGTGAAGCTTTGGCCAGTATTGCCGCGGTATCACAGGTAGAAATGAAAACCCGCAGAGAGGAAGATTCTTTAGGAACCGAACTTAAAATTGAGGCCAGCGAGGTATTGCACCACGAACCCGTAAATTGCCCAAACGGAACGTCAATTATTGTTAAAAATCTTTTTTTTAACATCCCCGCCAGGCGAAATTTTTTAAAATCACCAAGCATTGAAACCCGCCATATTTATGATGAATTTAACCGGGTAAGTTTGGCCAATCCGCAAATTGAATTCAGCTTTTTTTTAAATGACAACGAAACGATAAATCTTCAAAAAACAGATTTAAAACACCGTATCATTGATTTGCTCGGCAAAAAAGAAAAAGGCGAATTTTTGGAGCTAAATGAAACCACAGATATTTTAAAAATAACAGGATTTGTTGGCAGCCCCGAATATGCCAAACGGATAAGAGGAGACCAGTTTCTTTTTGTGAATGGCCGCTTTATTAAAGAACCCTATTTTAACCATGCCATCCAAACGGCATTCCAGGGATTGATACCCGAAGATTTCTTCCCTTATTATGTTGTTTTTTTTGAAATGGATCCTTCCAAGATTGATGTGAATGTTCATCCCACCAAAACGGAAGTAAAATTTGAAGACAGCAAAATTATTTACAGCATCCTCAGGTCGGTTATCAAAAAATCATTGGGAAATTATACCCTTACCCCCCAAATGGAGGATAACCGGATTTTTAATTTTGAAACCTCTACCTTGCCAGAAAATGAGGTAATTTCACACTACAATTCCCCAAAAATCAATACAAAATACAACCCATTTTCCACCGATATACAGCCCAACAAACGACAGGATTGGGGCAAAGTGTTAGACCAATTTAAGCGTCCTGAACCCAATTTTTATGAAGGTGGAGAAAAGTCTAATAAAATTCCCGTTGAACCGGAAAGCCAGTTATTTTTACCGGAAGAAAAACTAACCTTTGATGGCATTTTTCAATTAGCGGGTGGGTATATTATCTGTTCCAAAAACCACGAATTGTTTTTAATAAACCAACAAGCAGCTCACGAACGGGTGCTTTACGACCAGTTTAGCCGCCAGTTCGAAAACCACACTATCCCTGTCCAAACCCTTTTGTTCCCCAGAATGGCCGAATTTAATGCCGCCGATTTTTCGTTGGTGTACAGCTTAATTGAAGAAATAAAAATGTTGGGGTTTGATATTAGTGCTTTTGGTAAAAATACGTTTATTATAAACGGGGTTCCCGCCATCAACGATAAAACCGACCCCCAGGCCATATTGGAAGGATTGATAGATAATTACCGGCAAAATGAACAAAAACTGCACCTGGATAAAAAAGAAAATTTAGCCCGCAGCATGGCCCGCAATGCCGCCATGCGGGGTTCCGAAAATCTTACCCTTATTGAAATGGAGGAACTTTTAAGCCAATTGTTTAATAGCCCGCAACCCAATTTTTTGCCCAACGGAAAACCTGTTTTTATTAAAATATCTCAACAGGGATTGGCGGAGATGTTTGGGAGGTGATGGATAAAATCATGATATTTTTAAGGTTATGTCTTGTCCTGAAATAGGTGTTTACAGCAAATAAATATTCCAATTTGGAGAGTTTTTAGTTATTTTTGATTATTAATAAGTGAAAAATGAGGTGCATACTTTTAATTTTCTTAGTTGCAAGTTTCGGTTCCTCAGGACAAACAGATTCAATCGGCTCAAATAGTATCGAACAAAGCACACAATTCAAAAACTATAATTTGAAGAACGCCTTTTTCCTTGAAGCTGGTGGTAATGGACTATTCTATTCCTTTAATTACGAAAGATTCATCCTAAGGAAAAGCTTTACGGAAACATCTTACAGAATTGGTATTACTCCTCTGATTTCATTAATTGGATTATATAAAGGTGGGCAATTATTTGGAATGATTAATTACTCAATAGGAAGAAGGAAATACAGGTGGGAAACAGGCATAGGAATAATAAGCCACTTGAATTTTTATCCTGAGGTAACAAGGAAGCAATATCGGACGGGCTATAGTTACACGTCCAATCAACCCTTTGATAGGCCACAAAATCCACCTTATATTTTTGGAATTACTTCACAATTATCGTTTAGGCATGAATTAATTTCGAAAAAAATGTTTTATAGAATTACTTTTACATGTTCAGAACTGTTTTTTAGAACGGGAAAGGGTAAATTAATCCCTTGGATTATTCCATGGGGAGGATTAAGTTTAGGAAAGAGATTCTAACAAAAATTAACTGCTGCCAACATTAGCGGAATTTTGCCAGCAATTTATCATAAGGCATCTTGCCAATTAAACTTTCCAATAAAGATATTTGTAACAAGTGTTGCAAAAAACTGATTTGAATAAAAGAATACATTTCTAAAGTTACCAATAATTGGTAACTTTGTATTGATAAAATTAAAATCAAATGAACAAGAACACATCCATATCCTTAGGAAATCATTTTGAAAATTTCATTGAACACAGCCTTTCAGAAGGTAGATTTAAAAACGCCAGTGAAGTAGTAAGGGCCGGATTACGATTATTGGAGGAGGAAGAAAGCCGCTTAGTGGTTTTGAAAAATGAAATTCAACGCGGAATAGATAGTGGAATAGCCAAAAACTTTGACCCCAATAAGCATCTTGAAATGCTAAAGAAAAAGAAAAAAGAAAATGGCTAAATTTCTTCTAACTGAAAAGGCTGTTGAAGATTTAGCCGAGATTTGGGATTATACGTATGATGAATGGTCGGAAAAGCAAGCTGATAAATATTATTTTTTGCTTTTAGACTCCTGCCGGGAAATAGCTGAAAATCCAAATTTTGGTAAACCCTATGATAGTGTTA
>JBJXDS010000183.1:0-14800 GCA_046154525.1 Bacteroidia bacterium
GTGGCATATACTTCTTACGAAATATAGTATCTATTTTTGGTGTTATGGCCCAAGAATTAAAACCTGTAAGGTTAATTTGGGGATTAAAAAGTGAAATTTGAGAAAGTGATTTTGAAGGAATTAAAAATAGGCAAATAGCTAAAAATATAATCGCCTTCATTTTTTTATCCAATATGTAAATTTAACCCCTAAATTATAAGGATAATTATAAAACACTTTTTCATGGTATGGAGTCATTTTTGGAAATAATTCACCCCAAATCGTTTGACCAATAAGAGTAATGTCGATGCATGATTTTGATAAACCGATTTCAAGATCAATTGGCATTATAATAGATTTATTATAATTATTTCTATGGGCGGTACTCATTTTGTCTTTAGAAGAACCTTCGATAAATACCCGGTTATAATTTTTACCAACGCCGATACCAATGTTAAACATTAAATTTTTATACTTGATGCCGGTGGCAATTTTGATGTCAATGTAACGGTAGCGAGCATTTCCTAATTCATATGCAAAAGCCAAGGTTCGGCTCTCAAGTGATAAAGCATTATACCATACTTTATGGTAAGCATTGATGCAGTAATACCAAATCCTGCAGCTGTTATAGGATCCCATGATGGAAAATATTTAGTGCGACCATCTCCTCTTAAGTCAGATACCACATTTAAATCCGAACGATAAATACTGCCAAATACTCCAATTTTACGATTTGATATCTTTTGAGAATAACCTGCCAAACTTAAAAAAGTAAGTAAAATAATTAAGAAATTTTTCATTTTAAAAACGCATTAATTTGAAATAAGTATATAATCCAGTTTCAAGATTTTGAATATGGATTACATATAACCCCTCCGATTGTATTAAATTATCCATATTTGCTTCAATGTCAATCAGAAATTTTATAAAACAAAAATATGTTTATAAAATTGATTTTAGAATATTGAATAATGGAAACTTTCGTCTAAATGCAAACCAAATCTAAAATCCTCTTGCTAAAAGCGAGACTAAAATAGTAAATTGAATTACCTTTGCCCCCTAACAAATGAATACCGAATACGAAGTTGTAATAGGGCTTGAAATCCATGCCCAGTTGCTTACCAAAAGCAAAGCCTTTAGTGCTGATAGGGCTGAATATGGCAACCATCCCAATACGAATATAAGTGCTATTAGCCTTGGTCATCCGGGTACTTTGCCACGCCATAATAAAGAAGCCGTTGAAAAATCTATACGGGTGGGTTTGGCGTTTGGCAGCAGGATAGAACGCTTTAATAAATACAGCCGCAAAAATTATTTTTATGCCGATTTACCTAAAGGCTACCAGATAACCCAGTTTGATACCCCCATTTGTATAGGTGGAAAAGTAACTGTGAAACTGAAAGATGGCAGTACCAAAGATATAAACCTTACCCGTGCCCACATGGAAGAAGATACCGGAAAAAGTATGCACGATATGGATGTAGAAAATTCGTTGATTGACTACAACCGTGTAGGAACTCCGCTGATAGAAATAGTAACCGAGCCGGATATCAGAACAGGTGAAGAAGCTTATCAATTTTTGACAGAAGTACGGAAAGTGCTACGCTACCTGGATGTGTGTGATGGAAATATGGAAGAAGGAAGTTTGCGGTGCGATTGCAATATTTCGGTAAGGCCTGTGGGAACCGAAAAATTTGGAGTGAAAGTGGAGGTAAAAAATATGAACTCCATGACCAATGTGAAGCGGGCCATTGAATATGAAACCGAACGCCAGGTTGCTGCCATTAGAAACGGCGAAACCATTGTATCTGAAACCCGAAGCTTTGATGCGGTAAAAAGCAATACATTTAGCATGCGAAGCAAAGAAATGGTGAACGATTACCGTTATTTCCCGGAACCTGATTTGCCGCCGTTGATTGTTACCGATGAAATGATTCAGCAAATAGCCAATGGAATGCCGGCTTTGCCCGAAGAATTATTTCAAAAATTTACGTCGGTTTATGGATTGAACAGTTATGATGCCGGGGTATTGACCGAAAGCAAAGAAATAGCCGCATTTTTTGAAAGTGTGTGTGCCAATACCGGCAATTACAAAGCGGCTGCTAACTGGACCATGGGAAATTTAAAAGGCTATTTGAATGAAAACGCTTTGGATTTTACCGATGTCACTATTTCACCAATAACCATTGCCAAACTTATTCAATTGATAGATTCAGGAAAAGTAAGCCATAGTGCTGCTCAAAAAATATTCCCAGGATTATTGGCCGATATTACAGCCGAGCCATTGGCCATTGCCGAAAAATTAAATCTTATCCAATCATCAAACTCTAATGAATTGGATGGATGGATTGAAAAAGCCATAAGCAAATACCCCGAAAAAGTAGCCGAATACAAAGCAGGTAAAACAGGTCTGCTTGGTTTATTTATGGGTGAGGTGATGAAACTAAGCGGCGGAAAAGCTGACCCTAAAGTGGCTTCGGACATGGTGAGGAAGGCTTTGGAGCAATAAATCATAGCCCAAGGTTTAAACCGCGGGCTATGATTTATCAATTATTCATACTCCACCTCCACCAAATCCCCCTCAGAATTATAAATAAAATAAAAACCCCGGTCGGGATAATAGCATTTACCTCCTTTGGTTATTATTGGTTTCCCAAACTTGCTTTCTATGGCCTGCCTTTTATCTCCCAACCCAAAAAGCCCCCAAACATTGCCATTATACGTTTGCCACCGATAGCCATAAAGTGTGCTGCCACTGCTTAATAATTGTAATGAAACAATGGTATCATTTTTAGTAGAAAACCTCACTCCTACCGTGGGGCAAAAGAATTCATTAAACTCTAATTTTTTATATTTTTCGGTAAAATCAATATCTAGTTGAACACAGGTTTCCTTAATATAACGATTGAACATATCCGCTTTTTTGTTATCAATTTTTAACCCAACAATTTTGTGGGTAATAGGGAACATAGGCATGGGGAATATTTTTTCCAACTCCCATGAAACATCATCAATCAGGGAGGTTATTAAAGGAAATGAAGCATTGTCTAAAACATGCAGCATCACTTTATTGTCTTCAGTAATGGCGGTAAGTACACTGCATTTTAAGGCAGCACCCGTAATGGGTAATTCATACTCCATAGGAGGGCCACATTTAAATTCCAAATCACGGCCCTGAATATTTAATTTAAAATTTTTACCCGCCTTTATCTGCTTAAAAATTTCTGAATTGAGATACAACAAGTTGGTATTCTTAATCAGGAGGGTGTCTTTTAAATCATTTAAAACATTTGAATTGTTATTTTCAGGTTCATTCCACTTACCACATACAGGTTCGCCATTACCCCATTTCCAGTAAAAGTGAGACGCATTTTCCTGTATGTCATAAATAAAAGTGGCCGGAAAATATTTCCCATGCCTCGATATTTTGTATTGAAATTTATCACCCACATCTGGCTTATAGGTAAAATCATCGCAGATACCAATACCTGAAATAAGGCACAAAATGATAATCAGTGAATTTTTAAATAGCTTTATCAAACTAATTACGAAGGTAAACTTTTGTTAAATATGTTCAATACGATTAAGAATTAATTTATAAAAACCCGCAGTTGATATTTCTTATTTAACTATAATCCTCCGGTTTATCACTTCGTCATTCATAGTTACTTTTAGAATATAAAAACCACCGGCCACAGACCCAATATCAATAGCAAAATTGGTCCCAACATAGTTTAAAGATGACTGACTAAAAAGTGCCTGACCAAGCCCGTCAAATACTTCTACCTTTAAATTGCCGGGTATTTTATTAAACTCCAGATTAAATTTTCCGGTATTGGGGTTTGGTTTCACGGCCATGGTAAACCATTCGTTTTTCATAACATTAATTACATCCACATTTTTGCAAACCACATTAACGCAGCCTATTCTGTCGGTTTGTTTTCGGCAAATTACATAACTACCATAATCTGAAAATATTTTTTCAACCACAGTGTCGTCTGAGCTATTATGAATTCCATCCCCAAAATTCCAATCCACTTTTTGCAAAGGAATCCCGGCTTTTAATGTTACCGTTTTATCAATTACCGAAAAAATAGTAAAGTCATTATTTCCAAATTCATCAACCACTGCCGAAATATCATACATGGCTGTATCGCTGCATCCGTCGCTTAAGATTACCGTGTATATTTTAGAAGCTTTTGCATTAAAAGATTTTGAAAACCCCTGTGTACCATCCAGCCAGGTTAATTGGGTTTTTATAAGTTTCCCTCCTGATGTTTTAAATAAAATTAATGAATCCTGAGGGCTGCATTTTTGAATATTTTTTGGGTTAATATCCAATTTTTCCAAGACATTGATGGTGGTGGTATCCCTTTCCGAAAACTGGCAACCGTCTTTAATTACGGCTATGTAATTAAATGTTCCTGCGGTCATTGGGTCAAGGGTTACAGGATTTGAAATTAAGGCTTTATTAAACTCCCACCAGGTTTTTATTGTTCCGTTCCGTCCTCCGGAGGAAATAAATGAAAAAATATGGTCCTGGCCAAAACACAAAGTGGTATCCGGTGCCGCTTTTATTTTTGGCAAACTCCAAACGTTAATTTTTATTGAATCTAGAATGGAAGGATTGGTGCATCCATCTGTAATTTTAACCATATAATATTTCGAAAAATTAGGATTAACAATGGTTATAGAATCGGTACTAGAGTTATCCCATTCTATTTTATAGTCGGTTCCTTTTCCTCCTAATGGAACAACTTTTAATACTGTAGTTTGCCCCAAACAGAGGGTATCATCTTTGGTAGTTAGTTTATCAGATAATGCCGGCAACACTTTAACAACCACTGTATCACTTAATATAGCCGAAGAACAACTATCTGTAAGGGTTACAATATAAGAGGTAGTAAGCAATGGGGAAACCACCTGACTCGTTCCATTTTTCAAACCATTATTCCAGCTAAACGTATATTTTCCATTACCTCCTTTTGAATTCACATTTAAAATGGCCGAAGTTCCATAACATATAGTTGTGTCATTACTTGCATTAATCTGTAACGCCTTTCTCACAATCACATCTATCGAATCGTAAATTTGGCCGGGTGTGCAATTTTGGTCATTCAATTTAAAAAAATACCGGCCGCTGGTATCTGGTTTTATTTTTAAATTTTTGGAATTGGCCATCGTATCCTTTCCATTCCATTTGTATTGATATAAAAAAGGATTACCATCTTTTATATCAGGTATTATGGTGTATGATTGCCCTAAACAAATGGTGTCATTATCTTTTAAATCGAGTGATAATTTTGGAACAACTTTAAGCAATGTGCCGCAGCAACCTGTCTTAGCACAATATGTACCGCATGAATTAGTAACCTTTACCGGGTAGTTTTTTGAATCAACGCCTGACAAATTAGTAAGTTGAAGATTGAGTTCTTTCGATTTTTTAATAGTTCCGGTGGAGCCGCTAAATTTGCAAACGGCCATCCATTCAATCCATGGTTTTGAAACAGACTTAAGATTATAAATGCTCAACCCTATGTCACCTCCTGTGCAGCCAATTGTGTCGGTTGGTATTGAAAATGAAGGCAACGAAGTATCCACTTCCACTTTGGCCGGATAGGAATAAACTTTTCCTTCGCAGGCATTGTAAGAAACCCTCCGATAGCGCCAATCATTTTGGCTATATTTTATATTTTGAAGTACCAGTGTATCACTAATTCTCCCGGTAAGGGTATTCCAATTGCTTCCTTTGTTGGTGCTTCGTTGCCAAAAATTGGTTATGGCAGCCGTTCCTGTTACAGTTGATTTTAAAACCATATTTGTATTTTTACAACCAGCGGTATCATATAAATCCAGCGTTATTTTAGGCGGTTTTATGGTTGACGCAGGGGTAAAACTTTTAGCCACCATCCGTTGACTTTCGCCACCTGTTTTTGAAATACTATTTAATGAAAACCAATAGGCTTGCCCGTTATTTAAAGGTTTTACGGTAAAAAAAGTATCCGTTCCCGAATAGATGGTCTGCATCTCACCAGCCTTTAATTGGTATAGCTTATAGGCTACCGCCCCATTTTGTTTGGGCCAACGAAAATGCACCTGGCTATCGCAAATAACTCCAACCAAAACGGTCGGTATCTTATAAATAGTAAACGTTGTATCACTTTGGTCCACAAAAGTTCCGGCTGTTATTTTTATCAAAGCCCTATTTGTATTAATGGTATCAGAGGCATTAACCCACACAAAATATTTTTGGCTTACGGGCACTGAACTTACCACTGTTTGCCAAGTAGTTCCTTTATTTCCAGAATATTCAATTTTTGCGTTTCCGGTTAAATTATAAGCATCCCATCGTATGGTTTGGGCCACACCGGCTGATGATGGTGGAGGAAAAGACTCCTGCCCGTTGGGGTATGTTACCGCAATACCTGTATTTACCATATCCCAGGTTAATGAATAATTTTGAAAGGCAGTGGTAACCCGTTTGCCTTTTACTAAAATTATCAGCTTGCCCGATGGAGGATTATCAATTGTTACTTGCTCAATATTATTAAGACTATCCCTTCCGCGAAGTGCCACTGCATTATGAGATACTGTATCCAGTACCCAGGGTTTATAAATGGTTCCCAAACTATCCATCACCGTTAAATCCAAATCATTTATTAAGCAGGGTTTGGCTGGTATGGCTGCCGCTTTATCGTTCCAGCAAAGCATTACTTTTAGTTTAAATAAACCCTTTGGAATTTTTAAAGTATCGTAATCTATAAAATTTTGTTTTAATGAATCTGACTGAAACGCTTTGGAATCAATAATTCCTATGGCTCTTCTGGCATTTATCCGTCCAAAACCATACCTGAAATCTGGACCTGAATTTCCAATATCATCTGCTGAATTGGCCATAAAATTTTTAGCCAAATGAGCATCCATCAGTACCCCGTACTTTTTAAAATAATATTCATACACCATGGCTGTGGTGCCACTTGCCCCCGGGCAAGCCATACTGGTTCCACTGGAAAAACCATATCCATTATTTGGCACTGAACTATACACGCTAACCCCTACAGCACTAACTTCTGGTTTTAATCGGCCATCACGGGTTGGGCCGCATCCGCTAAAACTTGCATCGCCATCCAACTCGGTAACGGCTGCCACTGCCAATACATTTTTAGCACATTGAAAACCGCTGTTTATCGTTTTAAATCCTCCCGAACGGCAATTGCTGCCCCGTGAATTTCCGGCAGCAAATACATGTAAGAGATTAGGATATTTTTCAACAGTTAAATCCATTTCACGACTTATTTCATCATAATTTCCCCGCAACACGCAAGGGTCATCAGCAGGACTATAAGCATACGAATTTTGAGTTAGGGTGTAGCCAAACTTTGGATAATTGGTATCCATTTCCACCGGAATATCCCCATTAAAATCCCAACTGTAAACCCCTGCTTTGGGGGCCATTCCCCTGGTCAATGGGTCAATATTGCCAGCCCCGGCCATAGTACCGCAAACGTGGGTAGCATGACTACTAATGCCAACTTTTTTAACCACTGTAACCCTGTAATTAAAATCTTCATGGTTTCCTACATCGCCTCCATCCCACTCGCCTATTTTTATTCCTTGGCCGGTGAGTCCTTTTCCGGGACTATTGTTATCACCAATTACGTTGGCCCGATGGTTATTTCTCTCTACCAAATTATTTTCTACTAATTTTTGATAGTGGGGCTCGGCCCAATAAATTTCTTCTATTTCCAAAAGTGGCGTATAGTCAGGTTTGGCTTTTACATAAATGGTTTGAAATCCTTTATAAAATCTTAAAACCTCAAACCCTTTCTGTTCAATACTTTGTAAAATTTTGGTTAAATCAGAAGTTTCAAAATATACCACCTTAATAATATCCACCTGGCGGTTGGCCCAACTTAAAGGGTCGGTTTTCATGGCCGTGGTTATTTTTAATATTCCTGAAACCTCCCTTGGTAATTGTTCTATTTTAAAATCGGGAGGTAAAGCTGCATAAAAACTGTTATCGGGTAAATAATCTAAAAGTTTTATTCCTGTTTTTGTATAAAATTCATCCGTATTGGGTAAGGTTTTAAATTGAAGGATAACAAAATGGTCGGTTGCTGAAAGGATTGAATTTTCTATGGTTAATGGCAAATAATCGCCTGACTTGAGATGAACTGGGTACGTAGATTGTGAAAAAACCGTTGCAAAGAAGTTCAAAAAAAATAAAAGTAGGACTAACCGCATAAAGTAAATGAAGTTCGAAGGTATATAAAAAGAATTAAGTTGTCTGAATCAGGATTTAGAGAATTTTAAAATTACCGGGATTTAGAATGCTAAAAAATTCTATAAATCCATTAATTCTGCAAATTCTGCTTCGGACAAAATATTTCCCCCATCTGTTTTATAATTAAATTTAAAAATCTAATTTCGCGCAAAAATTCACAGATACTTTAACACATGTCAAATAAAGGAAAAATCGTTCAAATTATCGGTCCAGTAGTGGACGTTAGCTTTGAAGGTGAAGGTTCAAAACTTCCCAAAATTTATGATGCCCTATACGTTACCCGTGATGACGGAACCCGTATTGTTCTTGAAGCTCAACAGCATTTAGGTGAAAACCTGGTTCGTACTATAGCCATGGATTCATCCGAAGGATTGTTAAGGGGAATGGAAGTAGTGGACACCGCAGGAGGAATAAAAATGCCGGTAGGCGAAAGTATCCGTGGCCGACTGTTGAATGTGGTAGGTGAAGCAATTGATGGAATTGGTGAACTTGATAATAAAGATGGACGTAATATCCACCAGGATGCCCCAACGTACGATAAACTTTCAACTCAATCGGAGCCATTATATACAGGTATCAAAGTAATTGACCTTTTAGAGCCTTATGCAAAAGGTGGAAAAATTGGTTTATTTGGTGGTGCTGGTGTTGGTAAAACGGTTTTGATTATGGAACTTATCAATAACATTGCCAAGGCTTACGAAGGTATGTCGGTATTTGCCGGTGTGGGAGAAAGAACCCGCGAAGGAAATGACTTATTGCGTGAGATGATTGAATCAGGCGTAATAAAATATGGCGAAGAATTTCAACACAGCATGGAAGCTGGCGGATGGGATTTGAGCAAAGTAGATAAAAAAGAATTAGAAAAATCACAGGCCACCCTGGTTTTCGGACAGATGAACGAACCTCCCGGAGCCCGTGCACGTGTAGCGTTATCAGGTTTGGCAATTGCTGAATATTTCCGTGATGGCGATGAGCAAAGTGGTGGAAAGGATATCCTTTTCTTTATTGATAATATATTCCGTTTTACTCAGGCAGGTTCTGAGGTATCGGCTCTTTTAGGTCGTATGCCTTCGGCGGTAGGTTACCAACCAACATTGGCTACGGAAATGGGTGTAATGCAAGAACGTATTACTTCTACCACACGTGGTTCTATTACTTCTGTACAGGCGGTATATGTACCTGCGGATGACTTGACTGACCCGGCTCCGGCTACAACATTTGCCCACTTAGATGCCACTACGGTATTGAGTCGTAAAATTGCTGAGTTAGGAATTTACCCTGCGGTGGATCCTTTGGATTCAACATCACGTATCCTTAGCCGCGACATTTTGGGTGATGCCCATTATGATTGCGCTCAGAACGTAAAACAACTTTTACAACGTTACAAAGAATTACAGGATATTATCGCCATCCTTGGTATGGACGAATTATCTGAAGAAGATAAACAAGCGGTTCACCGTGCCCGTCGTGTTCAACGTTTCTTGTCTCAGCCATTTTTTGTGGCCGAACAGTTTACAGGTTTAAAAGGTGTTTTGGTTGAAATAAACGATACCATCAAAGGATTTAATATGATAATGAATGGCGAACTGGATCAATATCCTGAAGCGGCCTTCAACCTTGTAGGAACTATTGAAGATGCTATAGCCAAAGGCGAAAAAATGTTGGCCGAAGCCTCTAAATAATTATGGAAATAGAAATTATAACCCCCGATAAATCTTTGTTTTCAGGCGAAGCCATTTCCGTAAAATTTCCCGGAACCGGTGGTAAGTTTGAAACATTGCATAATCACGCCAATTTAATATCAAGCCTTGAAGCCGGCATCATTGTTGTTAAAACAAATGAAGGCAGCAAAGAATTTGAGATAAAAGGCGGTATCGTTGAATTTTTAAAAAATAAAATTATTGTTTTAGCGTAGCTATATTCAACTTTCCCAAAGTTTGAAACTTTGGGAAAGTTTAGAAAAAAACAAAAAAGCCCCGGAACTATATCCAGGGCTTTTTTGTAAAAGAAAATTTATTAATAGCTTGCAAATGACATTACTTTGAGTAGATTTGTTTTACCTATAATATTTAAGTAACTAATAATTATATTTTATGGAAACGCAAAAACTTAATTACCAGTCAATTACCCCCCCCCCCACATTTTGGGTTAACGCGGGTTTTCATTTCATCATCAAATGAAAATGACCTATTTAAAAGAAAAAGACTTGTCTTATTTACTATTATTTTTCTTTCAATTCTAACATTAAAAACTGTATCTGCGCAACCCCCGAAACTAATTGACCCTGCGAATCTTGCTATTTATAACAAATGTACCGACGTTGGTTCAGGATTTAACACTTGGAAATGCGATTCACTTTTACCTAGCAAACTTTTCACAGATCTAAAACCCGCAACTGGATTGTCTTTTAATGATTCGATGCATATTATTGAAATATGGGAAGATTCATTTACCAATATTATTCATAGAAAATATCAACAATATTATAAGAATATTAAAATGGAAAATATAACTTACGTTGAACATGTTTTAAATGGGTATGTAATAATATCTAATGGGTATGTTTGTGAGGATATGGATCAAACTTCTATCCCGGTTTTAACAGAATCTGAAGCACTTGATATTGCATTAGAAGATGCCGGGGAAGCTCGGGTTTTTGCATGGCAGGATGATTCCTTAGAGTACTTTCTTAGGCATGATTCTTTAGGTACTGACACAACTTATTTTCCCAAAGGCGAATTATTGTATGCATATATAGGAGATACAGTAAAGGCTAGTAATTTTAAACTCGCCTGGAAATTTAGAATTTGGGCTGTTGATACACCGGTATATGAAAAATATGTATATGTTAATGCGGTTACAGGAGAGATATTAAGGGCTACAAATGTTCTACAAGAAGGTTCATTTAATCATCGCTTCTATGGAACAAAATATGATTTAGATACCCGATGGTATGGCGGTACAAAACAGAAATTTTTTCTTGAAGCGAATGATGGTGGTAGAAATATCCGCACTAAGGATAATAATGATAAATCTTGGGAATATTCACATTTATCCAAATCAGGTGATGATGTGTGGGGAAATGATAATTGGAGCGCTACTTCCGGCCATTGGAGTGTTTCAAAAACCTGGGATTATTGGGCAGATGTATGGAAAAGGAATGGGGTGGACAATAACTGGAGACCCTTGAAAGTACAAACCGGTGCACATGCAGCTGCAATAGCAAATGGTGGTGTAGGATTCAAAACAAATGCTTATGGTAATGGAGCTGATGGGATTTTTTTAGGGAACATGGATATAGATGCTGCTGTGAGTCTTGATATAGTTGGCCATGAATATTCACATGGAGTTGGAAATAATACGGTGCGTTTTGGGGATGGAGGAGAAGCCGGGGCACTAAATGAAAGTTATGCTGATATTTTTGGGTTTTTGACAGAAACACATGTCCTGGGATTCCAAAATTTCACCATTGGAGAAAATGCCACCCTAAATAGGAGGAGAAATCTTGCCGACCCCAAAAATGAAACCCCTAATGATCCTGATGGTTGTCTCCCGGCAGATTATCCTATTACATTTAGGGAAAATTGTTGTTGGGCAGATGAAGATAATTTTAATTGTGATAAAGGAGGCGAACATCATAATGCAAATGTGCAAAATTTTTGCTTCTTTCTTCTAGCAATGGGCGGAACTCACCCTAATTCATTAGTTACAGTAAATGCTATTGGAATTGAAAAAGCTTCGCAAATAGTACACCTTGCATTCACAAGCGGGCTATTGACCTCTACATCGGGGTTTAAAGAAAGTAAGAAGGCTTGGGAAACGGCTTCGGCAGAGCTTTTTGGAAGATGTTCCTTTGAGAATATAGAAACTTGTAAAGCTTGGTCGGCTGTTGGAATTCCGCCTGATTGCCCTTGTCTCATAATACAAGTTCCACCATGTTGGGATAATTTATTAAGGGCATCTGCAGAACCAGCGCCTCTTTCAACTCATTTTAATAAAAATTATAAATTAAGAGTATTCCCAAATCCCGCTTCCAAATCAATTAAAATAGATGTTTCCGGCCTGAGTCCTGCTAAAATTAAATCAATAGAAGGGATTCTCATAATGGATTTGAATGGGAAACAGATAATGAATGTAATTCCAAAAAATTCCAATCCGATAGTGGATATTGATATATCAGAATTGCCTGTAGGTGTATATTACATTAAAGTTCAGTTTCCTGACTGGCAATTTATAAATCGCTTTGTTAAATTAGAGAATTGAGAATATTTGTTTTAATAATATTATTAATCTGTCCTTGGGTTTATTCCTTTTCAACAGATAAGCCTGGTTCAAGCAAGAATAAATCACATTCAATAAATATAGAGGTAGGGCATTCTACCTCCATGTTTATTAATACAGATATTGATGCATTTACTGGTAATGTATTTGCTGGCCATGTCAAGTTTTATGAACCCACATTTTATAAATTAAATTTTCAATATACAAAGCACCTTACTGTATCTTTTGATTATAAATCCTATTACTATATGACATGGCCTTATGACATTAACAGACAAGGCTATGTCTGGCTTTTAGGGTATCATGCTTTTGATTTATCTGCGGGGTATTTAATGACCTCAAAAAATAAAATATTTCGTTTAGAACCCTATATTTCCCTTTCGGCGAGGCCATCAGGAACAGAAAATGTTTTTGTGGCGAGAGGAGGGGCATTTACTGAGACCCGCGATCATTTATATGATTATAATAGTTTAGGTTTTGGGTTAGGGTTAAATGGCCAAGCCGTGTTATGGAAGCATTTAACCTTAGGCTGTGAAATCCAGTATAATTATTACTTTGAAAAAAATAAATTAAGAAGCAGGTTGGATACAGAATTTGAAGAATTTGGTAAAAATTATAAGGTGAATAGGCAAATGCTTACTCCGATTTTTAAGTTAGGGTATTTATTTAATTTCTGAATAGTATTAGCGATAAGCTTTCGTTTTGGTGTTAAATTTCCCGGAACCGGTGGTAAGTTTGAAACCCTGAACAATCACGCTAATATTATTTCAAGTCTTGAAGCCGAAACTGTTGTGGTAAAAACTACCGAAGGCAGTAAAGAATTTGAAATAAAAGGCGGTATCGTTGAATTTTTAAAAAATAAGATCATTGTTTTAGCGTAAACGCTAATTCTTTAAAATAGTGAAAGCCCCCGGATTTTTGTTCGGGGGCTTTTTTTATGAATTAAATTTACACAGAGAAAAGCTGAGGACCCACAGAGGTTCACCGAGAAAAAACTCCGTGAGCCTCCGTGGAAACTCCGTGAACCTCTGTGTTACCAAAATGATTTAAACAAATTCTTTGTAATTCCTTCTTATTTATAACCTTTGAAGTACCAATGAAAAAATACCAAATCATAGTTTACGGTTCTTACGGCTACACCGGAGAATTAATAGTTGAAGAAAGTCTGTCAAAAAATCTTTCCATTCTGTTGTCAGGCCGTAATGAAGAAAAACTAAAATCCCAATCTGAAAAAACGGGCTATCCTTATAAGGCTGTTGATATAAATAACCATGCGGCTTTGATAGAATTATTAAAAGAAGGTGAGGTTTTGATACATGCAGCCGGCCCATTTATTAATACCGCCCGGCAAATGGTAGAAGCCTGTATAGAAGCCAAAACCCATTACCTTGATATAAATGGAGACATTACAGTTTTTGAGCTTATAAAAACCTTTGATTATAAGGCAAGATATGCCAGAATAATGCTAATGCCCGGAGTGGGTTTTGATGTAGTACCTACCGATTGTATGGCCGTTAAACTAAAAAACAAAATGCCGGATGCCATTAGTTTAAAAATTGCTTTTGCAACCATTGGCGGTGGGGTCTCGCATGGAACTGCAACAACTGTGGCTGGAAGATTGGGAGAAAAATCACTGAGGCGTATAGATGGGAAACTAGTTCCTATAGCTTTTGGAAAAAATGGCATGTGGCTTGATTTCGGTCAAAAACGATTGTTTTTTATGAGCATTCCATGGGGGGATGTTAGTACAGCCTTTGTCAGCACAGGAATTCCCAATATTGAATCGTTTATAAGTGTTCCCCATAAAGTTTTTAAATTTTTAAAATTTCAGGGATTAATAAATTGGCTGTTACGAACCAAAGCCGTAAGAAAATTTATACAAAAGAAAATAGATTCTAAACCCGCCGGTCCAAATTTTGAGGAGCGCAAAAATGCTTACACTTTGGTTTGGGCTGAGGTAAAAAACCAAAAAGGAGAAACACTTTCCACCAAACTCCAAACCCCAGAAGGCTATGGACTTACTGCCACCGCCAGTTTATTAATTACCGAAAAAATATTAAGCGGTAATTTTAAGTTTGGTTTTCAAACCCCGGCAATGGTGTATGGGGAAATTTTGATTTTTGAGATTGAGGGGGTAAAGGAAATTTGAAATTTTTTAAAGTATTTTTTTTAGCAAATATTCTATCTCTATTTTAAAATTTTATTGGTGAAAAAAGTTATACACTTATAATTTAGTATCCAAAATATTCTTAATAT
>JBJXDS010000184.1:0-3823 GCA_046154525.1 Bacteroidia bacterium
TTCCTTGTCTTCAGTAACAGCATGGGTAACGCTCAAATCCCCAAGATTAACAAACCTGTTTCCTTCGCCTGTATTATTGCTGCCGATATTTCCGTCGCCTGAATTAGTGTTGCCGCTATTTCTCGCAAATACCCAACATTGACCATATTTCACTGGCTTTTTATAACCATTTAGATATATTTCAAATCCTTCTTTTGTAGTTTCTGTAGCAAAAGATTGGGTAGTAGAAGTCTTATCTCCACACTTATTTGTTATAGTACAGTTGGTTTCGCTACTTATAAAACCATTGTCGTAGCTGGCCTTCAAACTAACCGTTGATTCATAAAATCCTGTTTTCTGGTTAAGTTTTGTTTCGAAGGATTCGGTCCGCTTGTTACCCTTGCTGTCTTTACCAATCAGTTCCAAAACAACCTCCGCCACAGCGTTCGAATTATCCTCAATAAGAACACCCATTTTAAATGCTGAGTTATCAGAAAAAATCAAATCCCCACCAGTAACAATTATGGTGGAATTGTCTATTCTTAATTCAGTGACATTGTATTTTTTACAATCCTTTTTTTCCTTTTGGGCATAAATTGAGCTTAAAAAAAAGCACATCAGTAATGTTAAAAATAGAGCTTTAGTTATTTGTTTTTTTGTTTTCATAAAGTAAACCTACATCAGTTTAAATTATGAACGCAAGTGATTTTTAGGAATGGAATTTTTTCTTTAGCAATAGAAAATAGTGGGCTGTAGTTTTTTGTAAAATCATGATTGTGGGATGAATACTCTGAGTCCAGATTCCCCCTTTTAAAGGGGGTTAGGGGGATTGTTTTGTAGAATTTATTTTATTTGCAAAATGTTATTTATACCTTATCACAAAAACCTAAAAGAATTTTCCCGCCAATTGCGCAATAATTCTACTTTATCAGAAGTGCTTCTTTGGAATGAATTAAAAGCAGAAAAAATGTTTGGATATCAGTTCAATCGACAGAAACCACTTGATAATTATATTGTGGATTTTTATTGTAAAAAATTAAATCTTGTAATTGAAATTGATGGCAATAGCCATGGTTTTGATGATATTTATATCAACGATTTAAAAAGGCAAAATATTCTTGAATCCCTTGGATTGAAATTTTTAAGATTTGATGATTTAGAGGTAAAGATGGGTATGATGAATGTGCTAAGGGTGATCGAAAATTTTATAAAGGAATATGAAGGATTGTGATTTAATTTAGAAGTAGGTTTAATTTGATTAAGAAATCCCCCTAACCCCCTTTAAAAGGGGGAATCTGGACTCCGATAATTTGCTCTACCGAAGAGTTTGAGTCTGCAACATTCGCCGAGTAGTTATAGAAAATCAGGTTTCGGTATAATTTTTATACCACGCATCAAATTCGGCCTTTTTGTATTTAGATAGCTTTGCCTCCACGTTATTGGTTAAATAAATGGTGTAATCGGAATTTGAATACTTAATAATGTGATGGTAATTGACCATCCATGACTTATGAGATCTGAAAAATTCCTTATTATCGGCAAACAACCCTTCGAAATGTTTTAAATTTTTACTGATGGTATAGCGATTACCATTTTTATCAATTACCGTTGTATAGGCTTCATTGGCTTCTATAGCTATTACATCCGATAGCAAAAGGGCTTTTTGATTTCCCTGATGGGTCACTATCATTTTTTGAACAGCCTTTTGGCTTAAACTTTCTTTTAGTATTTGGTAATTTAAGGCATCCTTATTTTTATTTGTTTTTTCAATCAGGTTTTTAATACAGGTATCTAATCTTGCCAATTCAATGGGTTTGAGTAAATAATCAAAAGCGGCCACTTCAAAGGCTTTTACTGCAAAATGATTGTAGGCTGTAACGAAAATGATTTCAAAATTTATTTCCTCAAAAAAAGAAACAAGCTCCAAACCACTGTAATTAGGCATTTCTATATCCAAAAAAACCACATCGGGTTGGTGTTGTTTAATAACTTCAACGGCACTTTCTACATCCACACACAATGCTTTTATTTCAATTTCATTCTTATACGATTGTAATAAGTTGAACAAAATATTCCGTGCACTTTCCTCATCATCTACAATAATTGCCTTTATCTTACCACTCATTTTGCGAATGTAAATAGGAGAAAAGTGTAATTGTAACTATTTTTAGCAATGGCAAATATTCTTTATCAATAGTTTTAATACTTCTGTTTATAGGGGGCTTTCAAAATCACTTTGGTTCCTGTGGCATTATTATCATGGTCAACCAGGTCAATAATTTCCACCCCAAAATTTCCACCAAAATGTTTTTTTAAAATGTCTAACCTTTTGTTTAATGAATTTCCTGAAAACGATTCATACATCTTATTCTGCCTTTCTTTTATTTCTGCCGATTTTTTTCTGCCTATGCCATTGTCTGTGATCTCACAAACAAATACATCGTCTTCCAGTTTCATTTCAATCACCAATTTTTTCTCTCCAGTTTTATGAAGCAATCCGTGTTTTATGGCATTTTCAATATAGGGTTGAATCAGCATTGGAGGAATTTCAATATCGGCTATATCATGGCTATTAATTTCGTAAATAAAATCTTTTTTCAATCGCAACAATTCCATTTCCAAGTACACATTTAATATCGATAACTCTTCTTCAATGTCAATAAATTCTTTTTCGGAATGATACATAATTTTCCTTATAAGTAAAGCAAATTTGCCAATAGAATCATAGGCTTTCGAGGCATTTTGCTGCAAAACCAAATCTTGAATGGAATTTAAGGAATTAAAAATAAAGTGTGGATTCATCTGTGATTGAATGGCCGTTAATTTTGACAAATTCAATTCGTTTATTTGTTTAGATTTTTGTTTTTGAATGTTCAGTTGCCGCCGGTATATTAAAAAAACAAGCAAAAAGAATAATATCATTGAACTGATTATAAACCATGGCTTGGCGTATAATGGGCTATCAATTGTAAACGTATATTTTTTTTCAGGGCTGAAGTCTCCTAAATTTTCAGCTTTTAGCAC
Source organism: Bacteroidia bacterium (assembly GCA_046154525.1). GTDB lineage: Bacteria > Bacteroidota > Bacteroidia > NS11-12g > UBA9320 > JABWCE01. The sequence goes on from JBJXDS010000184.1 coordinate 3,004, forward strand.
CAGAGTATATTTGCCAGGAGAAAGGGCATTGTAGGTAATGCTATTGTTTTTTGAGCCTTGAGTTTGCCAACGGTCTTCATAACCGATCAATTTGTAATGAAATTTGATGGTTTCAGAATTTCTTAAAGTGGGTGAATAAATTAAAAATTCAAATTTTCGATCTGATGAATTAAAATGATGGGTTGTGTTTAAATTAACAACCATGTTATTTACTTTTACGTCCTTCAATTTTATTTGAAGTTTCTGTATGTCAAAATTTTTATACCTTAAATCAATTTTTTGCACTCCACCGGTATGACTCACCCACAAATCATTATTTACAACCGAAAAACTATATATTTTTTTTGATGAAAAACCATAGGACGAATGAAATTGATTTATAATTTTGCCTTCCTTATTTATTTGATATAAGCCATTACTGGTGCTTAAAAGAATGGTATTTTTATAAATAAAAATGGATTTTAAGGTTTCATCTTTAGCAGATAATTGTGGTTTTATCACCGATATCTTATGGTTATCATTGATTGTTAATATTCCAAATTCCCTTGATAGGGCGTATATATTACCTGTGTTATAAATTACTTTTTCAGAAAAGATGTCTTTTCCCTTGTATTTTACTTTTGAGCTATTCCCAAATTTATCCATGGCAAATAAGCCATTGGCACTTGAGCTATATAAAACGTCATTTTGAGAATTATAAGCCAAAGAATACATTCTGAAATTTTGGTCTTTGACACCTTCTAATTCAAATTTATTTTGAGGTTTAAATTTAACCTTAAATAAACCAACATTAGTCCCAATATAGGCTTCATCTGTTGAT
>JBJXDS010000185.1:0-7486 GCA_046154525.1 Bacteroidia bacterium
AAAATTTTGGAATAATATGTCATTCCGACGAAGGAGGAATCTCATAACGAAGATGCTTCCTTCGTCAGCATGACAACAATTTATAAATATAATATTTAGCAACCCAAAATGAACATAGTCACAGCCATCAATAAGCACTTCGAAAGCAGAATACGACTGGGGATAATGAGTTTGCTCATGATTAATGATGAGTTGGATTTTAATGGTGTAAAAGAAGCTTTGCAGGTAACGGATGGAAATTTGGCCAGCCATATCAACGGACTTGAAAGGGAAAACTATTTGGAAGTGAAAAAAGAATTTGTAGGTAAAAAACCAAGAACCAGTTTTAAAGCCACAGCCTCAGGAAGGAAAGCCTTTACCGAACATCTGGATGCTTTAGAAAATTTAATAAAAATGAATCAAAAATAAAAATGCAAAAACTCAGAAACCAATACGACCTTTTAATGATCCTAACACTTATAGGGATTGTACCAGCCCTATTCTATTATTTAATTGCTGATAAAGAAATTTTTCTTGGCCTTACCTGGAATACCTTTTTAGGGTTGCTCCCTTTTTATTTTGCCATTAAAGCCAATTCATCTGTGCATCAAAACGTTCGCTATTTCAGTGCTTTTTTGTGGTTGTTGTTTTTACCCAATGCTCCATACATAATTACCGATATGATACATATTTCCGAAAATAAGGGCCATGAAGGTTTCGTCTTATTTTTGGTAGCCATTCTTTCCTTTACTGGTTTACTGTCGTGGTTATTTTCAGTACGGTTAATGTTGGCCAAACTTCCTGGAGCATTAAGACAATGGCAAATTCTTCGAAAATATGGATATTTAATTCTATGTATTTTGAGTGGAATAGGAGTGGCTATGGGCCGTTTTGCCCGCCTTAATTCATGGGAAGTATTTTATCATCCGTTTAAAGTAGCCAGGACCACATTTTATATGTACACTGATATTTTACCCTGGATGGTTACAATTTCAATTGCATTAATTCTATATGGCATAGGCATTTTTAAATTTGAAAAATTAAAGCCAATTAGAAAATGAAAAAACTAACCCATTCAATAAAATATGCCTTACAAGGAATAGCTCATTTATTTATCACCCAACGAAATGCGCGGTTTCATTTGGTGGCAGCTAGTATGGCCTTGGCCTTGGGGTTTTGGTTAAAAATTTCAGTAATCGAATGGGCATTTATTACCCTTTGCATTTCAGCTGTAATTGGGGCCGAAGCCTTTAATACCGCTATTGAAACAATGTGCGATACTCTGCATCACGAAATCCATCCAAAAATAAAAATTGTAAAAGACCTTTCGGCTGCGGCAGTTTTAATTATAAGCATTGGGGCTTTGGTTATAGGATCATTAATTTTTTTACCCAAACTCCTTGATTTATTTTTATAAAAAATCAAAACTCTTAAATTAACCTTAGTAGAAAATAATCATACTATGAAACAACCTTATTACCTTATTAATTGTTATTTCTAAATAAGATAATAAGGTCCAAAAAAGGATTGGCTTTATTTCTACTAAGGTTTAAAAAAATAAATTAAATGCAAAATACAACCATTTCACGCCACATAAATGCACTGGCCTTTGATGCTGAAATTGATGGCCACACCATCCGATTTGATGATAAAGAAGGAAATACAGGGCCAAGGCCAAAAGCTATTTTATTAAACTCTCTGGCTATTTGTGCAGGATTTGATGTAGTGCCAATTTTAAATAAAATGAAAGTTGAGTTTAGTGATTTCAGTATAAAAACTACAGGTGATTTAACTGATGATACGCCTAAGGTTTATAAACACATACACATGGAATTTATTTTAAAAACCGCTAAAGAAAACCAAACCAAAGTAGCTCGCGCTGTTGAATTATCTGTAGAAAAATACTGCGGCGTATATGCCATGCTCATTAAGGTTTGCTCTATTTCTCAATCCATTTCGTATCTTTAGTATGTTTTTGGGGTTAAACAAATAGGTTTCGTTCTATATGGTCAATCAACGAATGTATAACTTTTATATGAATTTCCTGGGCACGATCGGCATATTGGCTATGCGGTGCACGGATTTCCACATCACACACGCCCGACATTTTACCCCCATCTTTTCCGGTTAACCCCACCACTTTTATTCCCTTAACTTTAGCTACCTCAATTGCTTTTATCACATTGGCTGAATTTCCGCTTGTGCTTATTCCTAACAAAACATCCCCTTCCCTTCCTACTGCTTCAAGGTAGCGGCTGAAGACAAATTCATAGCCATAATCATTCCCAACACACGCCATGTGCGATGCATCACTCATAGCAATGGCCGCAATAGCCGGACGGTTATCGCGGTACCGTCCTGTTAACTCTTCGGCAAAGTGCATGGCATCGCAAAGGCTACCACCATTACCACAACTAATTATTTTACCACCCTGTTTAAGACTATCTACCATTAGGTTTCCGGCCTTTTCTATGTTTTCAAAATTGGTAGGGTCGGCAATAAACTGACCTAAAATATCATATGCTTCGGTGAAATGGGATTTAATCATATTTTTAGATTGTTAGTAAAGAGATTATTAGTACAGAGATATGAGACTATTTTACAAACTTGCTTTTTCCCTCATCCAAAAATGCTGCAAATTTTGCAGCATCAGGGTCATACCCATTATAAACATTGAGCATTTCACCATCAGAATTTAGTATATAATAATAGGGCTGACCAGCTGAATTAAATTTAGAGACTTGTAATTCAAAATTTTGTTCACCCAAAGATTTAAGGATAGTTCCATCTTTCTTTTTTACCCAGTCATTTTCGGGTAATTCAGTTCGTTCGTCCACATACAATGATACAATTAGAAAATCTTCTTTCAGGCGTTTTAATATTTCAGGTTTTATCCAAACGAATTCTTCCATCCGGCGACAATTGGCGCATGCATGGCCAGTAAAATCGAGGAAAATTGGTTTGTTAGCGGTTTTGGCTACCTCCAATGCCTCGGGGTAATAAAAATAACCATTGAGGCCGTGTGGCAAATGAAGTATATCCGAAAAACGGGCAGTATTTTCTTTTTTCTCTCCTCCTCCCCCATTCATCACCACATAATCCTGAGTTCCCAGAGGTGGCAGCACACCCGACAAATGCCTCAAAGGTGCTCCCCACATGCCGGGCAACATATAAAACGCAAAGGCAAACGACATAAATGCAAATGTGAATCTAGGAACTGATACATAAGGCAAATCGCTATCATGCGAAAATTTGAGTTTACCCAAAAAATACAATCCAAGCATAATTGAAAGGCTTATCCATAGGGCTATAAATACTTCTCGGTCTAATATCCGCCAATGATAAACGACATCGGCTTGTGATAAAAATTTTAAAGCTAAAGCAATTTCTAAAATTCCTAATACAACTTTTACCGAATTGAGCCAACCACCTGATTTTGGCAAACTACTTAGCCATTGAGGGAAAAATGCAAATAGTGTAAATGGCAAAGCGAACATAAAACCAAAGCCCAACATGGCAAAAAATGGTCGTATTAATTCACCTTCAGATGCCAATATAGCAACCGAACCAACTATAGGTACAGTACAACTAAATGAAACCAAAACCAATGTAAAGGCTATAAAGAATATTCCAATATATCCCCCTCTATCACCTTGCTGATCCATTTTATTTACAAATGAACTTGGTAGCACAATTTCGAACATTCCTAAAAAGGATGCTCCAAAAATTATAAAAATTAAAAAGAAAATAATATTAGGAAGCCAATGTGTACTTAGAGCATTTGTAAAAGAAGCGCCAAAAAATGCAGCCAATGCTAAACCCAAAACCAATGAAATAACTAAAATACTCAGGCCATAAAACATAGCCATTTTCCTGCCTTTTATTTTATCCTTTTGTTTAGTAAAAAAGGCCACCGTCATAGGTATCATGGGGAAAACACACGGGGTAAGTAAAGCCAATAATCCACCACCTATCCCTAATAAAAATAAGGCCCATAAACTTTTATTATCCAAATTATTATCTTCACTATTAGCGTCTTTTATTTCGGGCTTAATATTTTCTTCTACTTCATTTGTTTTATCCTTTACATCTGTATCGGTAGGAGTTTGTGTTGCAGTATCATCATTAATTATTGCTTCTCCCGGTTTTATTTTTAATGAAGGAATTTTTAAATCTTCCTTAAACGGAAGGCACATAGATTCGGTACAGGTTTGGTAATCAATCAGTACCTCAGGGGCAAAATCATCCTTCAGAATTTTAATTTTTTGGCGGATTTCAGCCTTGTCTTCAAAATCTTTTACCTCGCACTCAAATATTTCATCTATATATTTTCTAAACCCAATAGATTTTGGTATCCCAACAATTTTGAAAGAACCCGACGGTTTAAATTTTAGGGTATAGGCCGTTGGGTCGCATTTAAAATCATTTGCATACATATGCTGGTGAGGAGCAATAGTTCCTTTGAGAACCAATTCTACCTCATCCCCAACTTTAGCTTCTTTTACATTAAATGATACTGCCCATTTAACCGGTTTTGGTGTTTTATCATCCACCGTTACCAACTTTTGACTGTTTGGTAATTGAGACCAAGCCATATTGCAAATAGCCACTATTACCAGAATAAATATTCTAAATCGTATCATATGTGAATTGCAAATAACGCCAAAATCCTCCAATCTATTACTTCACATTTTCCACTTTCACTACCTTGGTTCCTTTGGTTTCAAAATATAATGTGTATGGCAAGCACATGGCATCTGTGCATGTTTGATATTCTAACTTTCCTTTTATTTCTGCATTTACATCCTTCATCCTTATAACTTGCTTAATGGTTGCGATGCCTTTAAATTTCCGTAAACTACATTCAAAAATCTCATCAAATACCAAACTGTCACCAATGGATATGGCAGAATCAACAATAACAAATCCCTTCCCTAGGTTTGAATAAATTATTCGGGTTTGCTTAGGGCCATAATCACATTTAAATTTTGTAGAATAAACCCCTTGGTGTTCAGGTATTTTACCAATAAAATAAATAGTAACCGTATCATTTTTGGCCAAATTATCTCTAGAAAATTCAATTTCCCAAATGGATGGTTTTACTTCCTGTCCTAAACCCGGAAATGCTGAAATAAGGATTAAAAAAAGAATAACCCGGTTTTGTATTAATTTTTCCATTTTAATATACAAATATGAGTATTTAAAGCGTTGTAAAGTAGCGTGGTGTGTAAAATTCAAAATAGTATGACAATTTACCTAACCTACTTTTGCAGTATTGTACGTTGCATGAGAACTATATTGGCTATATTAATAACACTTATGTCGGGATTGGGTTTTGCCCAGCCGTCAAAAATAAGTACTGAACAATATGTAATAAAATATAAGGATTATGCCATCGCCGAAATGTACCGCACGGGTGTTCCGGCAAGTATTACCCTTGCACAGGGAATTTTAGAATCGCAAAATGGCAATAGTCGTCTGGCCCGGGAAGCCAACAATCATTTTGGTATAAAATGTAAAACCGGTTGGACAGGAAAAACTATTACTGCCAATGATGATGCAGAAGGAGAATGTTTCAGGGCGTATGATTCGGATTTAGAAAGTTATAAAGATCACTCCAATTTTTTAAGGGAGAATTGGCGTTATTCCGAATGTTTTAAATTAGAAAGAACTGATTATATAGCTTGGGCCGAAGGTTTAAGAAAAGCCGGGTATGCTACCAATCCAAAATACAATACCTTAATTACCGGCATTGTGGATCGGTATAATCTTCATCAATATGATTTGGCTCCTATGCCCGACGGTGTGGTGCCCGAATATGAAATGAAAAACAACCAGATTCCTGTGGTCTTTGCTCAGGAGGGGGAAACTGTGGAGTTAATAGCTCAAAAAAACGATATTGATTCAAAACAAATTTACCGCTACAATGATTTGCCCAAAGGCACGCCCATTGAACCTGGCGATATTTTATACCTTAAACCCAAACGTAAAAAAGGCTCGGAGCCATACCATGTGGTGCAGGAAGGCGAAAACATGCACGACCTTTCACAACTTTATGGCATAAAATTAAAACAACTTTATAAAAAAAATAATGTGGGCAAAGATGAGGAAGTAACCCCCGGAACCAAACTTTATTTGCAGAAAAAACGGGACGACAAACCTTCAACTATGAGCAAAGAAGAATTTGAAAGGTTGGAAAAAGAAAAGAAAAACATCGCACCTCAAACTACCGAAACTGCTCAAAAAGTAGCACCCCCCGAAGTTGTAGAACCAAAAGTAGTGATTGAAAAGGAAGAACTCAAGGATGAACCAGCCGAAAATGCAGACTATCATATTGTAAAAAGTGGGGATAATTTGTACCGTATTTCTGAAAAATACCACGTGTTTGTAGAAGATATTTTGGAATGGAATGGCATTGGTTCCCCTGATGAAATTTCGAAAGGCGATAAAATTTATTTAACCAAAGAAGCCGCCACTAAAGCTGGATTAATAAAGATACCGGCTCCAAAAAAAGAAAGAGATAAACCCGTTTCAAAATCCAAAACACATATAGTATCGAAAGGCGATACTGCTTATAAAATTTGTCAACTTTATGGCATTAAAACCACCCAACTTATGACCTGGAACGACCTTAAAAATATTGACAGCATCAGAGAGGGTCAGAAACTGAAGGTAGGTGAATAGAGGCCCCCTAACCCCCGAAGGGGGAACAGCTTGTGCCCAATGATTGAACATTGAAAAACACACCCCTAACCCCTCTCAAGAGGGGAATTCCCTCCGACAAACATTCACCAACTTTAACCATTCCACTTTAACCTTTAACCTTTCTACTTCCCAATTCAATCCCCTCATCCCCTACCCTGTAAGGCATCCACGTAACAATAAACTGAAACATTTCATCGCTGGTTTTCATGCTGCCGTTTTTATCGGTCACAGTTTTGGGTGGATTGTTGGGGTTATTGGGGTTTTCTTTCGTGTTATCAAACACCCCTTCCACAATAATAACAGTGCCTTTAGGCAACTTCACTGGTTTTTGGAAAGTATAAAAATATTGCCACCTAAAATCCCAGCGGGGAATGCTTATTAATTTTATGGTGTCACCATTGGGGGTAAGGCCAAAGGCTTTGAACGATGTGCCCAGCAGGTGCATGTGGGGATTGATGGTGAGAATTGAAATATCTTCGGGTACTGTGCCTTTTGTGCGGCAGGTGATTATTCGATTGGGTGGGATAACCAAAGGAGGAACAATTTCCGACTGCCCGTTGGTCCCCAGCATCAATTCAAACGTAGGTCTTTCGGGTGGTTTAGTTGCATAAAAAACATTGATTCGTGATTTGTCCACCATCGTTTTATGGCTTGGCCCGTAATGAATATCACTGGCCACAAACGCCCCAATTTTACTGAGTTTAAATCCTCCAATTCCTTCAGGATAAAGGGTGGGATAAACACCCGGTAAATAATTTACAGCCGAATGGATTCGGTCCGCATCGGAGCCATCGTCGTGGTT
>JBJXDS010000186.1:0-6146 GCA_046154525.1 Bacteroidia bacterium
TTTCCATTTTCAAATTTCCTTTTACCCGAATTGCAAAATGAAAACTATTATAAAAGTTTGCAGGTTCAGCCATTAGTTTGGGTAAGAATTGCCCACAAAAATATTTCAAAATTTAAAGAAACTTTTAAAAATGAAATTGTAGATGAAGTTTTGATAAATCAAAATTTTGTGGCCTTTGGTTTAAAAAATAATACCGTTATCAAGCCTGATTCTTTTCCCATTGAAGTTCAGGATTTATCCTCCCAAATGGTGAGTTCCCGAATTGAGGTAAAATATGGTATGAAAGTTTGGGATTGTTGCAGCGGGGCAGGGGGTAAATCGCTTTTTGTGGCCGAAAATTTTAAAAACGTGAAACTGTATGCCTCAGATGTAAGGCCCTCTATTTTGGAGAATTTAAAAACCCGGTTTAAACAAAACAGATTGCAGATTCCCAAAATTGCCGTAGCCGATTTGAACAAAAAACCTGAAAAAATAAATTTTGATGGGGAGATAGTTGGCCGAAACTTTTTTGATGTAATCATAGCCGATGTGCCTTGCAGTGGCTCAGGCACCTGGGGTCGGGAACCTGAAAACCTTACCTATTTTAAACCGGAGAAATTGGATGAAATGATCAATCGACAAATCAACATTATTCAAAGTTCATTGCGTTTTTTGAACCGGGGCGGTAAATTGTATTACATCACCTGTTCGGTTTTTGAAAAAGAAAATTATGGGGTGGTGAAAGAATTGGAAAAACTTGGATTGGTTAAAATTGTGAAAAGTGAAATGATTTATGGGTTTGATAAACGGGCGGATAATTTGTTTATCGCTGAGTTGGTGATTTAGTTTATTTCCCATTTATATTTATAAACCAATACCTCTTTTCCCTCATATAATAATTCTGTCCGCTTCGCCATATCGGGCTGGTCTTCGCCCAGACATTGTTTCCAGGGTTTAGGTATAAATAAAAAGCGGGGTTTATGAAGGTTAAACCAGCGGTCAACCAAAGCCCGGTCTTTCATTTTGTAATGGTCGAGCACCATGCCTGTTCTGTCCAAATAAATTAAAGGAGTGTTGAGCGGATAGTCGTAAAGTACAAATACTTTTTCGGTTTTGGGGATTTTATTTTTCTTTATCCAATCGGCTCCTTCTATCATATAGCCACGGTAATCCCAAATTTCACGGCAGGGAATATTATAAACTTCGGCCTGCCTTTTATACGATTGATTTAAACTATAGGGTGCCAAATTTTGAACAAGGTACAGGAGAATTAATCCTCCAAAGCAACCCCGGGTAAGTATCATTAACCCATCTATGCTCAGCATTAAAATAACAGGAACAATGGTGCATATGGCATAATAGTCGTGATTGATAAGTTGCTTTCCCATTAATAAAATGAAGCAAACAAACCCTAAAAGTAAAATGCCTTTAAACCCTAAAACCCCTTTTTGACTAAACCGTGGGTCTAAGGAAACAATAAAGGCCACCAGAATAACCCAATATTGGGTTTCTCTAAAATATTCCCGGTGCCAACAAACCACGGCTTCCCATATTTCCGAAAAATTGTTCCAGTCATTAATGTGTCGCGACATGCTTAAAAAAACCGAGGATTGATAAACGGCATTGGCTCGGATGGTAAAGTAATAATTGATGCCAACACAAATTCCAAAAAATAAAATAAACCCTGATAGTACCTGAATTATTTGTTTTCGGGTAATTTGTTTTTCAATAAAAATGGCATTGGCCAAAAACCAGCACATATAAGCTAAAGGGAAAATAGCCGAAGTGAGTTTCAGTAAGGCTGCTGCACATCCCCAAATAAGGGCATAGTAAATGGAATTGAAATGCAGATTGAGCCTGAATTTTTCAAAATAATAATAGCTGATGAGGATTAATGAAAAAGAGGGAATATCGGGCAAAAGATTAAACCCATAAAAAAGCAAAACCGGCGAAAGCATAAAAAAAACTGGAATGAGGATTTGCTGAAATGCGTTACCTCCGTGCATTTTTATGGTTTTCATCAAAAATTGCATGCCTGCGCATAAAAACATGAAACAAAGAATCCGGTAAATTAAAAATAGCTGCTCTCTGGCCCCAAAAGGTTTGGCAATTAATGCCGCTAAATATTGTACTGCGGGAAATTCCACCCCGGTTTTTCCATCGCTAAATTCGAGGTAATTGGTTTGGGGTTCAAAAAAATTTAAACCGTTATCATAATAATTTTGGGAAATGCTGTACCTATCGGCCTGTGCCCAAAAATGAATTCCCTGTGGCCTGAAATCACCCTGATAACCGCTGTAAAGTTTTCCAAAAATAAAAAGACATACCAACCCCAAAATTATGGGTAGCAGATAGGTTGGAGTTCTTTTTACTCTGGTGTTAAATTGATTATTGAAATTTTTAAACTGAATATTAATCATTGGTTTGTAAGGTGTTATTTAGTTATTGGGTTATTGAGATATTGAGATATTGAGTTATTGGGTTATTGAGATATTGAGTTATTGGGTTGTTGAGTTATTGAGTTATTTTGATTTGTCGGTATTCCCAGCTTTGACTTTTAATAAATAAGCTATATATCCATTTAGTAATTTTAAACATTTTTCATACTTATTCTTAAATTCAGAAACTATTGTATCATCAATATACTGTTCATCAAAGGCAGTATAAATATGTTCAAGTGTTTCGAATAAAGATCCTCTTGCTTGCCTGCAATATTGAATATTTTCCTGAAAATGAAATCGTCCGAAACCTTCAGAAATATTAGCATTAACAGACCTGGAACTTCTAATAATTTGATCTGTCAATTTGTATTTTTCATCAGAAAGAAATGTTTTAGATAATTTGGAAATATAAATTTTCAATTGTCGGCATTCCTTCCAAACCTCTAATTCTTCAAATGAATTCATAATTTTAATCTTTCTTTATAACCAATAACCAAATAATTCAATAACCAAATAACTCATTCCTAACCCTAAGAGGCAACGAATTTAAAACTAAATTATACGAATCATCCGTCCATTCATAAATAAGTTTGTCAGGGATGGAGTCATCACAGGTCACCGTGTTCCAATGGTTTTTGTTCATGTGAAAACCCGGTATAACCCCCGGATATTCTTCCCTAAGTTGGATTGCCTTTTCAGGGTCGCATTTCAGATTGATAGAATCAAACGATTCAACGTCCAAAAGTGAAAACATTTTTCCACACACTTTGAACACTAAAGTCCTGCTGTCAAAAGGAAATTCTTCAGTTACCCCGGGCTTCTTAAGGCAAAAAATGCGGTATAGTTCAATGTCCATTATTTATTTAGGAGAAGAGTATTTTAAAAAATAAAAGAAAAGTCGTTTTGTCATTTTACAATAATTAAGCAAAAAAAGCATTTTTTTTTGCAACGTTTTACTGTTAGTGGAGTCTATATAATTATATTTGACAATCATTTTCAATATGGTCAAACCGTTACTGGTATTTTTAATAGTTTTTTTCTCTTTTTCTTCATTTTGCCAAAATGTAATGGACCCCATTATCGGTGGCAACGTTACCTCCAAAGTATTTTCAGAAATTAATAAACCTGTTTTTAGAAAAAATTCAGGACAATACGATCAAAACATTTTGTACAGATTAACAAGCGGGCAAACCTCCATTGCTTTTTACAAAGATAAAATTCAGTTTGGATTAAGGAAACCAGGTAAAGAAGAGAGAAAAAGTAAAACAGAGCAAGGAAGTATAGCCTTTGCAGTTTGGGATTTGTGTTTTGAAAATATAAACCCTAAAAATAGTGTAGAAGCTGCAGGCAAGTTGCCTTCTATATTTAATTACTTTAATGCCGGAAGTGAGGTTTCCATAGAATTGGAGGATTATGAAAAACTTACCTACAAAAATGTGTACGATAATATTGATTTGGTTTTTTATTTGAGTAAAGATCAATCATTAAAATACGATTTCATTGTGAATCCTGGAGGCGATTTTTCGCAAATAAAACTTAAATACAATGGATTAAAAAAACTTAAAACCGACAAATCAGGAAATTTAATAATTACAACTCCATGGGGCGATAAAATAAAGGAAGGTAAACCTGTTTGCTGGCAAATTACCCCTCATGGCAATGTTCCGGTAACGATTAATTATTGTGTAAAAGGCGAAACCTTAAGTTACAGTTCAAGTTCTCAATTATCCGCTGACGCGACCCTTGTTATAGATCCAATGATGCTGGACTGGAGTACCTATTTTTACGGTAAAAATTCAGGAACGAGCACCTGGGGTTTCACCTATTTGCTCGATATGGACATTGATAAGGACAATTACGTATATGCCTGTGGAATGACAACCGAAACCTATCCCACCAAGGTAGGTACTTATGATACCACCATGGGTTCAGCATTTAATTATGAAGGGTTTGTTGCTAAATTGTCCTTAAATGCCGATTCACTTTTATTATTCACCTATATTGGGGGGGCTTCGTATGAATATGTTTTATCCATTGCGGTTAATGCTCAAAAACAACCGGTAATTTCAGGGTTTACCTATTCGGCCGATTTCCCTATTACCTCCAATGCCTACGACAAATCAGGAGGTTCGGGAAGTGGTTATAGGGGTTTTGTTACAAAGTTGGCATCCGATTTTAAATCCCTTGTTTATTCCACATATTTTGGAAAATCAAATACGTGGGGCACTGTAATACAAAGTATGCAATTAGCCGCCAATGGCGACGTTATATTTACAGGGCAAACCAGTGCCCAAGATTTTCCAACAACCACAGGTTGTATGCAAAAAACATATGGCGGAGGTACCTATGATGGTTTTTTATCACGCTTAAGTGCTGATGGTTCCAAATTAATCTATTCCACCTATTTTGGCGGCACAGGTCAGGATATGGCAGCCGATCTTAGTTTAAATGCTAACGAAGATGTTTATTTGGTAGGTTCATCCAGTAATTCAAATTTTCCAGTGACAATTGGGGCCAAAATTTTTAAAACATCCAATTCCGATATTTCAGATGGATTTGTAGCCAAAATTCAGTTTGACGGGAAAAAACTATTGTGGAGCCATTTAATGGGAGGAAGTGCAGAGGATTATTTTGAGGGTTTATATGTTAACGAGAGGGACGAACTTTATGTTGGTGGATTTTCTAAATCATCCGATTTTTATACCACCACCAATGTGGTTCAACCTAACAATAATGGAGGCTACGACCACGTTGTTGTCAAATTGAACAAAGCAGGTACAAACGTTTATTATTCTACCTATTTGGGGGGAAGTGGAGATGATATGTTTTATCCCGGCTATTATTTTTGGAATTCTAATATCCGGATTTGTGCCAACGTAAAAGATGAGGCCATAATTGGCGGCGCTACAAAATCAACCAATTACCCGGTCACCAAAGATGCATTGCAGCTAACCAACAATGCCAAAGGAAATACCTGGGCCACCAATTTGGCAATAACTAAACTGAGCTGGGATGGAAGTAAAATATTATACGGTACTTATTTTGGTGGATCCTACTATGAATACCCCACCGTATTAAAAGTGAAAAAAATAAGTTGTATGAGTAGTATTTTATATGGAGGAATTACACTTTCAAAGGACTACCCAACCACTAAGGGTGTATTTCATGAAACTGGCAAATCAGGTTCAAGTTGGTATTATTCAGGTTTTGCATCGCGATTTAGGGATACCTTATATACCGAACCCATTGGGTTTAAAAATGATTTTATTGAATGTGATAATGTATATGAAATATTAAATGCCAAAAATATTGGTGCCACTTACCTTTGGAGTGATGGATCGAAAAAACAAAATTTAATTGTTACCGATACAGGAAGATATTGGGTTAGGGCTACTTATGGCTGCGATACCGTGACGGATACCATACGTATTAAATTGGAATACTCGCCCAAGCTTAATTTAAAACCCGATACCACTCTTTGTAATAATACCCTTGGATATACCTTGGATGCCGAAAATGATACAATACTGCGTAAGTATTTATGGAGTACAAATGATACGATTCAAAAAATAACGGTTAAACAACCCGGAACTTATAGTGTAACTGTTACCACCCCCAATTGCGGAGTCCTTAGTGATACTTCCGTCGTTAAATTTTTAAAAACGCCGGATATAAAAAATATTAAGTATTCGCTGTTTTGTGATAAAATAAATTGTTTGGTTAAAA
>JBJXDS010000187.1:0-15784 GCA_046154525.1 Bacteroidia bacterium
GATACACCCATAATAATTTCAAGTGTAACTAATGATGATTTGGGTTCGTTTTACCACTACTTTTCAAAATTGATAGTTCTGGATTTTAAAACAAATGTACCGGTAATTAAAAAATACAGAACCCCTGAAACACTGGGAAATGATAGATTGGCAGCCGCCGTAGGGGCCAGTGTTTTATTTAAGGACCAAAATAGGTTAGTAATAGATACCGGAACTGCTATTAAATATGATTTTGTAAATAGTAAAAATGAATATATCGGTGGAAGTATATCGCCAGGAGCTGACATGAAATTTAAAGCACTCCATCATTTTACACGAAAACTACCTTTAACAGTAAAAAAGGTTAAGTATAAATTAACTGGTGAATCTACCGAAGAAGCCCTTTTAAGTGGTGTAATGTTTGGAACACTTATGGAAATGCAAGGATTTATAGATAGTTATTCAGAAATAAATGAAAATATTAAAGTAATAATGACCGGTGGCGACCATCCTTACTTTGCTGCTAAGCTTAAAGGAACGATATTTGCCGAACCCGATTTAGTTTTAAAGGGATTGTTCGAAATTTTAAAATATAATGTACCCCATCTTTAAATTATTTACACTTTTACTTTTTACAATTTGCATATCACCGGCTTTTAGTCAGCAGAATACACGGTCGCCTTATTCTTTATTTGGGGTGGGTTTGCTGCGCTACGATGGTTTTGCCGATAATGCAGCCAATGGGCATAATGGATTTTCATACCGGCACGAAAGTAATTTTTCATTTGCTAACCCTGCTTCACTTTCGGCTTTAAAAAACAGTGCATTTAATACAGGAGCCTATGTAGATATGGGAAGGTTTAAAACCACAAAATTTAAGCAGGATTTTTCAAATGCCGGCTTCAATTATATTGCTCTTGGAGTTCCGGTGGCTAAATGGAAAAGCGGTTTGGCATTTGGACTTTTGCCGTATTCGGATGTTGGGTATAATATTTTGAATGTAAAGGATTCGGCCGGAGTTTCGGTGCGCAATGAGTTTGAAGGAAGTGGAGGCTTATCAAAGTTTAATGTTGGTATTGGAACCAATGTTTGGAAATATTTAAGTTTGGGTGCCAACTATTCATTTATTTTTGGGCAACTTGACGAAAGCCAACGCCGCCGCTATCCGGGCAATAGGTTTATGACAAGCTACGAAGACAAAAGCGATATTTATTTAAAAGGTAGCCATTTAGATTTAGGGCTTCATCTACATTCAGTGTCTGATACTGGTTTGAGTTGGGTTTTGGGAGTAACCCTATCGGGCAATACAATGCTTAAAGGCGAACGTAACAGGGTAGTATATACATTTACCGAAGTTTTTGATGGCACCCCATTGGCACCGCGCGATACAATTATCAATGAGCAGGCAGTAGGTATTAAAGTTAGTTTACCTCCAGCACTAAATTTTTCTTTTACCATTGGTAATCATGAAAAATGGCAGGCTACTGCGGGGTATGGCAAAACCATGTGGAGTAAATACAAAAACATGTATGGCGACAACAGCGGGTTTTTGGATGATCAAAATTATTCATTGGGATTTTTTATCTGTCCGGTTCCGCATTTTGATAACGCTCTTAAAACCAATAAAGCTAAGAACTATTTTAAAAGTATTCGTTACACTGCAGGGTTTCATCATAATGCGGGCTACATTTCGGCATTTAATAATAAAATTGCTGAAAATGGTCTTAGCCTGGGGTTGGGTTTTCCCTTTACCCGAAGGCATACAAAACCTGATGGTACTAAGGTATTAATTACGTCTCGTATTTTTTTAACTGGAGAATTTGTAAGGCGGGGCACCTTAGATAATAACCTCATTCAAGAAGATTTTTTTAAACTTACCCTGGGGTTAAACTTGGCCGATAGTTGGTTTAAAAAACGACTTTTTAATTAATGTGGGGCTATTCAAAATATAATTTTAGTTTACAATTAGCTTGGTTGTTAATGTTAATTTTGTTCGCTACCTCATGCCAAAAAGACCCTGAAAAAGTTAAAAAGGTTAGCAAAATTATTTCGAGTATTGGGGTTGAAAAAGCCACCGATGTAGCCATCAACTATACCGATTCAGGTTTTTTAAAAGCTAAAATATTTTCGCCATTGATTGAGCGTTACCCTCAAAAAGCCGAACCCTATATGGAGATGAAAAAAGGAGTGAGGGGCTTTTTTTATAATAAAGCCGGCGAGGCCGAAAGCTCATTAACAGCCAACTATGCCATTAGCTATGAAAATAAAAAAATAATTGAGGTAAGAAACAATGTGAAGGTGAAAAACATAAGAGCCGAGGAACTTGAAACCGAAAAACTGATATGGGACCAACGGCGTGAAATTATATACACCGATAATTTTATAAAAATAAAAACCCCCGATGAAATATTATATGGAACAGGTTTTGAGTCGAACCAAAATTTTACCCGCTACCGCATAAAAAATTTAACGGGACGGGTTTCAATTAAATAGTTTTTTAGAAAATATAAATATGCGTCGTTTTATCGAAATAATGTGGATGGCTATTGCTGCCATTTCAATCATCGAAATGATAGTGGGATATAAAAAATCCGGCTTTAAAGATGAAAATTTTCAACTTTTTGCTATCCTGTTTGTGGCTTCCACATTCATGTACTTTTTTAGAAAAAGGCAAAGAAAAAATATTGAAGGCAGGAAGAATAATGATTCTTGATTTTAGTTTGAAAATTTGACCAGATGCACTAGACAATCTATAACAGTTAGATGGTCACTTCATTGAGATTTAGCATCTATCACATCCCATCCTATAGTAGCTACATTAACATAATTATCAACTTTCTGCTCAAAATGCTTCGTTGATGATGGAGGGAAAATATCATAAATGGTAAATTCTTTTTCATGCAAAACAGTATGTGATTTAGAATAATATTTTACTTTTATAAGGACATCCTTATAAGTGGCAACTGTCGCATAATTAGTAATTGTACCCGAAATTTTCAATTTTTTAAACATAGCAACAGCATACTTTCCTCCAGAAATTAAGAATTTTGTAGGTTGTGACAGTTCCATTTCTTCAATTGTAAGAACTTTTTGTTCATAAGTTTCAGAAGGTGTGCTCCGAGGAGGAGGAGAACTCTCTAGTACAGAACTTTGAGGAGTAAGACCTTCAGAGTTAGATTCTACTTGAGTTAAACCACTTTCTGTTGAGCTTTTTTTGTTAATCAGATACAGAAAGCAAATTATGGCTACCAGAACAATTAAGCCAATAGTCATTTGTTTTCTGAAATTGATTTTTTGTTGGGGAATTATTGGACTAGAAACTTGGGAATTGGGTTCAATCCTTGGTTTAAATGGAGGCGGTGTTTTACTTAAAAAAATATCTTTCAATTCATCGATTTGACCCACCGTTGCCCAATTTTCAATCCCTTCATACCAAATAGGGCTATCAAGAGATATGTTCTTTAATTTAAGCTCATCTATATCAAAAGGGCCTTCTTGCTCAGTCCCATTGTGCAAATAATATTTTTTCATAATGCAAGGTTAACATAATAATTTGCTAAAACACAAACTGCAACCCAAAACCTCCCCCTAATCCACCAAAGGTTTTAGGCAAGGCTATAGCTTCCACATGATAGATGGCTGCCTGAAAAAACCATTGGCGGTTGATGGCCCAGTTTATATCTGTATTTAAATAATACTGCCCTATGGCTCCAGCGGTGGCTCCTACTATTAATTTTGGTTTTACAAACGTAAAGTAGCGGAATTCAGCCACGGGCAAGGCTTTGGTGCCAGAATGCCGCAACCCAATTTGATAATAATTTCGTTTGCTATGGATGGTGTAATAAACAAATGAAGACGGGGCTATCCAAACTGTTTTAGTTTGATTTTCTTTTTTATTGGTAAATGGGTTGGTAAAGGAATCTAACCGGTTTTGAAAATAATTTTCTTCGTTTAGCCTGCCAATTTCTGCAATAAATACCCCGTCAAATTTATATTGGCCAAAGCCGGTGTAGGTGGTGGTTGATTCATTAAACCTGGCAAACCCAAAATTTTCAAGCCTAAATCCCCAAATGCTTTTGTTATTTATTTTTTGATTAAAAATCAGTTCGCCTCCAAGGCCCATACCATTGGCCCCAAAAGCATCGGCACTGGCAAATGCCGCATCATAATTAATACCGATGTTAAAAGAATCTTCATTGCCTTTCAAAAAGTTTTGCTGGTAGGTTTTTATGCTTGCATAGTTTAAAGCCTGAATTACAAAAAGGCCAAAACTTAAATTATACGGGCGGGCTGTTTTTTCGTTGTGGTGAAATAAACCAACCCCTATTTTATTTAGTTGTAAGTTATAATAATTGCAATTATCAAATTGAAATGACGAAGAACCTGTATTGCCCCTAAAGACAAGTGTGGCTGCATCGTTTGTAGCATTTACAAATGTTCGCCTGTGGGTTCCTCCTTTTATGTACCAATTAAGGGTTGGTTTTTTAAACAGGTTTTTTTCGAGGTTCACAAACCGAAGTTCGTTGTTGGTTTCAATATTTAATAGCTTGTTTTTTGAATTGTCCAACATATTGTCAATCGTTTCCTTTTCTAATTTTTTGCCAAAAACAAATGGGTAAATAAAATTATTAGAAATACGATTGGCTGAAAGCATAGTGTTAGATTGAAAACCAATTATACGTGCGGCTTCAATTTTTTTGAAAGGATTATCAAACTGATTTTTGAAACGGTCCCACCTGGCAGAATCGCTGTTTTGGGCCAGGCCGGGCAATGAAATAAGTAAAGCAAATAGTAGCTTAAAAGCTTTGTTCATATACAAAATTCCCTTTTAGTTTTACCCCAAATTTATAAGTACTGTATATTTTGTAGCGGTTGCCATCCGGTGTGCTGAACTTAGTTTTTATCCGTATTTTCTTGGCATTTTTAATAATTTGCATTTTTGTAGCCGGTATTTCGGCAAACAATTGCGACTGTGCGGGTGAACTTACCATACCATTTCCATCTATGTTTCCGGGCAACACAGTTTGTGCTTTTCCCACTTCAAACAAGGTAGTGAGAAGTAAATTTTGTTCATCCAAAAATTCAATATCACAAGTGGCTTCAAAAGGGTAGCCGTTGGTAACATCCAGTTTTAGTACCCCGCTTTTTATCCTATCCGCATTTTTAAAATTCATAAAATTAAAAGCTTGGAGTTGGCTTAGTTCCAAACCATCAGTGCCAAACTGAACAGGTATTTCCAACCGCAGGTGAGCCGTTAGTTGGCTGGTGTCGAATACAAAATCTGTGTAATCCTGAGATCCTCTTTTTCTCACCTCCATACTAAATTTAGAATCGAGCCTGTCGGGTATGTTTTCCAAAAATTGTTTTAAGTTAGAATTATTCTTATCAAAAAATATATTGTAATAATAGGGAACGAAGGGGTCATTTTTGGCCCTGTCTACCAAAAAAGTAGGGGGCATGGCTGATGAAATAAGTTTAACGGAGTTGCCTGTTCGTGTGTTTACCCCTGTAATATTATCAATACTTATATCTGCTTGTATGCCAAAGGTATTTTTAAACACCAATCCCATTTTTACATCTTCGAGGCTAATATTTCCTTTCACATTTTCAAAAAATTTAACAGACTGTTTTTCGTCAAAATTAAACAGGTGTATCCCAAAATCACCAATGGCCAGTTTGGGTTTTATTTCTACCAGCCCAAATCTTACATATACACTATCAGATAATGATAGCGTTCGTTCAATGCCTGTGTATTCAATACGTGCTGTAAACTCACTGTAAATGGTATTATATTTAAAAGGGGGCAGGTCGGGGTTTTTGCCCCGGTAAAAAATTTGATACCCGTCCAGTGGGAATTTTTTGGTTACCTTAGAAAAACTTCCTTCTTTGGCGGGGGGAACTTTTACAGTTTGCCTCACATATTCCGATTTATTAAAATTTCTCATGGAATTAGGAATGCTGTAATCCAAAATAATTTCCTCCTTTACATTGCTAAAAACTTCCATTACCACATAGCCAGAATTTAGTTCCATATAAGTAATTAAAGCCTGGCCAAGGTTATATTGCACTTCCTGGTTTTCTTCCACCAGATTTTGGGAAGGAAACACAGCTGTTGCAAATTCCAACTCCAAATCGCGGATGGCCAAATCAAGAATTATTCCCTTTTGCGAATTAATAAGAACCGGGCCTTTACTTGCTTTCGTTTTTACCCGCTTTACTATACCTACCAATACACCATCTATTTTTTTGCCAGCCAATGATTTGGTTGTTTTTACAGAATCATTGGGCATTACATTTAAAAATGAATCATAAATTATAATGGCGCCATCCGATTTGTTTAATAATTGAAAAACTATTTTTTCAGCTTCCACCGGAAGTTCGTTTTTTAAGGTCATATCAATAAACCCTTCCTTAAATTTGGCTTGCTTAAAAAATTGCTTGGTTACATCTATTTCCTGTTTATTGTTTGAACCATCCTGATCAAAAGCTGGAAGTGTTTGGGTTTGTCCATCCAATAATTTTGAAAGGGGGTAAATTTCACCGAGGGTAATGGTATCCGAAAGTTTTCGGTTGTCTAATACAATTTTCCCCAGGGTTACTGATTTTTCCTGCAAAGTGTCGGGCACTTCCAAATACCTGTCGATGCTGTCTACGGCCAATTGGTAATCATAAACCAGATCAAGGCTGTTATCCCCCTTTTTTACCAAAAGGCTGTCACCAACCAAATCGGCTAAATCCATTTCGGCATGGGCCACAGGGGTGGCATATTCAGCATCCCATGTCGTTTCCAAATCGCGTTTGCATCCGGCAATAAGGAAAATAAACAGGAAGGCAATTAAGATTTTTGAACCTTTTATTTTGTTCATTGTGTTTTTTGGAGTGGTAAAAATGATTTAAAAAAATGAAGGATACAACCTAATAATTTTATTTAAGGTGTTTCTTTACTTTTGGATTAGAGTTGAATTTTTAAAATGGGTTTTTCAAGCCCATGCTTTATCATATTTTAACTCCTTTTAATATTAGTATTTTTGTTGACTTTAGTAAAAGAATGTCATCCCACCATTTTGTAAAAGAAAATCAGGAACCTGCATTGGTTATTGCCAATGGACAGCCTTGCCATGAAAGACTTTTAGGTGAACTACTGGAATGGAGTCCATATGTGGTAGTATTAGATGGTGCGGTGGAAAGGGTAACAAGTTTAGGGATAAAGTTTGATGTATTGTTGGGCGATTTTGACAGACTGGACAAGGATAATGAGTTATTAAAAAATCAACCGGATATTGAAATTATTTATACCCCCGATCAAACTAAAACGGATTTAGAAAAAGCCCTTGATTTTTTAGTTAAAAAAGGACACAAGGCGGTTAATATTGTTTGGGCTACCGGTTGGCGTATGGATCATACATTCAACAATATTTGTACACTTGGTAAATATGCTGATAAAATAAATGCTGTGATTTTGGATGATTTTTCAAAAATTTTTGTTTTGCCAAAAGAATTTAAAAAATATTACACCAAGGGCCAGGTCTTATCACTATTTGCCTTAGGTAATATAAATGGAATAACCACAAAAGGGTTGGTTTATAATTTGAATGATGAATGCTTATCCATTATTGAACGGTCGGGTTCGAGCAATGAAAGTGCCGAAACCGGAATTGTAGAAATAAATTATGCGGAAGGGCTGTTAATTTTAATGGAATGCCAAGATTAGAAGAGGAGAAAAGAAAACAGTTTATAACACTTTTCGATGGATTGGAGGTGGATAAATTAGATATTTCAGATTACAACAAACTGTATTTAAAAAAGCATCTTCAAAGCTTGGAATATTCGGTAATCCTGGCTTGGCAAATACTGGAACTTGGTGTTGAAAAATTAGAAAAGCCGATTGAAAAAATTAGCATGGCCGAAATTGGCGGTGGAACCGGAATTATAAGTTTATTGGCTAAATGGCTGGGGTTTGGCACGGTAGTATATACTGATATTTACGAGCAAAGTTGCACCGATTTTGAAGTTATTTCAAATACTTTGGGTTTAAAACCAACGGGTATTCTTGTTGGAAGTATCAATGAACTGGCAATAAACTACCGAAATCAAATTGATTTATTGGTGAGCCGTGATGTGGTGGAGCATATTTATAATCCGGCTTTATTTTTTAAACATAGTATCCAAAATTTTAAAAATGCGATATTGGTTCACAACACCTCTGCCAATATTTACAATGTTTTTAGGAAAAAATATTTTAAAAAAATTCACCAAATGGATGAATGGGAGTGGAACGGTAATCAATTTAAACCTGGTGATTCGCTTGAATCCTTTTATAAAATGCGTTTAGATTTTATCCGTCGGGAATTTCCTTCTTTATCCGTTTCTCGAAGCGAGATTTTAGCCGCTATAACACGAGGTCAGGTTTTTTCGGATATTAAAACGGAAGTAAAAAATTATTTAATAACCCAAAAATTGCCATCCGTTCCAAAGCATCCCACCAATACCTGCGATCCTGCCAATGGTAACTGGACTGAACACTTACTAACTTTTGAAGAGTATGAATTGTTTGTAAATAATACTAATTATAAAATCCATTGGCAATTTGCCCCTTATGATGAATGGCGAAATACGGGGTTAAAAAAAATAATTTTAAAATTTTTCAACTTATTTATAAAAAATACAGGAAGGTTGGCAAAATTTATTTCACCTGCAGTTATTATGGTTTCTGTTCCTGAAAGAAAATTAACCATTTAACATTCACTATTAACCATTAAAAAACTTATCTCGAATAATTAGGTGCTTCCTGTGTAATGGTAACATCATGCGGATGACTTTCGCGAATTCCTGAAGATGTAATTTTAGTAAACATGGCAGTCTTTAATTCCTCAATGGTTTTGGCTCCGCAATATCCCATACCGGCCCTTAGACCTCCAATGTATTGATACATTACCTCTGAAAGTTGCCCTTTAAAAGGCACCATTCCTACTATTCCTTCAGGCACTAATTTGGCAATTTCTTCTTCAGCATCCTGAAAATATCGGTCCTTTGAACCGTCTTTCATGGCATCTATGGAACCCATTCCCCTATACGATTTTACTTTTCGGCCTTCATAAATAATAGTTTCACCCGGCGATTCATCAGTTCCGGCAAAAAGAGAACCGGCCATGATGCTGTCGGCACCGGCAACTATGGCTTTTACTATATCACCGCTATAGCGAATACCCCCATCACTTATTACCGGAACTCCACTACCCTTAATTGCTGCAGCACATTCAATAACTGCTGAAAGTTGCGGAACCCCAATACCGGCAATTACCCGGGTGGTACAAATAGAGCCAGGCCCCACGCCAACTTTAACAGCATCAGCCCCTGCATCTACCAAAGCTTTGGCAGCATCACCGGTGGCTATATTGCCCACCACCAATTGTAAATCGGGGAATTCTTTTTTAATTTTTTTAAGCTCATTTATCACTCCCTTACTATGGCCATGTGCTGTGTCCAATGTTATAACATCAATATCCTGGGCCACCAATGCACTTACACGTTCTAAAGTATCGGAAGTAATGCCAACTGCTGCCCCTACCATTAATCGCCCAAATTTATCTTTGCACGCAAAGGGGTGATTTTTTACATTTTGAATATCGCGATAAGTAATCAATCCCTTTAAAAAACCATCTTTATCAATAACAGGTAGTTTTTCAATTCTATGTTTTTGCAATATTTCCATGGCTTTTTGTAAATCAGTTCCAACATCAGCTGTTATAAGATTATGCTTGGTCATTACCTCATCTACGGAACGGCTCATATCGGTTTGAAACCGCAAATCACGGTTGGTTAATATCCCTACTAATTTTCCTGCATTATCAATAATAGGTATTCCGCCAATCCTGTAATCTTTCATGGCGGTCATAGCCTCACTTAATTTAGCCGATACCAGCATCGTTACCGGGTCTTTTATCATCCCGCTTTCCGAGCGTTTTACTTTTTTCACTTCAGCGGCTTGCCGCTCAATGCTCATATTTTTATGAATAAAACCAAGTCCTCCGGCACGGGCCATGCTTATAGCCATGCGGCCTTCGGTAACTGTGTCCATGGCCGCACTGGTAATTGGCACATTAATTTCAAGACTGCGGGTAAGTTTGGTACGGGTAATTACTTCGCGGGGTAGCACTTCAGAATACCGTGGAAGTACAAGAACATCATCAAATGCGAGACCTTCGTAAAGGATTTTATGGGATAGAGAATCAGACATTGCAAATAAATTATTTAGAGGTAATTATTTGCGGTGCAAAGTTAAAAGGATTGTTGGTGAAAACAAATTGGAAATTTTAATATTAAATGAGAAAACTACTGCTTCTTTTTTTTTAAATCCTTCTTTCCTTTTGAAGGTAGAATCCTTTTATCCTTTATTATTTCCCACCAAACTCTTAATACCAAAGCTAAAACTATTCCAATCGCAATAAGCCCCGCAAAGGGTGGCATACCAGCTGTACTATCATAAGGTACCGTATAATATCCTCTGCTATGATGGAATATATGTAGAATAATCCTCATCTAATTGATTAACGATTCACAACCAAGCTATATTTTTTAAAGTTCCGTTGCAAAATGATATATATCATTTTTCAATTTTTTCATTAATTTAACTCCAAAGTCCCTCATTTTACGCAAAATTCCTCATTTTTATCATAGATTTCTCATTTTTTGCCTTATTTTCGCCTCCCGTTTCAATTTTTGAAAATTATGGATTTAAAAGATATTCAAGCCCTCATCAAGTTCATTTCTTCATCCGGTGTAGATGAAGTAAGTATCGAACGCAAAGATTTTAAACTTAACATCAGGAAAAATAATAAAACAACCGAGTTGTTTATGGCTTCGCAACAGCCAATTTACCAGCAGGCTCCTGCAGCTTCACGCGTTGAAAACGCACCTGCTGCAGAAGCACCAAAGCCGTTGGCCGAACCAGTTCCGAATGTTAAACTTATTGAAGTTAAATCACCCATGATTGGCACATTTTATCGCAGTGCGGGGCCTGATAAACCGCAATTTATTAATGTTGGAGATGAGGTTAACCCAGGCGACACGCTTTGCATAATTGAAGCCATGAAACTATTTAATGAAATAGAATGTGAAATAAAGGGCAAAATTGTAAAAATATTGGCCGATGATTCTACACCAGTAGAGTATGACCAACCTTTGTTTTTGGTAGATCCAAGTTGATTTGGAAATTTGAAAATTTGAAAATTCGACAATGAAAAAAATTATCTCCAAATCTCCAAATCTCCAAATCTTCAAATCAAAAACATGTTTAAAAAAATATTAATAGCCAATCGGGGCGAAATAGCATTACGAATAATTCGTACTTGCAAGGAAATGGGCATAAAAACGGTAGCGGTTTACTCTACTGCAGATAAAGAAAGTTTACACGTTCGGTTTGCAGATGAAGCCGTTTGCATAGGGCCTCCATCTAGTGCCTTAAGCTATCTGAGTATGACCAATATTTTGGCAGCTGCCGAAATAACCAATGCCGACGCTATTCATCCAGGATACGGTTTTTTAAGTGAAAATGCCAAATTCTCAGAACTATGCCGTCAGCACAACATTAAGTTTATAGGTGCATCGCCCGAAATGATAAATTCCATGGGTGATAAAAGCAATGCCAAAGACACAATGAAAAAAGCCGGTGTACCAATAGTGCCTGGAAGTGATGGATTGCTAACCGACCCAAAAGAAGGAATAAAAATAGCTAAGAAAATAGGATACCCTGTCATATTGAAAGCCACAGCCGGTGGCGGTGGACGAGGAATGAGGATAGTGTGGAAAGACGAAGAAATGGAACCAGCTTTTCAATCGGCCCAAACCGAATCGAAAGCTGCTTTTGGAAATGACGGAATGTATTTGGAAAAATATATTGAAGAACCAAGACACATTGAAATACAAATAGCGGGAGATCAGTACGGAAAAGTTTGTCACCTAAGCGAAAGAGATTGCAGTATACAGCGCCGCCATCAAAAACTTATTGAAGAATGCCCCTCACCTTTTATGACCGATGAATTGCGTGAAAGAATGGGGGATGCAGCTGTAAAAGCAGCATCTTCTATAAACTATGAAGGAGTGGGTACTATTGAATTTTTGGTAGACAAACACCGTAATTTTTATTTTATGGAAATGAACACCCGAATTCAGGTAGAGCATCCTGTAACCGAAGAAGTAATAAATTACGATTTAATAAAAGAGCAAATATTAATAGCGGCAGGGGTGCCAATTTCAGGCAAGAACCATTACCCAAAAATGCACTGTATTGAATGTCGCATAAATGCAGAGGATCCTTACAAAAACTTTGCACCTTGCCCCGGAAAAATAACTTCATTGCACAAACCGGGTGGACATGGAGTAAGGGTTGATACCCATATTTATGCCGGGTATACCATCCCACCAAACTATGATAGCATGATAGCCAAACTTATAGTGGTGGCTCAAACCCGTGAAGAATGTATAGTAAAAATGAGGAGGGCTTTGGACGAATTTATTATAGAAGGAGTGAAAACAACCATCCCGCTACAACTACAGTTAATGGCGAACGAAGATTTTGTAAACGGTAATTTTACTACCAAGTTTATGGAAACGTTTGAGTTGAAGTAAAACAAATTTCCCAATCCCTTATTTGTTTAGGTTGAATGTTTATTTTTGTTAAAAAAAAATAGGCTGTGCGAAATCTAATAATTTTAATTTTTCTGGTATTTTCTATTGTGGGTAAAGCCCAAACCGATTCAATAGTTAACGTTCAGGAAATTGGTAGTGGTGATATAGATTTGGACATAGAAGAGGATGTTCCCGTTTTTCAAAATAAGTCTCCTGAGCCCTTTTTAGCAGTTCAGGAAATGCCTAAATTCTCAGGAGGGGAAGATTCTATGTGGAAATTTATTTATAGAAATCTTGTTTATCCCCAAGCAGCTAAAGAAAATGAAGTTGAAGGCAAAGTATGGGTGAAATTTACGGTAACTTCAACTGGAGAAATTATAAATCCCAGAGTAATAAGCAAAGAAAAATTAGGGTATGGCTGCGAGGAATCGGCAATGGCTGTAATTATTAAAATGCCAAAATGGAAACCTGGAAAACAAAATGGGGTGCCAGTTGATGTTTATTTTAATTTATCTGTAAAGTTTAAGCTTTAATTGAAATGACTAAAAAGATACTTTTTTTAAACCTTTTTTTTATTTCAATTTTCAGTAATGCACAGACCGATTCTTTAGGCAAAACAAATCCGCCCAATAGTTCAGAATCATATAATACATTAATAGAACAGCAACCAGAGTTTCCAGGAGGTGAACAAGCCATGTCAACCTTTATTAACCAAAATCTTGTTTACCCTAAAAAGGCATTAGAAAATAGCATTGAAGGAACTGTTATAATTAGGTTCACTGTAGAGGTAACAGGTGAATTATCTAACATTATTGTTCTTTTAAATAAAGAAAAATTAGGCTACGGATTGGAAGAAGCCGCTATAGACATGATTAAAAAAATGCCGCTATGGAATCCGGGAAAACAAAATGGAAATGTAGTTTCTCTCACTTATAATTTGCCGGTTCAGTTCAGTTTACTTATACCTTTATCCATGGAAACAAAGGCTGATAAAAATAAATTACAGGAACAACCAGATAAAATACCGAATAATGTATTTTTAATAAGTACGGTAAAACCACAATTCCCTGGCGGAAGGGATGCTATGATACGATTTATCTCCAATGAACTTAACTACCCCAAGCAAGCCATCGAAAATAAAATTGAAGGTAGGGTAACCCTTAAATTTATTGTTGATTCCCTTGGGAAAATTTGTTGTGTAGGGGTAATAGGTGAACAGATTGGCTATGGATTGGAGGAAGAAGCGATACGAATAGTGAGAGCTATGCCTCTATGGATACCGGCTTCGCAGGATAATTTGCCAGTAGCGGTTTATTACCGGATGCCTATTACTTTTAGGTATTATGAGGAGTAGCAGCCAGGTAATTTTTTACAATTTTTATTCAATATTTAACCTTAGATTTTTGGTTCAATCGTGATATTTTTGCATACTTAATAAAAAGTATGGCCAAACAGAATGCAGCTCCCAAAAAACCAGAGGTTGCCAAAACCAGTTTGTTTGAACGAACTGAAAAATCCATAGGCGAAAATTTAAAAATTTGGCAAATTGGGATTACCGTTCTGTCTTTGATTTGTTGTTTTCTAATGTTCGATGCCAAAATTTCTATTGGCCACGATGATTCGCTTTATATAATGGCCGGGAATAAATTTGCCAATGATTTTTTTGGGTATTGGTATGCCGATAATGCCCCGCTTTACGTGATGTTTTTGGCTCTGCCTATTTCTATGTTTGGGTTAAACCTGATGTTGCTCAAGTTGCTTTCCGTTTTCTTTTTCGTGCTTAGCATTTGGATATTATTTTCCGCATTTAAAAACCGTATTCCACATCTCTTACTTGTTTCTTCTATCATCATATTTGCTACCAATTTTTTTGCTTTGTCATATGCCAGCCTCACCTACACCGAGGCGTTTTTCCTTATGATTCAAAGCGCATTTTTTCTGGTTTTTTTCAGGCACATTGATAGTTTACCCCAAACAGATTCCTCATTTTCACAAATTGGTAAAAGTGCTTTGAAATGGGTGCTTTTAGGATTTATGATGTGGCTGCTTTATTTCACCAAAACGGTCGGAATTGGAACATTTGCGGCCGTGGCCGTTTATTTCTTGTTTCGTAAGGAGTGGAGAAATTCGCTTGCTTCCGTAGTTTCATTTGTCACCATTTATGCCATAATGGAAGGTTTGAAAAAGGCCCTTTGGGGTTCTAAAATTTCAAACTTTGCCCAATCCAATATTTTATTTTTAAAAGATGCTTACGACCCCTCTAAGGGTCAAGAAGACCTATCGGGTTTTATTGACCGTTTTTTTGGCAATGTGGTGATATATCTTTCAGGTCGTTTTTGGGAAATGATGGGCTTTAAGGAGGAGAATGGTGATTTTTCAGGACCTCTTGGATTCTTTACAGTAGCCTTGTTGGTTATAGGGTTAATTGTGGCATTAAGAAGTAAACAAAAATACCTTTCGGCGGCTGCACTTTATTCGGCTGCTCTTTTGGGAGTTACTTTTTTTGCTCTACAAACTTCATGGGGACAAGGTAGGTTGGTAATGGTGTACTTACCCTTAATGTTGATGACCATATTTTATGGATTTTATAAATTGTTTGATAAAAAAAGCAACTCATCTTTTCAATTGTTTTTCTTTGTTCTGTTGGGTATTTTTATATGGAAAAATACTTCTGCAACCCTAAAAAAATCTTCTAAGAATATTCCAATCGTTAAAAAAAACCTAATTAAAGGTGATAAGTTTGAAGGATATACCAATGATTATAAAAACTTTTTAATGCTGAGCGAATGGTGTGCAGATAGTTTGCCAAAAGGCTCGTTGGTGGCAAGTCGCAAAGCTCCTATGAGTTTTGTATATGGTCGCGGAATGGAGTTTTACCCGATTTATAAAGCCAATGGTTCGCAAAATGCTGACAGTGTCTTGTCATTATTGAAAAAAAATAAAGTAACCCATGTGATATTTGCCAATCTGCGGCTCGATCCTAAACGAAGCGGGGACATAATGTCAACCATACCGCCGGAGTATCCTGCAATTTATAGAGCCTACATGGATCAGGATCAAAAATCAATTATTAATACCATGCAAAATTATTTTTCACCTGTTGCCCAAAAATACCCTTTAAAATTTGAACTCGTAAAGCAAATGGGTGATGATGAGGAAGCCCTTTTATACAAGATTA